>NZ_JBDLBQ010000004.1:53826-229947 GCF_046255015.1 Finegoldia dalianensis
TAAATCCTATAATCTTGGTGGAGAAAATAACAGAGCCTTAAGAAAGTCTATAAAAGATACATCAAATATACTTTTAGATTTAGAAATATCTGTAGCACCTTACACAGTTATCCAAAGAATTGTAATGGGAATAACAACAGTAGCTATGGTCTATGTATCATTAAAATTAAATTTATCTGGTGAACTTCCACTTGCTGAAACAATTCTTATGATTATGGCATCCTTTATTATCTTTGAAGGATTAATCGGGGCAGGATCAAACATGGCAATCCTAAGAGCTTGCGAAAATGCCATAGATTCTGTAGGTTTTATCGACTCTATGCCTGATATGAAAGAAGGAAGTATTACAGAGCCTATAAAAAATCATGATATAGTCTTTAAAAATGTCAGCTTCTCTTATGATGACAGACCCATTTTAAAAAATGTATCAGCAGAGATAAAAGAAAATACCATGACTGCCATAGTTGGTCCATCTGGATCTGGTAAAACAACATTTTGTAATCTTATTGCAAGATTTTGGGATATAAACTCTGGAGAAATTTTCATAGGTGGAAAGAATATTAAGGACTATAAGATAGAAAACTTAATGAATTCTATTTCCATGGTATTTCAAGACGTCTATCTCTTTGAAGATACAATTGAAAACAATATAAAATTTGGAAAACAAAATGCAAGCCATGAAGAAGTTGTAGAAGCTGCAAAGAAGGCAAGATGTCATGAATTTATAGAAGCTTTACCAGAAGGATATAACACTATCATTGGGGAAGGTGGAGCAAGCCTATCTGGTGGAGAAAAACAAAGAATCTCCATAGCCAGAGCCATGCTAAAAGATGCGGACATCATAATCTTTGATGAAGCCACAGCAAATATAGACCCAGAAAATGAAGATAAGCTTAAAGAAGCGATAGAATCATTAACAAAAAACAAAACAGTAATTATGATTGCCCACAGACTAAAGACAATTAGAAATGCAGATCAAATTTTAGTTTTAAAAGATGGGGAAATAGTTGAACGTGGAAATCATGAAGAACTGATTAAAAATAATGGACTTTATTCTGACCTTATAAATGCAAAAGCTAAGGCGGAATCATGGAAATTAAATAATTTATAGGAAGAAATATTAAAGTCTTTAAACAGTAAAATTTAGAAAAGAGGATTTATGCCTAATAGCATAAGTCCTTTTTTTATGTTCAAATTAATCATTGAAACTCAAAAATACTATAAAAAAATAAAAATTTTGGTTACCAAAGAGGGCAAATTTCACTTTATAAAGTGAGGGGTGTTTTATCATCTTTCTATAAAAATCAAAATACTTTGAAGTGTGAATATTCTTGAAATTGATTATGTGAGATTAGCATATTTCAAATTTAATCCACTTATCAAGGTAAAAAAATAATTTACATAGGAGGTAAAATGCAAGCAATAAAGATTTATAGTATGAGAGTTGCTATGTTATGTAGACTTTATGATCTTAAATTAATTAATGATAAGGAATATACAAAAATTAAGAACAGATTAGATAATGATTATAAGAAGATGGATAGAAAGTAATTAATCTTGTGATATAATAACACTGTAGAAAGATACAAAATGGGAAGGAGGTAAAATGAATACTAAAGTAAAAGTAATAAAAGCTTCAAATAAAGGAGCAAGAAATAGAAATGCACTACATTTAGATTTAAAACGAGTTGCGGCATATTGTCGAGTAAGTACAGATAGTAAAGACCAACTTGAATCATATAAATCGCAAGTTGATTATTATACGAATCTAATAAAAAATAATAAGAACTGGACTTTGACTGGTATATATGCAGATGAAGCAACAACAGGAACAACTGCTACTAAAAGAGCAGATTTCATGAGACTAATAAGTGATTGTCAAAATGGAGATATAGACATGATAATAACAAAATCTATATCGAGATTTGCTAGAAACACATTAGATACTTTGAAATATGTAAGGCTTTTAAAGGAAAATAACGTTGGTGTAGTATTTGAAGAAGAAAATATAGATACTTTGACAATGGATGGAGAGCTATTATTAACAATATTAAGTTCAGTAGCTCAACAAGAAGTAGAAAATACCTCAGCCCATGTAAAAAAAGGACTGAAAATGAAAATGGAAAAGGGGGAGCTTATTGGTTTTCAAGGTTGCCTTGGCTACGATTATGACCCTACAACAAAAAGCATCTCTATAAATGAAGAAGAAGCCAAAATTGTTAGATATATCTTTAAAAGATATTTAGAAGGCAATGGTGGTTCGGTCATTGGTAGGGAACTAGAAGAACAAGGATATCTCACCCCGAGAGGTAAAACAAAATGGTCTGATACTACAGTGTTAGGAATAATTAAAAATGAAAAGTATATTGGCGATATACTAATGGGAAAAACTTTCACAGTTGATCCTATAACAAAAAGAAGACTAGCAAACTTTGGAGAATCTGATAAATACCACATAGAAAATCATCACGAGCCAATTATATCAAAAGAAGATTTTGAAAAGGCACAGGAGATTAGACTTAGAAGAGCACAAAACAGAAACACAATTGCTAACAAGGATAGGAAGAGAGAAAAACTATCAAGACAATATGCTTTTTCAAGTATGCTGGAATGTGGATTTTGTGGAGAGATACTTTCAAGAAGAACTTGGCATACAAGTTCAATTTACAAAAAAATTAACTGGCAATGTGTAAGATCAACTAAAAAAGGTAAAAAATATTGCCCTCATTCAAAAGGAATACAAGAAGCAGCAATAGAAAAAGCTTTTGTTGAAAGCTATAGGCAATTATGCCATGCAGATTCAACTGTAATAGATGACTTTTTAAAAATTGTTGAAGAAGAAATAAATGATGAATCTTTAGTCAAAGATTTGAAAAAGTTAGAAAACCAATTAAACAGAATCATTAGTCAAGAAAGAAAGTTAGTTGATCTTCATTTAGAAGATAGTATAGACGAAGAAGTTTATGCTAAAAAGTATAAAAAACTTACAAAACAAAAAGAAGAATTACTTGATGAAAAGAAAACATTAGAGCTAACTATCAAAGATGAAAACTCTATTAAAGAAAGATTAAAGCAATTTAAAAAGGTCTTAGAAAACAAAGAAATTATAGAAGAATTTAACAGAACAGTATTTGAAAGCATAGTTGATAAAGTCGTAGTGGGTAGAATTGATAAAGACGGAACAGTCCATCCTTATGACCTGACATTCTATTTCAAAACAGGAATTAAAGATAATCAAGATTCTAATAACTTTAAAGATAAAAGAAAAAATGCTAAAGATAATGATATTAATAAATTGTACTCCTACAAGAATGACGAGGATAAAAAATTATGTTCCCAAGCAAAAGACAACGCACGTGGAGACGGTAGCACTTTTGTCCAAACTTGATGTCGATAAGCATATAAATATTGAAATTGAGCTGGATGAGCTTGATTTGACAAGTGCTGAAAGTAAGGCAACATATGCTCAAATCAAAGAATATGTTTGGAATAAATTTGAATTAAAAGTTCCGACATTATATATTGCACAGATAAAAAGGAAATGTGGAATAGAATTACGAGAACATTACAACAAGTCTAAAAAGAAGAAACAAATTATTCCACAGTGTACACCTGAAAAAGAAAAAGCTATCATGGATGCCTTGAGACACTTCAAAATGATTGAATAGAAAGGGAAGATATTTTATGAGATGGATAATAAAAATAATCTTTTTCCCAATCAGCTTCCTGCTTAGTATTCTCACTGCCTTTCTGACATTCTTACTCGGAATAGGAACGGCACTGCTATATTTGCTGATGATGTTTTGCATATTTGGAGCAATAGCATCTTTCTTACAAAAAGAAGTTACCATCGGAATCGAAGCATTGATTATTGGATTTTTAGTTAGTCCATACGGCGTACCGATGATTGGAGCAACCGTTATAGCATTCTTTCAGGGAATCAATGAAGAGATAAAATCAATCTAAAAAATTTAATACAAATGGTAACCAAAGGCGATAGAGAAAAAAACTATCGTCTTTTTCTTTGCAAATTTTTTGGAGAGGAGGTGAAGCGATGGACTTTGACTATTTCTATAACAGAGAAGCAGAGCGATTTAATTTTCTTAAAGTACCGGAGATATTAGTTGATGGAGAAGAATTTAAGGGGTTGTCAGCGGAAGCAATTATCCTTTATTCCATGCTTCTAAAACGAACGGGAATATCTTTTAAGAATAACTGGATAGACAAAGAAAATAGAGTATTTATCTATTTTACCGTTGAAGAAATTATGAGAAGAAGAAATATCTCAAAGCCGACAGCCATAAAAACATTGGATGAGTTAGATAGTAAAAAAGGAATCGGACTGATTGAAAGAGTAAGGCTTGGACTTGGAAAACCTAATATCATTTATGTGAAAGACTTTATGAGTGTATTTCAAGCAAAAGGGAATGACTTTCAGAAGTCAAAAAACTTTACTTCAGAAGTAAAAGATGTTGACCTCAGAAGTAAAGAAAATGAACTTCAGGAAGTTAAAAATGTTGACTCTAACTATATAGAGAATAATAAGAGTAAGTATAGTAAGAGAGAATATAGTTTTTGCGAAAACGGACTTGGAACATTTCAAAATGTATTTTTAACTGATGAAGATATTTCTGATTTACAAATCAAACTAAATGCACAGCTTGATAATTACATTGAACGCTTATCTGCATATATCAAGAGTACCGGAAAGATCTATAAAGACCATAAAGCGACGATACTTTCTTGGTTTTATAAAGATCAGGGCAAAAGCAAGCAGGCGAAAATATCAAATGTACCGACATGGGAAGAATATAACAAAGGAGAACATTTATGAAAAGAGAATTGGAAAAAATAATGATAGAGGATGTAGAATTTGCCTATGATTCTGAAAAAGAGTATATCAAAGACGGACACGCCTATTGTAAAGTCTGCCACGAAAGAAAAGACGGTGATGTAATGGAATTTTTCGGAAACAAAATGATATTAAGGATAGCTTGTAAATGCGATAGAGAAATAGAGAAACAAAAGAAACGAAGAGAAAAACAGATGGAAATTGAAAGGTTAAAAAGAACCTGCTTCAATTCCATGAGGGAGTGGTCATATACCTTTGAAAATTATCAGGGAGAAGAAAATCAAAGCCTCATGATTGCAAAGAATTTTGTAGAAGATTATGAGAAAATGAAAAAAGAAAATATCGGACTTCTTTTTTATGGCTCTGTAGGAAGCGGAAAGACCTATCTTGCCTGCTCCATTGCAAATAGCCTTATTGAACAGTATCAAATAAGTGTTAAGATTAGAAATTTTGCACAGATTATCAATGAACTTCAAAAGAGCAGCTTTGACTTTGATAAAAACGCATATATTGAATCCCTTGTAAATACTTCCGTTCTTATCTTAGATGACTTGGGAATTGAAAGGGATACAAGCTATGCTAAAGAGCAGGTATATAACATTGTCAATAGCAGGTACCTAAAACAGAAACCAACAATTTTCACAACAAATCTTTCCTACGACACAATTCAAAACTGCAAGGACAGTGTTGAATATCAAAGAATCTATTCAAGAATTATTGAAATGTGTATTCCCGTTATGGTTGTAGGTGAGGATTTCAGAAAGTTTATTCAAAGAGATAAGCTAACTCGCAATAAAGATAGATTACTGAACGGAGGTGAAAGGACTTGATCAATGAAGAAATTGCAAGAAAAACGCTCAACATGGAAGTGAGAGCCGGCAAAGTAACAGGCAAGATACTTTTGGATTTGATAAGGAAGTTACTGAAAGAATCAGAAAAAATCGGTGGACTTGAAAAGCTCGTTGGGAGTAAAGGGAATGAAGTAAAACTAAAAGATATGGTTAAAAAGGGACAGCTTGAAGAGATACCAGTAGAAGAAACAGAATTGAAGGAACTGAAAAAAGAACTGAACAGATATGGAGTTAAGTTTTCGGTAATGAAAGATAAAGAATCAGGTAAATACTCAGTGTTCTTTCAAGCAAAAGATATGAAAGTGATGGACAAAGCATTTAAGCACGCCCTTTCAGAATCAGAAAAGAGAACGGAAAGGAAAGAATCTATTCATAAAAACATTGAGAAGTTTAAGGAGATGGCTAAAAATTCTGTTTCTAAAGACAAAATCAAGAACAAGCAAAAGGAGCAGAGCCTATGATAGAGAAAATACTAAAGGACATCAAAGGCTTGTTTAAGGTGCAGGATAAGGCAAAGTTTCTAAAGCAGAACATTCCCTATCTTGCATTTTTCTATGTTGGCAATATCTTCTCTCACCATATACGAGCCTATACTGGTGGCGATGTAATAGACAAAATCTTTCAAGGGATATTAGAGCTTAACACCATGAGCTTTATTCCAAGCATTCATCTAACTGACATTCTAATAGGCATAGGAGTAGCAGCTTTAATTAAATTCATTGTCTACAGCAAAGGCAAAAATGCAAAAAAGTTCAGACAGGGAAAGGAGTATGGTTCAGCAAGATGGGGAACGAGAAAAGATATAGAACCGTATATGGATGAAAAGTTCCAGAACAATATCTTGCTTACACAAACTGAACGATTAACTATGAACGGCAGACCAGCTAATCCAAAGTACGCGAGAAATAAAAATGTTTTGGTTATAGGTGGTTCAGGCTCCGGAAAGACAAGATTTTATGTAAAACCGAACTTAATGCAAATGCACTCGTCATATTGCGTGACTGATCCTAAAGGAACAATAGTCCTTGAGTGTGGCAAGATGCTTGAAGATAATGGCTATGAGATTAAAATTCTAAATACCATAAACTTCAAAAAATCCATGAAATACAATCCTTTTGCATATATTCGTTCTGAAAAAGATATTCTAAAGCTTGTTCAGACAATTATCGCAAACACGAAGGGCGAGGGAGAAAAAGCAGGTGAGGACTTTTGGGTGAAAGCTGAGAAACTCTACTATACGGCACTTATCGGATATATCTGGTATGAAGCTCCAAGAGAAGAAAAGAACTTTGCAACACTGCTTGATATGATAGACGCTTCAGAGGTAAGAGAAGATGATGAAACCTACATGAATCCGATTGATAGACTCTTTGAAGCATTGGAAAAGAAAGAACCGACACACTTTGCGGTGAAGCAATATAAAAAGTACAAATTGGCTGCGGGGAAAACAGCAAAATCTATTCTAATATCTTGTGGTGCAAGACTTGCTCCATTTGATATACAGGAGCTTAGGGACTTGATGTGCGAGGATGAACTGGAGCTTGATACACTGGGAGATAGAAAGACGGCACTCTTTGTCATTATCTCTGATACAGATGATACTTTTAACTTTGTGGTATCTATTATGTATTCTCAGCTATTTAACTTGCTATGTGATAAGGCAGATGATGTGTACGGAGGAAGATTACCTGTTCATGTAAGATGCCTACTTGATGAGTTTGCAAACATCGGCTTAATTCCAAAGTTTGAAAAGCTAATAGCGACAATCCGTTCCAGAGAAATATCAGCAAGTATAATTCTTCAAGCACAATCTCAGCTAAAGGCAATCTATAAAGATAATGCTGACACAATTGTGGGCAACTGTGATAGTACCTTGTTTCTTGGTGGTAAGGAAAAGACCACATTAAAGGAACTTTCCGAAACACTGGGAAAAGAAACGATAGATTTATATAACACATCGGAAACAAGGAGCAATCAAAAGAGTTTTGGACTTAATTATCAAAAGACAGGTAAGGAACTTATGAGCCAAGATGAAATTACAGTCATGGATGGCGGTAAATGTATTTTTCAGCTTCGTGGTGTCAGACCTTTTCTATCGGATAAATTCGATATTACAAAGCATAAGAACTATAAGCTGCTTGAGGACTATGACAAGAAAAATTTGTTTGATATAGAAAGCTATATGAAGCGAAAAGGGAAAGCAAAATTAAATAGAGAAACAGTTATTACAAGAGTGCAGTAAGTCTAAAAAACATAGATTTGCTGCTTTTTTATTACTCAAAGTCAGGAGGTAAGATGATAAGAATACGAAGTCCCACTAAGAAAAAAGTAAATAGTATGACCATTAGCGATTGGAAAAGAAAAAACACCAATCGCTTTTTTATTGAAAGAAAAGGAGAAATTTTTAATGAAGCAAGAAATGATTAACATCAATGCTAATTTATTGGCAGAGCCCACTTTTTCAAGTTTTGACAAAGAGGGAGAAACTGTTGAGGTTGCAAACTTCACGCTTGTAAAAAAGTACGGGAAAGGCAAGGAGTATATCAACTGCGCAGCCTATGGAGAAAAATCGGAGAAAGCAAAGGACTTTGAAAAAGGCGATTTGATTCATATCTTTGGTTACTTTAAGAAGCGTGAAAAAGAGGGAAAGACTTACAAAAACTTTGTAGTGAAGTCATATAACAAGATTGAAAAGAAAGAAGAAAGCGAGGAGAAATAAATTATGGAATTTTTTACACAGGCAGTTAATGTATTAAAGATTTTGGTAATGGCAGTAGGTGCAGGACTTGGAGCATGGGGTGTTATCAACCTGATGGAAGGATATGGCAATGACAATCCGGGTGCAAAATCTCAAGGTATTAAGCAGCTGATGGCAGGAGGCGGTATTGTCCTTATCGGACTTAAGCTTATTCCACTTCTTGCCAATGTACTCAAGTAAGAAGAAAAGGAGAGCTTAGATGTTTGGAATATTCGACAAGATAGAAGAATTTTTTAAGGAACTTCTACTGGGCGGTATCCAAGCAAACTTAGAGTCCATGTTTCTTGACATCAACGATAAAGTTGGTGCAGTTGCAACAGATGTAGGAAAAACTCCCATGGGGTGGAACGGAGATGTATTTGCCTTTATCAAAAGCATTAACGATTCCGTCATTATTCCCATAGCGGGACTAATCATCACAGCAGTCCTTTGTATTGAGCTTATCAATATGGTAATGCAAAAGAACAATATGCATGATACGGACACCTTTGAATTTTTTAAGTACATCATTAAGATGTGGATTGCTGTATGGTTAGTATCTCATGCTTTTGAGTTTTCAATGGCGGTCTTTGATGTGGCACAACATATGGTAAATAAGGCGGCAGGGGTGATAAATACCTCTGCCACCGTTTCCGGAGATCAGATAGTGGCAATGATGGATACCTTAAAAGAAAAGGGGCTTGGAGAGCTTGTCATGATTCTTTTTGAAACCTCACTCATAAAGGTTGCCATAGAGGTAATTTCCATTGTAATCATGCTTGTGGTTTACGGAAGAATGTTTGAGATTTATGTTTACTCATCGGTTTCAGCCATTCCATTTGCCACAATGGGAAACAAAGAGTGGGGACAAATTGGCACAAACTATATCAAAGGACTATTTGCACTTGGGCTACAAGGACTCTTTTTAATGGTTTGTCTTGGAATATACGCAGTATTAGTTAAGACAATACAGATAACAGATATACACACAAGTACCATGACGATACTTGGATATGCGGTTTTGCTGGGACTAATGATGCTAAAGAGCGGAACTCTGGCCAAAAGCGTATTAAATGCACACTAACAGAAAGGAAGGATAGGATGATCAAAAGAAAAACAGTATTTACAGCAGTAGTAATCGGAGCAGGTGTTATAGCGGTGATTGATAGAATCAAACTTTTTAGCAAGATTAATGACTTGGAAGAAAGAACAAAAGACATCGGTCGCTGCCATAATGACTTTTGTATTTTGCAGGAAAGATATAACAAAAATATAGATAAACAGATAGAAAGCATTCAGGAAGAAATCGGCTCTGTTTATGAACACATGGCAGAGCTTTCAAAGGAAAAAGAAGATGGGAGGTAAGTTATGGCGTATGTACCAATCCCAAAAGACCTAAAGAAGGTAAAAACAAAGGTAGCTTTTAACTTAACCAAAAGGCAGATGATAGGGTTCACACTCACAGGACTGGTAGGACTACCAGTCTATTTATTTATGCGAAAGGTCGTTCCAAATGATATAGCCGTCATATTTCTCATTGTGTCCACGCTCCCTATCTTTTTCATCACTCTTTTTGAAAAGGACGGACTGACATTTGAGAAATATTTTAAATATATTTACCTTCATAAGTTTTATCAGCCACAAAAAAGAGTGAGAAAGGAGGTTTACCTTGAAAGACAAAAGAAAGATTCAGCAGGTAAAGTTAGAACAAAACAAAAAAATGTTAAGAAGTCAAAGACAGGACTTAAAGCAAAATAAGGGAAAATCTAAAAAAGATAAAGGCGGGCTACTTGACCTTATTTTTAGAAAAGAACCAAAAAGATATACTGTCGAAGATACCATTCCCTATCTTAGACTCTTAAAAAGCGGTATATGTCAGCTTGACGAAAAGCACTTTAGTAAAAGCATAGCCTTTCAGGATATTAACTACCAACTTGCCTTAGATGAAGATCGAGACTTGATTTTTAATCAGTTTGCAAATTTTCTAAACTCCTTTGATCCAAGTATTAGTATTGAGTTTTCATATATCAATCAACTTGGACGAAACGAAGAAATGAAGTCGGCAATTCAGATACCGGATAAAAAGGACGGTTTTGACGATATACGTCTTGAGTTTAGAGAGATGCTTAAAAGTCAGATTGTAAAGGGAAATAATGGACTGAAAAAATCAAAGTATGTAACCTTTACAGTAGAAGCGGATAATTTAGAGCAGGCAACATCAAAACTTGAAAGACTGGAGATAGATATATTATCTAATCTCAAAAGTATGGGGGTTCGTGCTGAAAGTCTTACAGGAGAAGAAAGATTAAAGATACTTCACGATATATTAAATCCCAATAAGACCTTTGAGTTTTCATACAAAAATCTGAGGAAAAGGGAAAGCACTAAAACATACATTGTACCTGATGAATTTAACTTCACGCCTTCAAGGTACTTTAAGTTTGGAAAATTTATCGGGGCAGTAAGTCATTTTCAAATTCTTGCAAGCGAGCTTTCAGACCGTATGCTTGCCGAGTTTTTGGATATTGATGATAACATCAATATTTCCTTTCATATTAAGGCAATCGACCAATCGGAAGCTATTAAAATGGTAAAGAGAAAAAATACCGATATTGACAAGATGAAAATTGAGGAAAATAAGAAAGCGGTAAGAAGCGGTTATGATATGGACATTCTTCCATCGGACTTAATCACCTATGGAGAAGATGTAAAGAGTCTCTTAAAGGACTTGCAGACAAGAGATGAACGAATGTTTGTGGTAAGTATCGTCTTTATGAACTTTGCAAAAACGGTGCAAAAGCTTGATAACACAATCTCTCAGATAAGTTCCATTGCAAATAAGCATAACTGCAAGCTGAAAAGACTTGACCATACGCAAGAACAAGGACTTATCAGCGTGCTACCTCTTGGCGTAAACAAGATTGAGATAGATAGAGGACTAACCTCATCATCTACGGCAGTTTTTATGCCCTTTACCACAGAGGAGCTTTTTATCAATTCAAGTAACAGTCTTTATTACGGACTAAATGCCTTAAGCCATAACCTGATTATGGCAGATAGGAAAAAACTCAAAACTCCAAACGGTCTAATCCTCGGAACTCCCGGAAGTGGTAAATCCTTTAGTGCCAAAAGAGAAATGGCAAATGCAATTTTGGTAACAGATGATGATGTGATTATCTGCGATCCAGAAGGAGAGTATGGAAACCTTGTGAGACAGTTTAACGGAGAAGTCATTAAGGTCAGCAGTAAGTCCAAGGATTACCTGAATCCCCTTGATATAAACATGAACTATGGTGATGGAGATGCACCTTTAAAGGATAAGGCGAACTTCATTATGAGTATGCTTGAGCTTGTAGTTGGTGGCAGTGGACTTACAGCAGAAGAAAAGTCCGTTATAGACAGGTGCTTACCTAAGATTTACGAAAGGTATTTTGAAAATCCAGAACCTTGTAATATGCCTATACTTCAAGACCTATACGATATGTTAAAAGGACAGGAAGAAAAGGTCGGTAAAAAGCTGGCAACGGAGATGGAAATCTATGTATCAGGCTCTCTTAATGTCTTTAATCACAGGTCAAATGTGGACTTAAATAAGAAACTCCTTTGTTTTGATATTAAAGAGCTTGGAAGTCAGCTAAAGAAAATCGGTATGCTTGTCATTCAGGATCAGGTGTGGAACAAGGTATCGCAAAACAGAGGAAACAAAGCGACAAGATATTATATCGACGAGTTCCACTTGCTGCTAAAAGATGAACAGACAGCATCGTATTCTGTGGAAATATGGAAGCGTTTTAGAAAATGGGGAGGTATTCCAACAGGTATTACGCAAAATGTCAAAGACCTACTTATGAGTAAGGAGATAGAAAACATCTTTGACAATACGGACTTTGTCTTAATGCTTAATCAGGCCTCAGGAGATAGAGAGATACTTGCAAGAAAACTTAAAATCTCACTTCCTCAGCTCAGATATGTTACCAATTCCAACGAGGGAGAGGGACTACTGTTCTTTGGAAATACCATTGTTCCTTTCCTTGATAAGTTCCCGAAAGATACAATTCTCTATCAGAAGATGACTACCAAGCCTGAAGAAGTGAGGTAGCCTATGGGGAAAAAGCTGAAAAAGGATTTTAGGGAAAGGCATAAGGCAAGTCTTGAAAGAGAAATGATCCATAGTGAAACATTCACTACATCTGAAGAAAGTAAGCTAAAGCATAACGATGATTACAGAGGAAAAATCGTCCATGACAAAAACAGATTTCAGGATAAGGTTCATAAGAAAATAAACAAGGTAAGTTTTGATAATGAAAAGGCTTATGGAACATCCAAGAGAAACGCAAGATATAGATCTTCTGATAAGGATAGTGTAGCTGCTGTAAGTGAAACAGGAAGATCGGATTATATTACGGAGGTAAAGGATGGAAAAATCTATGATCCTTTAGGAAAAGACCTTGATAATGACGGGATTATAGACAGATACGATAATGACTTTAGGGACAGCGACTATTTTGAGTCAACTTATGATGTGGATGATAATCTCCATAAAAAAGATGAGTTTATTGGAAGTTCCTCTAAAAGTTATGAGGCTAAAAAGAGAAAGTATAAGAGGAAAAACTACACCGAAAGCCTTTATACAAGGAAAAAGGACGATGCACTAAAGGAAAATAAATCTGAAGGTAAAAAGGCGGGAACAGATCCTGTCAGCGAAAAAGTTCATGGCAGCCTTTCTAAAGAGCAGAAGAAAAAGCTAAAGAAAGATATGGTAAAAGTATCTGCCCTTTCAGGACTTGCAAAAGGAAGTGAAACCGTAAGAGATTATTTATCCCATGGAAGCGATGAAAACAAAGGGGTGGAAGCAGGAGAAAAGACAGCGGACGCAAGCTCGAAACTCATTCATGGCATAAAGAAATATTCTGATAAGAAAAAGGCGAAGAAAGGATACGATCTTACAAATAAGGACTATAAAATCAGGAAACGAAAATCGAAGCTTGAACTTCGTGATGCCAAAGAGAACCTGAAAAAGACGAATGAATATAAAAGAGCAAATGCCTATAAAAGATTTCAAAAGAAAAATCAGGTAAAGGCAGCCATTCGTCGTGAGAATAAGTCAAGACTCAGAGATCGGATTAAAGAAAACCTCATCGGCTCGTTGAAAGGCTCAAAGAAATTTATAGTAAGAAAAGCAAAGGGACTTATGATTATTTTCATAGGTCTTATTATTTTGGGAACTTTCTTTATCAACTTTGCAGGAACGGGAATGACAGGCTTTATGAACTCCACAAGTTCTATTCTTACAACAAGCTATTTGTCAAAGCCAAATGTCCTAAATGAAATCAATCAGAACTTTTCCGCTATGGAAAGTGAGCTTCAAAATGAGGTTAATCATGTCAAAAACAACTATCCCGGCTATGACGAGTACATCTTAAATAATACAGAGTATATTGGTCATAATGTCCATGAGCTTTTATCCTACATTACATCAAGATGTGGAGAGGTAAAGAGTGTATCGGAAGTAGAATCCATATTAAAGGAATTGTTTGAGTCCATGTATGACCTTGAATATAGGGAAGAGGTTGAAATCAGATACAGGACAGTTACAGAAACCTATACCGATGAAGATGGCAACGAATATACCGAAAGTCATGAAGAACCTTATGAGTATAAAAAGCTCATTGTAACGCTTCATAAAAAAGAGATGGACAGCATTATCCGAAAGGTATTTGCTGATTATCCCGATAACTTAAAGCACTATGAAGCCTTATTCCTTGCACAAGGAAATATGGGAGAAGCCTTTGGAAATTCTGACCTTATCAGTGCAAATGGTGGCGTAGGTGGTGGAGTTGAGTATGAAGCATCAAGTGAAGTTCAAAAGAAGATTGTTAATGCTGCATACATCACGCCATCTCCAGGTGCAGGCTGGTGTGCCATGTGGGTATCACAGGTCTATCAAAATGCAGGGCTTGGATATATTGGCGGAAATGCCTGCGATATGTACAGAAACTATACTTTTACATCGGACAGGTCAAAACTCAAAGTGGGAATGCTTGTAGCGGTGGAAAGCAGTAGTAGTGGAAGCACAGCAGGACTTACCTATGGTCATGTAGGAATTTATATTGGAGATGGTAAAGTTATGGATAATATTGGACGAATAAGAGTAACCACTTTAGACAATTGGATTGCGTCTTTCTGCAAGCATCATCCCGTAGGATTTGGATTCCCACCAAACGTAAAGAAATAGGAGGTAACAATGTGAAACGAGAATTGACGGTAGTGAAAAACAAAATAAAGAAGTTGAAGGATAAAAAGGCTCTGATTGATGAAGAATTGGAGCCTTTATTTATTCGTGAAGAAGAACTTGAAAACGAAGAAATCATTGCCATTTGCAAAAAGAACAACATTACAATCAGTGATTTGATGGCAAAGGTAAACAGACAAAGAGTAGGAATGAAAAAGGAGAAGTCAAATGAAAACCAGTTGGAAAAAGAATAAGAAGTTTTGGACAGCAGCACTTGCAGTCGTTGTAAGTATAAGCTGCCTTTTGGGTCTTTGGACAGTTGTTTATGCTCATGAGCAAAGCTTAACGGAAGCACCTACAAGCGATAAAGCTGTCCAAACACAAGTGGAAGTAAATGTAAAGTATATCTTTGAAGATGAAAAAATTTATAGGGAAGAAAAGATAAAGGCTGAGAAAGGACAGCTTCTTGACAGCGGTGATCTGCCGATGCTCCCTGATAATATGAAATTTATTGATGAGTTTCTATTTTATGAAGTAAAAGGCGATGGAAATGATGAAATTATCCGAAAGGTAGCAAAGATTGAGGCTAAAGATAAAGAAACTCAGACAGAAGACGAAAAGCCGAAACAGGATGAAAGCTCGCAGACGAAAACTCCAAAGACGGAAGATAAATCAACGCAGACAGAGCTTTCTAAGAATGACATTTCCAAAATGGAAAAAGATACTAAGGGGCTTCAGGAAAAACTTGATAAGTTAAATAGCGAAATGAAGGATAAAGACAAATTAAGCGATAAGCAGAAAGAAAAAATTAAAGAACTTGAAGCCCAGATTGAAAGCTTGAAAGAAAAAATGAAAAAAGATAAGGAAAATAAGGGCTTATCAGAAGACATGAAGAAGGAAATGGATAAGCTGAATAAAAAGATTAAAGAGCTTGAGGAAAAGGCAAATGAAGCAAACAAGGCTCCCGTAATATCTAATCCGTCTGCACCGAACAGCCCTATTTCCGGAATTAAGACAAACTCAGGCATTTCAAATCAAACACCTGTAAACAACACAGGAAAAAGAACAACTACACAGGCGAGTTCAGAAAATACTGTAAAAGATACAAGTAATTCTGAAACGAAAGAGAAAGATATTCGCTATCCTAATAAGCTGACACCGAAGGCTCCTGCTAATAACAGCAATCAGGATTCATCTATGGACACTGCAAGTAAGAGCGTAAATACGAATAAGGGAGTAGCTTCCGCTCCGTCAAAGGCAAGAGGAACCGTTACGGAAAATAAGGACAATGCGAATAAGGACTATCCAATTCATCATGGGGATAGCGGTGATAACAAAGAAACAGAACTGTATTCTGCTGATGCAAGGCAGTTTATTACCTTTCAAACGAAAAACGGTAAGACCTTCCATCTCATCATCAACCACGATGAGACACAAGAAAATGTAATGCTTTTAACGGAAGTATCTGAAGATGATCTTCTAAATATGGTTGAAAAGAAAGAGGCTCCGAAGCAGGAGATTAGCAAAGAGGAGCCAACTAAGGAAGAAGCAAAGCCTGAGAAAAAAGAAGAAAAGAGTAATTTAGGAACATACATTATTCTGCTTCTTGTTATAGGCGGAGCATTAGGAGCAGGTTATTACTTTAAGGTCGTAAAAAAGAAAGAGGATAAAGAGCTTGAAGCATTAGAGGAAGAAGATGATGATTTCTTTTCTGAAGCAGAAAGTGAGGAAGAAACAGACGAAGCAGAAGATAAAGAGGATGATGAGTTAGAGTAAATTTGCACCTAAAACTATATAATATTTGGTGCAAACGCAGGGCGGAAGAGTAAAATCTTTCGCCCTCTTATATTAAAAACAGGAGGAAAATATATATGAAGTTAGTCATTGCAGAAAAACCGAGTGTAGCTATCTCTATCGCAAAGGTTATTGGAGCAACAAAAAAGAAAGATGGATACTATGAGGGAAATGGATATAAGGTATCTTGGTGCGTAGGTCATCTAATTCAGATGGCAAATCCGGACGCTTATGATGAAAAATACGCTAAGTGGAATATATCGGATTTACCGATTATTCCGAAGCAGTACAAATTTGAAGTGGCAAAGGCTACAAAAAAGCAGTTCAATATCCTTAAAAAGCTGATGAATGATAAGGAGATTGATACAGTTATCAATGCGTGCGATGCGGGAAGAGAAGGAGAAAGTATTTTTAGACTGGTATATAACGAAGCTAAATGCAAAAAGAAAATGCAGCGTCTTTGGATTTCGTCAATGGAAGATAGTGCTATCAAAGAGGGATTTTTCAATCTAAAGAATGGTGAAGATTACGATAAGCTCTTTGAATCGGCACAGGCAAGAGCTATTGCAGACTGGCTTGTCGGAATGAATATCAGTAGGCTCTATTCTTGCCTGTATAAGCAAAATTACAGTGTCGGGAGAGTGCAAACCCCAACACTTTACATGATTGTAAAAAGAGATGAAGAAATAAGTAATTTTAAGAAAGAAAAATACTACACCGTAGAGCTTTCTATGAACGGCTTTACATTATCGACAGACAAAATTGGTGATGAAATAACCGCAGAGCAGCTTATTAATTTAATAGGCGATAATATTGAAATAACTGATGTCATTCAAAAAGAAAAGATTACAAAGCCGGATTTACCCTTTGATCTAACAACACTTCAAAGAGAGTGTAATAAATATTTTGGATATTCAGCAAAGCAGACGCTTGATTATGCTCAAAGCCTATATGAAAAGAAACTTATTACCTATCCAAGAACAGACAGCAGATGCTTAACGGAAGATATGATTGTAAGTACGGTCAATAACATTTTAGGAAAAAATGATTTTGATACAGAGCGTATCAAGACAGTATTTAACTCAAAAAAAGTTACGGATCATCACGCTATTATTCCGACAGTAAGCTCGTTAAGTGAAGATTTATCGAGTATCCCTGATAGTGAAGCGAGGGTATATAGGCTTATTTCTAATAAGCTTCACGCAAGTGTAGGTTATCCATTAGTGGAAAACACAACGAAGATTGTAGCTGAATTTGACGGATTTGAATTTACAAGTTCAGGAAGGGTAATTAGAGACGAGGGCTTTAGCAAATACCTTAAAGAATACAAGTCCAAGAAGAATGAGTTCATAGAGCTTCCTGATGTAAGTATTGGTGATGTTTTAAATATTGAAAATAAAGAGATTAAAGAAAAATTTACTCAACCACCGAAACACTTTACTGAAGATACGCTTCTAAAGTCTATGGAGATTGCAGGAAATGAAGCCTTAGAAAAAGGTGTAGAAGTGGAAAGAAAGGGACTTGGAACACCTGCAACAAGGGCAGGAATTATTGAAAACTTAATCTATAAGGGTTTTGTCGCAAGAGATAAGAAGAATTTGATTGCTACGCATAAGGGGATCAGCCTTGTAACAATAGTATCCGATACCTTTAAGTCAGCGGAAACAACTGCAAAGTGGGAAATGGAATTAGCGGATATTGCCAAAGGGAAATCTTCCAAAGAAAAATTCTTGAAAGATATTGAAAGCGAGATACAGGAGGCGGTTTTAAAATATCGCAAGTAAGTGCCTGCTGATTTCAGAGTGGAGAAAATCCTCTGGAAATGGTATAATATACAAATAAAAATTTTGAAAAGAGGAGGTATTATGCAGCTTTTAGATATAAAAAGAATGGCTCATAACATTCTTGAAAATCAAAACATAGAAAGCAGTTTTATCGAATATAAAAAGTCGGCAAATTTTAAAGATAAAATTCTAAAAACTGCTTGTGCCTTTGCCAATAACTATATGAACAATGAGATAGGCTTGTTGTTTGTTGGTATTGAAGAAGTCGATGATAAAGAAACGGGAGAAAAAGCAATTCCTAAAAGACCGATTGAAGGGATAAAGGAAGCAAAATTAGAGGGAATAGAAAATGAACTTAAATCGCTCCTTGCCAATATTCATCCTAAAATCAACTATCACATTATTACGGATCAAATTGATGATGAATACTATATCGTAGTTGCGGTAGAAAGTGGTAGTAACGGTCCGTTTCAAACAAGTGAAAGGGCAGAAAAAGATAAAGATATTAGATTAAAGGCAGGAAGATATATTAGAGTCGGTAGAGATTCAAGGCTTCCAAATCCAACCGAAGAATTTGAACTTTTGAAGAAGTTTGCAAACTTTTCTTTTAGCTCAAACTTGAACGATACAGCTACCATAGATGATTTAAGCTATGAATATATGAAAGAATATTTGCTTCAAACAGGAGCAAAAAAAGATATTAGAGAAATGTCTAAGCTGGATATGGCAAAGAGTATGGGGCTTGTCAGTGAAAGTGAGTATGGCGGTTATAGAGCTAAAAATTTTGCTGTGCTGATGTTTGCAGATACACCAAATAAATTTATTCCAAATGCCCATGTTGAAATCATAAGAGAAATTGATGGAACTGATAAAATGGAATCAAAGAAATTTGATGGTCCGGTTTGGATACAGGCAAAGCAAGTCAGCAAATATTTTGAAGATAATATTATGGCTTCATATACCATAAGGGAAGCTGATAAAATTGAGCATAAGATTGTCTATAACTATCCTCTTACAGCATTTGAGGAACTTGCTACAAATGCCATTTTGCATAAGGAATACGATACGCCTGAATATGTTGGGATATACATTTACAAGGACAGAATTTCTTTTGTGAATCATAATAGACCGCTCCCTCCTGTAACCATTGAGGCTCTTAACAGGGATAGAACTTTTGATCGAAGGCAGTATATTAACAAAGAACTTAAAGATATGTTCTTTTCACTTAATTTGATAGAGTCTTACGGTTCGGGTATAAGGCGTGCAAAGGATGCACTATTAGAAAATGGTTCTCCTGAGCTTAAGTTTTATCCGGATAATGCAGAAGATAACTATACCAACGCAGTTATGGGTGTGAATAAAGAATTTTTGAAAGAGTTTAATGGTAGTAATGATGAAAAAACTACCATGAAAACTACTACTAAAACTACTATGAAACAGGAAGAGATTATTAAGATAATAGCTGAAAATCCTCACATAAGTGCGAAAGAAATGGCAGAAAAACTAAACCTGACTGTTGATGGTGTACGTTATCATTTAAATAAAATGAGGAAAGCAGGACTTATTCGATATGAAGGCTCAACGAAATTAGGTCAGTGGGTAATTATGAAGTAGTGGTAAGTTGCAATACACAGAATTAAAAGGTGATTAGAGTAAAATCTAACCGCCTTTTTTGTTTGGAAAAACGAAGGAGGTAAAAATGCGAATCAATGATTTTCATAACATTTTGGAGCTTATAAAACAAGATGTGCTTCATAGTGAAGCAGAGTATCTGAAGCTCTTAAAGGTTGTCGGAAACAATCAAAGATATGACTTTAGAAGTCAATTAAGTATCTATGATAAAAATCCTGAAGCAATAGCTTGCGCCAAGTTTGACTACTGGAGGGAACGTTTTAATCGAACAGTAATGCGAGGACAGAAAGGTATCCCCATTTTAGAGAACTATGGCACATTCAAAAAAGTGGACTATATCTTTGATATAGGTCAGACAGTTTCAAGAAACAGAGATGTCAACGAAGTAAATCTTTGGAAGTTTGACAAAGAAAATCATCAAGATGTGTTAAAGAAAATGATAAAAAGCGAGGGCTATGAGGAAAGTGAAAGCACACTTGAAAACATCTTTTCTTTAAGCAGACTCTATGGTGATGAAAAAATAGATACCTTAATGAATGAACTTAGAGTAGCGGATGAGGATAGAATATCCTTTACCAAGTTTGTAAGGGACTCGGTAAGCTATGCGGTAGCGTCAAGATTTAAATTAGATTATTCGATAGATTACGAGCTTTTAAGAGAGAATTTTCAAAGACTTGACAGCATATCTCTAATGAGTCTTGGTGAAACCGTATCGGATATTAGCGGAAAGATTATTGATGCGACCATTCAAAAAAGCAAAGAACTTGAGCTTCAAAAAGAAGTTTTAAGAGGAAAAGAAGCGGGATATAATAAGATTAAAGAAGAATTAGAGGAGGTAGAAGAATATGTACTTCGACGAGATGATCAGGGAAGAAATGAAAACGAGCGAGTTCTCCGAAATGGAGAGTACAGACGAGATAATAGAGAAAATCAGGGAGAATACGCTAAACAGCTTGGAGGAAGAGACGGACTTCATAAGGAAGTATCCAAATCCGACCTACGCAGTGATGAGGCTGGAGTTTCTTTCACAGAGCGAGGAGCAGAGCCACTTCGAGATGTTAGTAGATCTATACAAGGAGAAGAAGTTGACAGGACACCTGATGGACATTCAGAAACAGGCGATAGAGTTTATGAGAACAGAGAAACCGAAACTGATGGCAGCTTGGAAGATAGAGGACGAGAACAATCCTCAGTATGGGGCAATGATTTCAGCACTGAAAGAAATGACAATCAAGGAAGTAGTGGAAATTTAAAAGAAAATACTGAGATAGAAGAAAGAGAAGCTGATAAAGCTTCTTTTTCTTTACCTGAAAATTCTTATGGACAGATAAGCCTTACTATCCCACTAAATGAGAAGGATATAGATACTGTCCTTGTTAACGGAGGAAATCACGATGGCGGTAGACTTCCTGTTATTGCTGAGTTTTCCAAAGAAAAAACAGTAGAAGAATTGGGAGAATACCTCAAAGATATCTTTAAAGGCGGAAACGGGTTTTACATTGATGAAAGAGAAGTATCTTCATGGTATTCGGATAAAGGCATTCATTTAGCCTATGGAACTTCTGCAAGAGAAGATGATACGCAGGTCTTAAACTGGAATGATGCTGCAAAGAGGATAAATGAACTTCTTAATAGTGGGGAATTTGCTACAAATGTAGAGCTTTTAGAAGCTCTTGATTATGAAAGAGATCGGATTTCAGAATCTCTATGGTATCTATCTCATGATTTAAGTGAAGAAGGAAAAGAGCAAGGATATTTTGAACTTTTTGAAAGAGGCGGTGGCTTTCCGGAAGAAACAAAAAGATTATCCGAAGTATTAAAAAATCCTGAGTATCTGAAAGAAACAATCAGAGAATATGACAGATTTTTAGAAGGATACAAAGAAAATAGAAATGTACTAAGGTTTCACTATCACAAGGTAGATAGCCTTTATCAGAAATTACAGGAACTTGAGCTGCCACGAAAGGAATATAGCACCAATTTGACAGAACTTCCGAAAGTTAAATCTTTTATTACAGAAGATGAAGTCCTTGAAAGTCTTTCAAGAGGAAGTGGCGTTGATAGAGGAAAAGAACGAATCACCAAGTTTTTTAAAGAAAATCATACGCTTCAGGAAAAAGCGAATTTCTTAAAAGACGAATATGGAATTGGAGGACACTCCCATGCTGTTTCCGGAGCAATGGGAAGTGATGAATGGCACGATGCTAAAGGACTTAGATTACAGAAAAATGATTGTAATGATGTGTTTCTTACTTGGACAAGTGTTGCAAAGCATATCGACGAGCTGTTTTCTAAAAATCTTTATCTTGAAGAAAAGGAAACAGAAAACAAGTCAGAGATTGAAGAACCACAATATTATTCCAAAGATGATCCTGAAAACTTAATGACAGATGAAATGCTTGAAAGAGTGCCGGAGCTTTACGCACAGGAGGATGTAGCATTAGCGGATAAAGAGGTTCATGCTGCATATATCATTCCTTTCCGTTCAAATTGGACTTGGTATATGACGGAATATGACAGGGAAAGCGGTGATGCCTTTGGACTTGTTCTTGGGATTGAGCCTGAATGGGGATATTTTAATCTTGAGGAGCTGAAAGAACTAAACGCACAAAGGTTTATTTTAGAGGATTTCCCAAAGACTTTTAGAGAGCTTAAAGACAGTGAACTTAAAAAGCAGATGGATGAGCAGGAGCTTCAGTCTGTCTTTAATGGAGAGCTTAGCTTTGAAAATAAAGCAGAGCTTGAAGCACCTGAAGAAACAGAAGAAGTTAAACGGGTTGACACAGTTCAGGCTACACTATTTGATTACCTAAAGGATAGAGAAGAAGTAGAGCTCAATGAAAAAGAGGAAAGCCCTTTAGATGATTTGGCAGTTAAAGCAGGTGATACAGTCTATTTTCATCATGAAGAATACAAAGTCAGAGAAATTTCTAAAAATGAAATCACAGGAAGAAATGACTTGTGGCTTGATCCTGTAAGACAAGGCAATCATCAAATTCCGATTGTAGCCTTTACAGATAATGAGGATCTTCTGAAGCAGATAAGCCTTGAAAGGCCGAACTTTATTGTTGGAGATGAAGTTAAATACAAGGATAAAGACTATACCGTCACACGCTTTGATGATATGGGAAATAACCTAAAGACGGTAACAGTTAAAGATAATACAGAATATCTTGGCGGCATGATAACAGGTTCCGATGTCATTCCTTATCGTCTGGAAGGCGACCTTGAGAGGGTATTTCAAAATCAAACATATAAACATCCAGAGCAGACTACTGAAGAAGTAGGAATAAAGAAAGCAGAAGCTCATAACTTCAAAATTACGGAAGAAACACTCCCGGACAAGTTATCTCCAAGTGAAAGGTTAAATAATAACCTTGAAGCAATCTCTATGCTGAGTCGCATTGAAAGCGGACAAAGAGAGCTTGACAGTACAGCTCAGGAAGTTTTAGCAAGGTATGTAGGCTGGGGAGGACTTGCTGATGTATTCGATGAAGAAAAAGGCGGACAGTGGAAAGAAGCGAGAAGCTTTCTAAAAGAGAACTTATCGCAGGCAGAGTATGAAGCTGCAAGAGAATCTACTTTAACGAGCTTTTACACACCGAAAACAGTGATTGACGGAGTGTATAAGACGCTTTCGGATATGGGATTTAAACAGGGAAACATTTTAGAGCCAAGTATGGGAATAGGAAACTTTATAGGCAATATCCCTGATGAAATGAACAAGTCTAAGTTTTATGGTGTAGAGCTTGACTCAGTAAGCGGTCGAATTGGAAAACTCTTATACCCTGAAAGTGATATACAGATTAAGGGGCTTGAAGAAACTTCCTTCTCAAATAACTTCTTTGATGCGATTATCGGCAATGTACCCTTTGGAGAATATAAGGTAAATGACAGGGAGTATAACAAAAATAACTTCTTTATCCATGATTATTTCTTTGCCAAGTCCATTGATAAAGTAAGAAACGGCGGTATTATCGCCTTTATTACATCAAGTGGAACGATGGATAAAAAGGACGAAAGTGTAAGACGCTACCTTGCAGCAAGAGCAGAGTTTTTAGGAGCGATAAGACTTCCAAACGATACCTTTAAGGGCGTAGCCGGAACAGAAGTAACCTCAGATATTATCTTCCTAAAGAAAAGGGACAGTATCAGAGAAAGGGATGAGGGCTGGATTCACCTTGCTGAAGATGAAAACGGGCTTTTATATAACAAATACTTTGTTGATCATCCTGAACAGGTGCTTGGTTCTATGGAAGAAATATCCGGAAGATTTGGGAATACAATAGCTTGCCTGCCAAAAGAAAATACAGACTTAAAGGAGCTACTGACAAAAGCAAGCGAAGAAATCTCCAAAAATGCTAATTATGAAAAAATAGAGCTACTTGATGATGAAATTACCTCAATTCCTGCCACAGATGATGTTAAAAACTTTTCATATACCATTATTGATGATGAAGTTTATTACAGAGAAAATTCCCTGTTTATAAAGAAAGAAGTAACGGATAAAAACAAGGAAAAGATTAAGGACTATCTTGAGTTAAATGCAGCCTTAAAGGATGTTATTTCCAAACAGAAAGAAGATTTTTCAGATGATGAAGTAAAGAAAGCTCAGGAAAAACTAAATGAAATTTATGACAGCTTTTCTAAGAAGCATGGATATGTCAATAACCTTTCTAATACCAGAGCCTTAAAAGAGGATAGCAACTTCCCGCTTGTTTCTTCCATTGAAATCCTTGACGAAGAAGAAAACTTCAAAGCAAAGGGAGATATTTTCTCCAAGCGAACAATCACAAAGGCGAAGGTTATCGACCATGTAGACACTTCCCTTGAAGCTCTTGTTTTATCGGTATCTGAAAAAGGATATGTGGATTTTGAGTATATGGGAAGCCTTACAGATAAAGACAGACCGATTTTGATAGAAGAACTTAGAGGAGAAATCTATCTAAACATCAGAGAAGAACAAAACTTTTATAGACCATTATCTTTTAACCTTGAAGATGGAGATCTACCTTTTGCTTGTGCAAACGGCAGTAATTCATATAAGTACGGCTATGTAACAAAGGATGAGTATCTAAGCGGAAATATCAGGGACAAAATTGCCATAGTAGACAGTTACCTTGCAAAGTTAAGACAAACCGAAAGAGAGTTACCTCATCTTGGCTATGCGGAAGATGGCAAAGAAAAAGAGCTGATAAGCTATGAGATGAACCGTTTGGAATATCAAAAGGCAGAGCTTACAAAAGTTCTTCCAAAGGAGCTTGAAGCAAGTGAAATCAATGTAAGACTCGGAGCTACTTGGATACCGAATAAGGATATTGAAAAATTCATCTTTGAAACGCTGAAAACTCCGGGATATGCCAAATGGGATATTAAGGTTAAATTTTCAAATCTGACAAGTGAATGGAATGTTGAAGGAAAGAGCAGGGACAGAGGAAATGACCTTGCAGAGATGACCTACGGCACCTCAAGGGTAAATGCCTATAAGCTGATTGAAGATGCTCTAAATTTAAAAGAAACAAAGGTATTTGACCAGATTGTAAATCCGGACGGTTCAAAAACTTCTGTACTAAATAAAAAGGAAACGCTTCTTGCAGGACAAAAGCAGGAGCTTCTAAAAGAAGAATTTAAGAACTGGATATTTAGCGACCAAGAACGTAGAAACAGGCTTGTAAAGTTATATAACGAGCGTTTTAACTCTATCCGTAACAGAGAATATGACGGTAGCAAGCTCTCCTTTGAGGGAATGACCACAGAAATTGATTTAAGATCTCATCAAAGAAATGCCATAGCAAGAAGCCTTTATGGAGGAAATACCCTTCTTGCTCATGTAGTAGGAAGTGGTAAGACCTTTGAAATGGTGGCGTCTGCGATGGAAAGTAAAAGGCTTGGAATGTGCAGTAAGTCCTTGTTTGTTGTCCCCAATCATTTAACAGGGCAAATCGGTCGTGAGTTTATGCAGCTATATCCGTCAGCTAACATTATGGTTGCAGATAAGAAAGACTTTGAGCCGAAAAACAGAAAAAGATTTATCGGAAGAATTGCCACAGGAGAGTATGATGCCGTTGTAATCGGGCATACGCAGTTTGAAAAAATCCCGATGAGTAAGGAATATCAGGAAAAGCATATTCAGGATCAGATTGATGAAATAATAAACTATGTGGAGGAATATAAGCATGACAGAAATCAGAACTTTACGGTAAAGCAGCTTGAAAAAACAAAAAAGAAGCTGGAAACAAGGCTTGAAAAGTTAAACGATGATTTTAAAAAAGATGATGTCATAACCTTTGAGGAATTAGGTGTAGATAAGCTCTTTATTGACGAGGCACATAATTACAAAAATCTCTACCTTTATACAAAAATGAGAAATGTAGCAGGTATTGGGCAGTCTGAAGCTTTTAAGTCCTCCGATATGTTTATGAAGTGCAGATACATGGATGAAATGACAGGTGGAAAAGGTATTGTCTTTGCCACAGGAACGCCTGTCAGTAACTCGATGACAGAGCTTTATACTATGCAGCGTTATCTTCAGTATGAAAGCCTTAAAAAGAATAATTTGGAGCATTTTGATAGCTGGGCTTCTACCTTTGGTGAAACGCAGTCAGCTTTTGAATTATCTCCTGAAGGTACAGGGTATAGAGTAAAGACAAGATTTTCCAAGTTCTATAACTTGCCTGAGCTAATGTCGATGTTTAAAGAAGTTGCGGATATTCAGACAGCAGATATGCTAAATCTTCCGACACCTGAAGCACACTATGAAGTTATTAAAACTTTGCCAAGTGAGGAGCAAAAGGAAATCCTAAAGAGCTTATCGAAAAGAGCTGATGATGTGAGAAACAGGGCAGTAGAGCCTGACGAAGATAATATGCTTAAAATTACCAATGACGGTAAGAAACTCGCCTTAGATCAGCGTTTAATCAATCCACTGCTTCCTGACAATCCTGACAGCAAGGTCAATGTTTGTGTGAAAAATGTCTTTGCCATTTGGGATAAAACAAAAGAAAATAAGTCCACACAACTTCTTTTCTCTGATATGTCAACTCCAAAAGGAGATGGAGAGTTTAATATTTACGATGATATTAGAGAAAAACTGGTGGCAATGGGAATACCGAAAGAAGAAATCGCCTTTATCCATGAAGCAAATTCAGATAAGCAAAAGGATGAACTCTTTGCAAAGGTAAGAAAAGGCGAGATTCGTATTTTAATGGGTTCTACACAGAAAATGGGAGCCGGAACGAATGTGCAAAACAAGCTGATTGCACTTCATGATTTAGATGTTCCATGGCGTCCTGCCGACTTAGAGCAAAGAGCGGGCAGAATTGTCAGACAAGGCAATGAAAACAAAGAAGTGAATATCTATCGTTATGTTACAGAGAATACCTTTGATGCGTATTTGTGGCAGACCATAGAGAATAAACAGAAGTTCATTTCTCAGATTATGACAAGTAAGACACCTGTAAGAGTTGCAGAAGATGTGGACGAAAGCAGCTTAAACTATGCAGAGATAAAAGCCCTTGCTACAGGTGACCCGAAAATCAAGGAAAAAATGGATCTGGATAATGAGGTTACAAAACTTAAAATGCTTGAAGCGAACTATAAGTCCAATCGTTACAGATTAGAGGATAAGGTTGCTAAAAACTACCCGGAAGAAATAGCAAGAACGGAAAAACTCATTGAGGCTGTAAAGAAAGATATTAAAGATGTAGAAGCAAAAGCTGAAGGAGAGGAAAAGTTTACTTCCATTACCATTTTAGGTGAGGAAATTACTGATAAGAAATTAGCCGGAGAAAAGCTGCTTGAAGCTATTTCTAAAGTAAAAATCAATGAAAGCAAGGTCATAGGAAAGTACAGAAACATGGATTTGGAGGTAAGCTATAACTTCTTTACCAATTCCCATAACTTTAGCTTAAACGGTGCTGCAAAGCATTCAGGAGAGCTTGGAACGAGTGCGGACGGTAATATTACAAGACTGGATAATGCTCTTGAGAAAATGCCTGAGAAATTAAAGAGGCTTGAAGAAAAGCTCATCGGGACAAAAGAACAGCTTGAAAATGCCAAAGAAGAATTACAAAAGCCTTTTGAAAAAGCTGATGAACTAAAGAATAAGGTGCTTCGCTTGGCTGAACTGAATAAGCTCCTTGATATGGGAGAAGTGGAAGAAAAGAGAAATAATAATCCCCTTGTAGAGGATGTAAAACGAGCCATCATTGACTTCTGCAACAGAGAGTATGAAGAAAATCATAGTTATGATGAGTTTGACGCTCTATATCCTGATTTAAAGCACATAGGAATTGCTTATACTGATACACCGGATGAAAGACATGGCATACAGTTTGAGTTAGACCTTGAGAATTATACAGCAACTCAATATGTAAATGATGTTGTAGTAAGTCATTATGATTATGTAAAGGAAAATGGAAGTGTTGAAAAGGCTCTTGATGTCATAAAATTTGAAATGGAAAATGGAGAGTTTAATACCTTTGTTTCGGTAGATGAAGAAGAATTAAAGCAAGCAATGGGACTTGAAATTGATGATGAATGTAACTTCTATGATCCACTTTCTAAAGACCTTGATAATGATGGAATTGCTGACAGATATGACAATGACTTTAAGGACAGCGATTATTTTGAGTCAACCTATGATGTTGAAGATAATTTGCATACCAAAGAGGAAGCCACACAGAAAACGGGTGATAAACCATCTATCTTAGGACAGATAAGAGCCTATCAGGAAGAAAGTAAAACAGAAGAAAAACAAACTGCAAAAGAACAGGAATATGTACGATAAGGGAGGGAAACCTCCCTTTTACCATGAAAGGAGATAAAAACATGGATTACAAAACAATGAGAAATCAGATAGAAGATATTGTAAGTGATAACCACAAGGACTTTGTTAAGGCGGTTATCAGCATGGAAAAAGGTATCAACGATGAAAGTGCTTTGGATAAGCTCTATGAGGCTTATATGGACAATGACAGCCTTAATTTACTGCATGAGGAATTTGATTACATGATTGAAGATTTAAGAGAACAGGGGCAGATTAAAGATCTTCCTTATGTTCAAGAGGAGAAAGATAATCTTGTCAATATCGTTGGAAATATTGTAGGAAAGATCGATGCAGTTGAAAGAGAAAATAAAAATGGAGAAGCCTTTAAGGTGGCAAATTTCTCTGTTGTATCTAAAGATGATGAGGGCAATAAGGTATATCATAATTGCTCCGCATACGGAGAAAAGGGTGATATTCCAAAAGATTTTAAGCAGGGAGATTTTGTAAAACTCTTTGGACAGATTAGAACTTCCGTTGACGATAACGGCAAGGAACATACTAACATCAGGATACTTTCTTCAAAGCTCTTAAAGGCAAAGGAACAGATGAAAGGCCGAGATGAAAAGAAAGAGTCTGTGCTTGGAGCTATCAAAAAATATCAGGCTGAAGATAAGGAAAAGCATAAAGAGAAGAAAGAAACATCAAAAGAAGCTGAGAGATAAACTTATGGTCGGTGTGGCCTTGGGACTGCACCGACTCTTTTTTTATTTGCGAAAAAAGGAGATAAAGATTATCTCTCCATCTCCTTACCCATATAAATTCCGTAATTTTTTCGTATCTTATAAAGCTCGTCCATAGTGGATTTTGAGGAAGAATACTCTTGCATAAGGGTATTCTTTTTTTCTTGTAATTTATCAAGCTCAGCTAAAATATCCTTTGAATTTGGGAGCTTGGAATAGGATTTTTTGAGTTCTGAAAGGGTATTTTCATATAGGGTAATCTGAGCTTTGTACTCTTCAAAAAATGCCTTGTCAGATGGATTAGCAGTATATTCCTTGTAGCACGCTCTGTATTTTTTAACGGTATGAACTTGTTCCATAGTGGTAGAAAACTTCTGCATTTCCTTATCAATAGCCTTGATTTTCTCTTGTATATTTTGCCTTTCATCGGCTGCTTTTTGAATATACTCGTCAAGCTGTTTAACGGATTTAATGCCATGTTCTCTGATATAAATAACAGACTCAGCCATTGTGTTAAGGTTATGTTTGGTTGCCCAATATTCGTAGCCTTTGCTTTCCTTTACCTTTGCATTGGTGTTCATGTCAATAACATTGCCGATACGTTTTTTGACAGCAGGAGTCTTGATATACTCTCTTTCTGCAATTCGTTCTTTTAATCTTTCTTCGGTATAATCTTCTCCGATTGTTTTAGCCCTTGTAAATCTCGCCTTACCTTTTGGCTTAAAAGCAATGTGCTTACCGTATTTGATTTCATAGCCAAGATCATCCATCTTCTTTAAGAATTCATCCCAGTTTTTGGATTGTTTTATCATCCTATCAATGTCAAATTGAAGCTTACTTTTCCAAGAAGTGCCATGTTTTGCCTGTTCATTTTCATACCAAGATTTACCGCTAATCTTATATTTTTTCTTATAGCTTTCGTAAAACTCGTCAATGACAGATAGGTTATTTTCTTTGCATAACTTATCGCTATGATAACGGATTTGGTGGTAGCTTTTCTTGTTAGACTGGTAGCACCTACCTGTTACCATATTTACATTATTGAAGATGATGTGATTGTGGATATGCCCCTTATCTACGTGAGTAGATAAGACAAATTCGTACTCATCTTTGAGTATCTTTTTACACAGCTCCATACCGATTTGATGAGCCATTTCAGGACTTGTTTCTCCCGGTAAAAATGATTGAATGAGATGTCTTGCAAGAACGGTTCCTTTTGTTCCTGCGTCATTTCGTGTCCTTAAAAACTGAGTGTGAGCAGTTGATTCGTGGCATTTATGAGTGCTGACTAAAAGCTGTTTATCTGTTTTATCTCCATTTACAATGTAGTCGATAGCAAGATTAAGAGTCGATTTTATTGGGTGTATTTTTGTAATAGCCATTATTCACCTTCCGTTTCAGATGTTCTTTTCAGAAGTAGTGAATGAATTAGCCACAGCTCTTTTGAGAAATGTTCAATCTCTTTTTTTATATCACTGACGTCCTCTTTGTAGATTACACCTGTTGAATTTACTCGCTTTGCAATCTGATTGATGTTGTTTGTTGCATTAGAAAGTAAGCCCTGTAAATCTCTGAAAGGCTCTAAATCCACTTGATAAATTTCCTTTTCTAAAACGCATTTGCGGATGAAATGGCTCATGTTTCTACACTTTGAAATTTTTCTTTTCTCTTCAAAAATAGCCTTTTCTTCTTCAGTTAGTTTAATTTCAAGTCTTTCGTTTCTTATTCTATTTGCCATAGTTAATTCCTCCTTTGAGTGTATTTCGGGGTCTTAGGGTTCTCCCTAACAAGCTAAAAATTGATAAAAAAAGAAGCAGATCCCCAAGGGCTGCTTCGTCAATTTTTCGTAAGTGTCCGTACACTTACTGTGCTTGCTACAAAAGAATTCAAGCATTAAGCATATATTAAAATCATTGGTAATTATATCATACTTAAGTATGATTTTCTACTATACTCTTGACAAAACGGTTAGATTAGACTAACATATAACTATACAGAACGAGTGTCGGTCAATAGGTGGTGAGGTTATGGTAAAGAGAAATGTAAAAGATCCAGAAGAAAGAAAACAGGAGCTTATAAACATAGCATCCAGACTTTTTGAAAAGTATGGGTATGAGAAAGTTTCTGTTAGAGATATTCTCGCAGAAGTTAATGGAGCGCCGGGAATGTTTTATTATTATTTCAAATCAAAAGAAGATATTTTCTTGGCGTGTATGGAAACATACTTTGATGAAAAATTAAAAAATAAGTTAGGTATCCTTCAAAACAAGGAAATAGATTACGAAGAAAGAATAAAAATTCTAAGAGATCTCATAGTAAAAGATATCAGTCAATTTACAACAAGATATAATTTTTCAAAAGAGAATTCAATTACAGATAACTCGTACAGGCTATGGGAATTGATTCATTACATTGGAAAATTTATAGATGTCTATTCAGAGTTTATAATTGAAGGAATTGAAAATAAAAAAATAGAAAATAATATGGGAATAAACAGGGAAAATGTGAGAAGTTTTGCAGCTTTTATTTTATACGGAGCTGTTGGAACAATATATAATGACTATATTATTAAGGGAGAAAACAAAACAAATTCAAGTGAAGCCTTTGGAATAATAAGCGAACTATTTCAAAGACCTCATTAGAGAAAAATAAAATATAAGTATTTTACAAGGGAAACATCAATGGTGTTTTCCTTGTATTAGTTTTAAGGCAAATGAACGAACTCGTTCGGTAAGGAGGTATGTTTTAGATGAAAAAGAAGAAATCAATCAAAGATATTATTTCCTACAGTGAAATAAAAAAAGGACAACTTGTAGGAGGGATATTATTTGTTAGTCTTGGTATGCTATTAAGTATTTGTCCAATTTTGGTGATATACAAAGTCATAAAATCTCTATTTTTATATGGAAAATTAGAACAAAGTACAATACAGTTCTGCACCTATGGACTTGCAACAGTGGTATTGGCATATTGCTTAACTTACATTGGCGGTATTTTATGCCATAAGTTTTCATATGTTTTAATAGCTAACTTAAAAAAGAAGATATTATTTCATATTGGGAATCTTCCTTTAGGTTTTTTTACCGGAGACAACAAGTCAAAAATAAGGCAAGTATTAGGATCGGACATGAATCAAATTGAGGGATATTTTTCTCATCAATTACCAAATTTAATTTCAACTTTAGCACTAATTTTAGCAATGATAATTGTTATGTTGAAGATAAATTTAATATTAGGTCTTACGACTTTGTTAATTATATTTGTTGGTTTAGGAATTCAGATTGCAATCATGGCAAAGATTATAAAGTCGGGTGGACTTGAGAAGAACTTTGCGATTTTGGATCAAATTAATTCAGCAACTACTGAATACGTTAAAGGTATGCCGGAAGTGAAAATATTTGGAACAGGAGCAAAATCATTTAAAACTTTTTCAAAGTCAGTAGGAGAATATAGAGACTTTACAAGTTCGATGACATCAATGATAAGACCGGGATTTGTTTCATTTAGAATGTTTATTTTATCTGTTGCTACATTCATAGTTCCAGTAGGAATACTTTTAATGTCACGAAATAATAACTTGGATTTTGCTACAGTTTTTATTTTCTATTTGATTCTTGCACCTGCCATTAGCGTACCTGCATTAAAACTTAGAGATTTTGCAGAAGGAATGAATTTACTAAATGAAGTTGTTTTGAGAATCTACGAAATTATAGATCAAAAAGAATTGGCAATTGAAAATATCGAGGAAGAGATAAAAGGTCATGATCTTGAATTCGAGAATGTAAGCTTTTCTTATGGAGATGAAGAGGTTTTAAAGAATATAAGCTTCTGTGCTAAACAAGGAGAAGTTACAGCATTAGTTGGCTATTCGGGAGCAGGCAAATCTACCATTGGAACGCTAATACCCAGATTTTACGATCCTTCAGAAGGCTCTATTAAAATTGGTGGAGTTAATATAAAAAATATTCCGATGAACGCCTTAATGGAGAGGATAGCATTCGTTTTTCAAGACAGTGATCTTATCACAGATACAGTCTTCAATAATGTTGCTATGGCAAAGACAGGTTCTACAAAAGAGGATGTCATAAAAGCATGTAAAAAAGCAAGATGTCATGATTTTATTGTAAAACTTCCTGATGGGTATGACACTGTTTTGGGTAAAGGGACTTATTTATCTGGAGGAGAGAAACAACGTATTGCTGTAGCAAGAGCGATTTTAAAGGACGCACCAATATTAGTATTAGACGAGGCAACAAGTTTTGCTGATTCTGAAAATGAATATCTTATGCAGGAAGCTTTGTCTGAATTGGTTAAAGATAAGACAGTTGTCATGATTGCTCATAGGTTAAATACCATAGAGAATGCAAATCAAATTTTAGTAATATCTGATGGAAAAATTGCAGAAAGAGGTAAGCATGAAGATTTAATCCTTGCAGATGGAATATATAAGCGACTCTTTGATATTTATAAGAAGACAAATATTTGGCAAATGGATATAGAAGGGAGTGAGAATGAATGATAAGAAATATTACATTAGGAAAGATGAATAATATAAGAAAATCAATTATTTTAAATGTTTTGGCATCTATTTCCAACCTTATACCATTTATTGCTTTGGCGAAAATTGTAGAAACACTATTTTTAAATAGAGGTGCAGATAGTATAGATACGAGCCTTTTATGGAAGTATTTTGGGATAATGGCAGTATTTTTCTTAATAACATTCTTATTGGAAAATTTAGCCACAAAATATACCTATGAACTTGGATACAAGACAAGTGCAGATGGAAGAATAGAGCTTGCAGACCACATAAGAAAGCTGCCAATAGGTTATATTTCAGGGAAAAGCTCGGCAGAGATCTTAGATACATTAATGAATGATTTTTTCAAAGTTGAAACGGCAGTAACGCATCAATTGCCTCAATTTTTCAGTGGTATATGTGTAGCGATTCTTTGCTCGATATTATTTTTGATAATTAATGTAAAAATGGGAATAGCAACTCTTATAGGACTACCTATTTCTGTTCTACTTCTTATGCTCATGCAAAACTTTCAGAAACAAATTTATTTAAAAACAAAGAAAATGAGGATAAAAGAGGAAGAAGATATAAATGAATATTTGGATGCCATTAAGACTCTAAAAGCTTATAACAGCTTAAATGATACATTAACAAAACTTGAAGAAGATATAGATAACTCAAGAAATGCAAATATTAAGAGTGAGAAAGGGGTTGGTTCATTAACTACTATAGCAAGTATGATTTTAAGAATAGGACTTCCTTTGATGAGTTTAGTTGGTTCCTATTTATTTATAAATGGATCTTTGGAAATTGATACATTTTTAATGTTCTTATTTGTAGGCACAAGGATTTTTGATCCCTTGGAGCTTGCACTTGTAAATTATACAGGTCTACAAATGGCATCAGTTTCAGGAGAGAGAATCATTAACTTACTTAACGCTAAACCTATGTCAGGAAATTCCGATGTAAACGAAAGTAACAAAATTGAAATCCACGATGTTTCATTTTCTTACAAGGAATCTAAGGTTATCGATAATGTTTCATTAGACATTAATGAAAATGAATTAACTGCTTTTGTTGGTTACTCTGGCTCTGGAAAATCTACACTAATTAAATTAATTTCCAGATTTTTTGATCCTAATGAAGGGACAATTAAAATTGGTGGGGTAGATTTGCTAACAGCCGACCCTGATAAATTAATGGATAAATTTTCTGTTGTTTTTCAAGATGTGTATCTTTTTAAAGACACAATTTATAACAACATAAAATTTGGTAATGAAAATGCAAGTAAAGATGAAATCATGAATGCTGCAAAAATGGCAGGAGCTTATGACTTTATAGTCAAAAAAGATGATGGATTTGAAACTATGATTGGACAAGGAGGAGCGACTCTGTCTGGAGGTGAGAAACAAAGAATATCAATAGCGAGAGCAATATTAAAAAATGCCCCAATAATACTACTTGATGAAGCAACATCTTCGCTTGATCCTGAAAATGAACTTATTATACAAGAAGCCATATCAAATTTAATTAAAAATAAAACAGTTGTGGTTGTAGCCCATAAATTAAGAAGCGTAATGGGAGCTGATAAAATTGTTGTTTTAAACAAAGGAAAGGTAGAGGAATTTGGGAAGCATGAAGAACTTATTAAAAATGAAGGACTATATAAAGACTTATGGAATTATCAAGAAAAGTCTAAAGAATGGAAGATTGTACAGTAACAATCAATTTTAAAGGAGGGAACTTATGAAAACACAAAAGAAATCATCAAAAAATGCAGTTACAGCTGGTGTTTTAATTGCACTTTACTTTGTAACATATGCAGTTATTGGGGCAATATCTATGCCTGTCCCTGTTTTGTTTTTACTAATGCCTATGCTTGTAGCACTACTTGCTGCACCAACCTATCATATGCTTCTTGCAAAAACAAAGTCAGCCACTGCTATTGTAATCGCAGCTATCTTACCAAGTATTTTATTAGTTGCAACTGGACATATTCCAATTGCACCATTAGTGGCAGTGCCTGCCGGAATAATTGCTATGTTCATAGCAAAAGGTGGGAATTATACAGACTTTAAGAAAAATACAATTAGTCATATGTTTTTTTCTCTAAACTTATTTGGAGGATTTTTACCAATTTGGGTTATGAGAGAAGCATTTTTTGAAAGTGTAATAAAAGGTGGCTTAGATCAAAGCTTTTGTAACACAGTAAGAGCATGGACACCAATATGGATGTTACCAGTTATGATTATAGGCACATTTATATTCTCTTTGATTGGTTCATATTTTACAAAGAAAATACTAAATAAAAAGTTGGAATCCGCAGGAGTTTTATAATGGAAAATTCAAAGTTTGTTCTGGGGTCAAAATATGACCTCAGAACAAAACTTATCTTGCTTATAGGTGCGAATATTTTAATTTTTTTAGGGTTTGATTGGATCTATCAAAGCCTTATTACATTATTTTTCCTTGTCATTATTATTAGCGATGGTTATAAAAAATCCGCTATAAGGTATATTTTATTTTTTGTAATAAGTGTAGTATTGGAAAAATCTTTAGCCTATTTTAGCATGAATTTTCTTTTGAATTTAATTTTATTTATCTTAGCAATTGGAAGAAAATTTCTGCCATGTATTATCGTGGGTAAATGGATTTTAAATTCAACATCTGTTTCCAGTGCAGTGTCAACTTTACAAAAATTAAAACTTTCAAAAGACTCGCTCATAATGATTTCTGTAATATTTAGATGTTTGCCTACTATTAAAGACGAATGGAGTCATATAAATATGGCGATGAAAACAAGAGGGATTAGCATTAGTATTTATAATTTATTTCATAGAACTGCTGCGACAATGGAATACTTTTTTGTACCCTTATTCGTAAGTGTAATAGAAATTGGGGATGAGCTATCCCAATCAGCCATTATAAGGGGGCTTGATGCTCCTGTTCAAAAAACAAGTAGACACCTAATTAAGATTAGAAAAAATGACATTGGCGTTTTAATTCTTATGATTTTAATTTTATCAATAGTAATATTTATGAAAGTGTCAGGGTGGGATTTATGATTGAAATTAGAGAATTAAGTTTTAAGTACAAGGGAGGATCTGATTACTCATTAAAAGATATAAACTTGAAAATCAAAAAAGGGGAATGCATTCTTCTATGTGGCAGGAGCGGTTGCGGAAAGTCGACTCTATTAAAGCTTATGAACGGCATAATACCTGAGTTTTATGATGGGGACATTTCCGGCAGTGTTATGGTCAATGGTATGAATACATTTACTACACCAATTTATAAATTATCTAAGAATGTAGGCTCGGTTTTTCAAAATCCCAAAACACAATTCTATACAACCAATACAACTGACGAAATTGCATTTGGTTTAGAAAATTATGGATTGGATAGGGCAGAGATAAACAAAAAGATTGAGGAAGTTAAAAACATATTCAACCTTGAAGCGTTAATGAACAGAAATATATTTGAACTTTCAGGTGGAGAAAAGCAAAAAATTGCAATTGCAAGTGTGTTCGCTTTAGACCCGAAAGTATTTGTTTTTGATGAACCTTCTTCCAGTTTGGATATTGACTCTATGAGAGAACTATCAAAAATAATAGAAAAACTGAAAGCGGCAGGTAAAACAATTATAATCGCTGAACACAGACTATGGTATCTGAAAAATGTTGTTGATAGAGCAATATATTTGGAGAGTGGGGAAATAATCAAAGAATACAGTATGGAAGAAATTCAAAATTTAACTGAAGAAGAAAGGTTAAAAGCAGGGCTTAGACATACTGAATTTCAAGATGGAAACTTTAAAAGAAAAACGAATACCTTAAAAAATGTAACTGAGTTGGAAATATATGACTTGTTATATAAAAGAAAAAAGAAAACTATTTTGAAGATAGATATCCTAAACTTTAAAAGGGGAAAGATTATAGGAATAATTGGAAAAAATGGAATAGGAAAGTCTACTTTTGCAAGAATTGTTTGCGGACTTGAGAAACAGTCTTCGGGAAGGATTTACAAGTGTGGTAGGCAATTAAGCTCCAAAAACAGAATCAAAAACAGTTTATTAGTTATGCAAGAAGTAAATAATCAGCTGTTTACGGATACAGTTTATGACGAAATAAATTTAACATCGGATACAGACGATGAAAAAATAAATATTTGCATGGCAGATATGCAAATTGCCGAGTTAAAGAAAAAGAACCCTCACACTTTATCGGGAGGGCAGAAACAGAGGGTACTTATTCTATCGGCTTTACTTTCAAATAAAAGTCTGTTGTTTTTTGATGAGCCTACAAGCGGATTAGATTATGCAAGCATGAAAGTAGTTGCTGAAAATATAAAGAATTTCAAAGAAGAGAAAGATTTGATTTTAATAATATCTCATGACTATGAATTTTTAGAAGAGGTATGCGATGAGGTTATATATTTTTCGTAATTGATAATTTGGTTTTGCTCGTTTAGGTGATAGAACAAAACTTTTTAGGAAGGAACAATTATGTAAAACCTTTAAATATAATATGGAGGATAAAGGATGAAAATATGTTATTTATTAAAGAAAAATCAGGATAATAAAAATTCTCCTTTTTCTCCGTAACCCTAATATCTTTATGCTTTTATAAATACTTTGCTAACCCATTAAACAAGCTAAGAGAAAATACAGATTTCGTTCATTTTAGAGGACTTCTTATGCCGAGATGCAGGAGTCCTCCTTTTTTGTCTGAAAAACAAATAGACAAAAAAGAAATGGAGGAAATTAAATGCCAAAAGAATATTACCTTTATGTCAACGGACAAAGGGTTAAAGTCAGCGAGCAGATATATAAAGTCTACTGGCGAGAAAAAGAACACGAAAAGTATTTAGAGCAGGTGGACAAGAAAAACCACTTGCTCTTTTTTTCATCATTGGATCATGACGGGAATTTTGTAGATAACCTTGCTGATGAAAGTGTGGATGTAGAAAAGATAATTGAAACACAGATCTTAATTGAAACAGTCAGAAAGGCTATGTCAGGGCTGAATGATGAAGAAAGGGACATCATAGAGCGTTTGTATTTTAATGACGAAACATTATCGAGTGTAGCAAGAAGTAAGAAAGTGAGCTATCAAGCTATACAATGGCGAAAAAATAGCATTCTTAAAAAACTAAGGGTGCTATTGGAAGAATTTATGAAGTAATCGCCTTGTGCATGAGGGCAGATTTTCCTTTTATAAAGTGAAGGGAGATCTGTCCTCTTAATTTAATTGAAGAATTATTTTCAAGAATAACTTAAAAGAAAATCTCTCTGAAAGCCAATAGGCAATTGTTCCTTGACAACTGAATAGACCAAAGGTAGGACTTTATCTACTTGTGGAGGATTATGACTTACGCCATGACCTTTCTGCTGAAAGAAATTTTGGTTTTATGAATACTGAGAAATCAAGGAAACAAGAAAGCGAGCGATAAATAAGAATACATAAAAACAGATGTGGCGACCTGTTCGATGAATCAAGTAGTGATAATGATACTTCAATAGTTTAAGCCGGCTCGTCTGGAATAAGAGGCGGAGGTGAGATTCCTATGTTGCTGCCAAGCACCTACCAAAGTCGTTAAACTTAAAATATTGAAGAAAACATATTTTGATTATAGAAAGTTTGTAAAGGAAGGAGGGGTGTCTGTGGATAGTGACTGGAATGGACTGGCTGATTTAATTGCAAATCTGATTACAAAATATGCTGGTGTTTTAGATTTAGATAATCTGCCCAATCCAACGCCAGTAAAAAATCAAGAGATGAAAAATAGTTTTGACATGGCAAAAACACAAATTGAGACGGACTAATAAAAGTGTTATAATATACTTGAAATGATGGTCCAAACTCAAATTCAAAAATCCTAAACTATATATGATATAGACAAGTTATATTGAGGTTAATGCTATGTCAAAAGAAAAAATAAAAGTATACCTCTATACACGAGTATCTACGTCAATACAGATAGAGGGGTATTCGTTAGAGGCACAAAAATCACGAATGAAAGCCTTTGCTATTTACAACGATTACGAAATTGTCGGAGAGTATGAAGATGCCGGAAAGTCTGGCAAATCTATTGAAGGCAGAATACAGTTCAATCGAATGATGGAAGATATAAAATCTGGAAAAGATGGAGTGTCTTTTGTTCTTGTGTTTAAGTTATCAAGATTTGCAAGAAATGCCGCTGATGTTCTTTCTACACTTCAGATAATGCAGGATTATGGAGTTAATCTTATCTGCGTTGAAGATGGCATTGATTCATCTAAAGATGCTGGGAAACTAATGATTTCTGTTTTATCAGCTGTGGCTGAAATAGAAAGAGAAAACATCCGTATTCAAACAATGGAAGGTCGCATTCAAAAAGCAAGGGAAGGAAAATGGAATGGTGGCTTTGCTCCGTATGGATATAAACTTGAAGATGGCAAGCTGTTTATAAATGAGGAAGAGGCAGTTGCCATAAGAACGATTTTCGACCAGTATGTAAATACTACGATAGGAGCCAATGGGATATCTAAATACTTAGAGAATCATGGAATTAGAAAAATCCCAAGACAGAACGGTAAGAATCCTTTGTTTGATGCAGGTCTTATAAGAAAGATATTAAAGAATCCTGTATATAATGGGAAAATAGCATTTGGAAGAAGAACTTTAGAAAAAGTTCATGGTACAAGAAATGAATATAAGCAGGTTGAACAAGATGAATATCTAATATCTGAAGGGATACATGAAGCTATAGTTTCCGATGAAGTTTGGCAAGCTGCTCAGGTTAAGCTAAAATCTCAAGCAAAGAAATATGAGCATGTTAATAAAGGAAAAGATACACGCACACACATGCTTTCTGGAATTGTAAAATGCCCGATATGTGGAGTGGGAATGTTTGGGAACAAGTGTATCAAGAAAAAGAAAGATGGCACAAAGTATAAAGATTTTTATTACTATGGATGTAAGCATAGGCAGATGATACGAGGTCATAAATGCACTTACAATAAACAAATCAGAGAAGAATTGTTAGATGATGCAGTTGCTGAGGTAATTATAAAGATAGTAAGCAATCCAAAATTTGCTTCTATGATGCAAGAAAAAATCAACATGAAGGTAGATACCTCTGAAATAGAAAAAGAGATAGATAATTACCAGAAAGAATTGAGGAAGAGTCATTCCACAAAGTTTAAGCTAATTGAGGAAATAGATAATTTAGATGTTGATGACAAGCATTATAAGAGAAGGAAACAGGATTTAGATGATAGACTTTATCGCATGTACGATAAGATTGAAGAATTAGAATCATTGTTAATTGATGCAAAAGCAAAGAAACAAACTATTGAAGCTGAAAAGCTTACAGGAGATAACATATATAAGGTTCTGATCTATTTTGATAAACTCTATAAAGTCATGAATGATGTAGAGCGTAGGCAGTTAATTACAGCTTTGATCTCTGAAATTCAAGTTTATGAAGAAAAACAACCTAACGGACAATGGCTAAAATCAATTACTTTCAAGCTCCCAATTATAGAAGAAAACCTCAACATAGGTTTGGACAATGATGAGCATGTTGAGACTGTAGTATTGATGTCAAGAAAATAAGATAACAGGATATAAGACTGTTGAAATCAATGGCTTTTGGGGTTTTAGAAGAAATCCTAAAAGCCATTTCTCTATTAGAAAAACACCTTGTGGGAATATATTAATAGTAAAAATCTTAGGGGTGTGTAGACAGAATAGATATTTATAGGAGAGTGGACAGAATAGACATATAAAATATAAAAAAAGAGCTAGCCAAAAATAAATAGGCTAGTTCTTTTAGTTAGAAAGGAAGCTGGTCATCACTTGGAAAATCAAATCCTGAATTAGAATCATCAGTAAAATTTTTATTGTATTCACTGTGGTCGCATAAGATTCCATCTATAAAAAATATTGTTTTAGCCCCACAAGTTTCGCAGTATCTGGCATTACTTGGGTTATGATGTATTTCAACAATATCATCAAAACCATTAAAATTCTGAGTATGAATTCCTTCACAATCATTATATAAGTTCGTTCCACATATTTTGCAAAACAATGCATTATCACTAAATTCTTCATTTCCGCATTTAGGACAAATTTTTACTTTCATTGTTGATTCATCAAATTCTACACCATCATCATAAATCATATCTATCTCACCTCTTTCCTGGTTATTTTCTTGTATATGGTCTTTCATTGTAGTAGTGCTTCCACACGTTGAGCAGTAATAATCGGTTAATTTAACATTGTGATCCTTATTATTTGAACAAGTGTTAGATATGGGAACTCCACAAATTGGACAGAATTTTGCATTGCGATTAGAGTTTCTATAACCACAAATAATACACGTATCATATTTAGTAGAATCTATACCATCAGTTAAAGGTTGATATTTAAAACCAAAGGCCAAAGACTTGGAACCACAATTAACACAATAGTCTGCTTCTTTTTCATGTTCCATTCCGCATTCAGGGCAATATATACTGAGAGGATTAAATGTGTTTTTAAAAAAAGAAAGCATAGAATTAGAAAAATCTCTTAAGTCTCTTGAAATATATTGTAATCTAACTTCAGCAGCTCGGACTGTTATGCTAAATAAATCCGATAGTGTGCTAGGATTTTTCTTTTTTTCAAACACAACAACTTGTTCAGCAAGAGGTGCTGGTGATAATAGATTTCTAGCAAAATTATTTGCTTCTTTTTCAAGTTCTTCGTATTTATTCTTACTAACACCTTTTCTGGACAGAACATCAACACCATACATTTGGTGATGGCCAATAAAAATATGTCCTAGTTCATGAGCTATGGTAAATCTAATCCAGTTTTCAGTTTTATCCACGTCATTATAATAAATAATATACTTATTTGTATCGGGTCTATAACTACAGGCGCCTAAATTACTATCGAAAAAATCAATCACATCTTGTAAAGAACAGTTAGCATCATTCATATATTCAGAGTAAGTTTTTACACTGATTTCATTGCTAAAGCAATCAATAATTTTATTTAAATCAACAGGAATTTCAGAGATATCGGCATCTTCCAATAATTCATATGATTTCTCTAGGGAAATCTTATAATCTGGAGTATACCTCACTATTGCATATCTCCATCTGCACTGCCAAATTCTTCTTCAAAATGCTTCTTTAATACCTTTAACATCTCTTCTTTTTTTCCTTGATCCATGCTTCTTGCTGCTCTCTGAATAATACGAATTTCTGGTTCATCATCTATTTGCTTATTTAAGGCAAGCAGATAGTTATAGTCGATTTGTAGAACTTCAGATATAGCCTTAAGAGTGTTATTATCTGGAGTTATTTTATCGTCGTTTTCAATTCTCGAAACAGTAGAATTACTAATTTTTACTTTTTTTGCCAATTCACGCTGAGAGATGCCTAGCTCTTCACGTCTATTGGATATAACCTTTCCCAAAGTGTCTTTCATAAACTTCCTCCTTATAATAATATTATAGCACAAGTGTTGCATGCAATCAACACATGTGGTATAATTTATGTTGAATAGATGGAACGAGATAACTTCTATTTTTTTTAAGCCACACGTTCCATCCAATCAACACTAATATAGAAGTTATTTTACCGCAAGCTAAAATATAAAAGAAAGGAAGATGCCTATTAAAGAAATTCAAGAAGTAAAAGATGCAAATAATAAACTTATTTGTAAAATTGAAGCAGAAACTGGGATATTACAAAATATCTATAAAAAACAAGAAATTAAAGTTAGACTTGAAGTCGGGCAAAGTATTCAACTAGCTAGAGGTGGATGTATCACCTTAGTTAAAAGAATAGATAAAACAGAGTACGACATAAAGAGTTACAAAAAATCAGCATAAATTTTTAAGAGCTGCAAGACGGCCTAATTTATCTTAACGGATGAATTAGGCTTTTTTTATTACAAATTATATCAAGCCTGATTAGCTATAAGGGCGTGAGATACACATATAAACTAATTTCAATCAATTTTGAAAGAAGTATATGGAGTACCTCTAGTTTCTTATGGCCTTTTTAGGTGAAAGACAACTATGCTCCATAAACTGTAGGTAAAATTTGTATTTCTCGCTCCTTGCTATCAGGCAAGAAAGCGAGGAATATTTTGAAAATTAGAAAGACTAGATCTGACGAAAGAACCATGTATGTTTATAGGTTTGCAGATGAAACAAAAGTGGAATTAGAACCAGGAAAAGATGGGATAACAGAAGTGGATATCAAAAAACTACATGCTTTAGATGATAGTGAAGTTTACTATAACAACAAGAATCTAAGACCTGAACGAACTAAAGAAGAGAAAGCTGAAATAGATGCGTGGAAACAAGAATTTATAAGCGACTTTAAAAAGAGTCATGGATATGAACCTAATGAGGATTTGTTAAAAGGAGAAGTAGAGGAAAGATTCCCAAGAAACTATAACTTATCTCTTGATTTCGATAACGATGGGGATATTGATCCAGATAAAAGATTAATAGCAACTATTAAATCCAAAGACATGAATGAAGAATTTGAATGGTCGGAGCATATGGAAAATATACTTTCTTTATTAACGGATAAACAGCGATTAGTAATCAAGTTGATGTTTGTGGATGGATACAAGCAGTCAGAAATTGCAGATTTAATGAACATATCTTCAGCTGCGGTTAAGAAACATTTGGACAAGGCAAAAGAGACAATTAAAAATAATTTTTAAATATTTTAGGACGAGGTTAAAAACTCGTCCTTTTTCTTTGCCTGTGATTTGTAAGGGAGATGACCCTTTCAGAAAGGAGGCAAACATGAGGCACAAAATAATCATCAATGTAACAAATGAGAAAGGACAAAAGACAAATGTCCTTAAAGGTGCAGTCGGAAAAATTCCAAACAGATTAATAAAATTTTTGTTTGGAGGCTACAGACAAATTTATCTATTAGACCCTGGGATGACAGTTGATTCAGTGGATGTTAGAGAAATCGAGAAAGGAGAAAAAAGTGTCAAGAATAAAGCTACTAATGGAAATCAAAGAAGATGCAGAGAATCTTGCATCTAGTATAGGTGTCCTTCTAACAGCACTAGAAAGTGATGAGGAACTACCTAAAGAAGAAAAGGTGAAGCAAGAAGAAAAGATCTATGAGATTGAAGATGTTAGAAAGATACTAGCTGACAAATCAAGATTAGGCCATACAGCAAAAATAAGAGAACTTTTAGAAAAGTATGGGGCTAAAAAGTTATCTGAAATTGATCCAAGTAAATATAAAGACTTGGTAGCAGATGTGGAGAAACTCTGATGGGCGATCACGCAATATTATCTGCATCAAGTAGTTCACGCTGGATTCACTGTCCACCAAGCGTTAGGCTCTCTCAAAAATATGAAGATGAAGTTAGTCCCTATGCACTTGAAGGCACATCGGCTCATGCCTTAGCAGAATACAAGCTAAAAAAGATATTAGGCTTTAATGTAAAAGATCCTTCTGATGATTTGGATTTTTATGATGAGGAAATGGATGACCTAACCGAAGGATATGCCTCATATGTAACGGAAGTTATAAGTAGGTATGAAAGCACAGCCGTATTCGTGGAAGAAAGACTTGACCTATCAGACTATGTTAAAGAGTCATTTGGTACAGCTGACTGTGTAGTTGTTGGAGGAAAAGAACTTCATGTAATAGATCTAAAGTATGGTCAGGGAGTTTTAGTAGATGCTAAAGATAATTCACAACTCATGTTATACGGACTTGGTGCATTGACTCTCTTTGATGGAATTTATGATATCGAGAAAGTAGTTCTTCACATATATCAACCAAGAAGATGTAACATATCAACTTATGAAATCAATAAGATAGAACTTTATAAGTGGGGAGAATCTGTACGAGAGATTGCAGAGAAAGCTTACAAAGGAGAAGGAGAATTCTCATGTGGAGAATGGTGCATCTTTTGCAAAGCAAAGAACAGATGCAGGAAAAGAGCAGAAGAGAATCTGAAACTAGCACAAGATGAATTTACTCTACCACCAGAACTATCTGACGATGAAATTGAAGAGATTTTACCAAGACTAGACGAACTGGAACAATGGGTCAAAGATATCAAGGCTTACGCTTTAGAAAGAGCAATGAAGGGTCATAGATGGAAGGATCTAAAACTTGTCGAAGGTAGGTCTAATAGAAAATACCGAGATGAAGATGAAGTTGTAAAAAAAGTAAAAGAACTGGGATTTAATCCCTTTGAAGAGAAGTTACTTGGCATTACAGCTATGACTAAGTTACTAGGTAAGAAAGTCTTTGATGAAAATATCAGCGACTTATTAGAAAAACCAAAAGGCAAACTTACCTTAGTGAACATTAATGATAAAAGAGAAGAAGTTGTAATTGAAAATGTGAAAGAAGAATTTGGAGGATTTAATAATGCAAAATAAAACAAAAGTAATTACAGGTGAAGTTAGATTATCATATTTTAACGGATGGGAACCAAAGTCAATCAATGGCGGTAAAGAAAGATACTCAGTATCTGTCATTATCCCAAAGAGCGACCAAAAGACAATTGAGAAAATTGAAAAAGCAGTAGATGCTGCTATTGATGAAGGGCTTTCTAAATTTAATGGCAAGAAACCAAATAAAAAAGCTATCAAACTTCCATTAAGGGATGGTGACACAGAAAAAGATGATGAGGCATATGCAGATGCATACTTCTTAAATGCCAACTCTATGACAGCACCTCAAATTGTAGATAGAAACGTAGAGCCAATTCTTGATAGAAGTGAAGTCTACTCAGGAGTTTATGCAAGGGTATCCCTTAACTTCTACGCCTACAATGTAAATGGGAATAAAGGAGTGGCCGTTGGCCTCGGAAATATTCAAAAACTAAGAGATGGTCAACCTCTAGGAAATAGGTCTAATGCAGCAGATGACTTCGATGCTATGGACGATGATGACGAAGATTTCTTAGCATAGGAGGTAGAAATGGACTATTTAATTACAGCGATAGTTTTAGCTATTTGGTCCTTTTTATGGTATAAGCTTGGATTTTTACAAGCTCAGCTAAAAGAACTAGATAGAGATATCAGAAAAATAGAAAAACAAATAAAAGAAGATAGAAAAAATAATTTAGCAGAATTAACAAAGCTTAGTGATAGCTATGAAGAAATTGTCCATAGATCTTGAGACCTATTCTTCAGTTGACTTAGGCAAAAGTGGTGTATACAAATATGCTGAGAGTGAGGATTTTGAAATCCTCCTCTTTGCCTATTCTATTGATGATGGAGAAGTTAAGGTAGTAGATTTAGCAAGTGGAGAGATTATTCCTGAAGAAATACTATTAGCACTTAGTGATGAAAGCGTAGAAAAGTGGGCCTTTAATGCAAACTTTGAAAGGGTGTGTCTATCTAGGTTTTTAGGTAAGAGACTAAAACCTCAAGGTTGGTATTGCACAATGATTTGGTCAGCCTATTTAGGGTTACCTCTATCGCTTGAAAAAGTAGGAGAGGTTTTAAAACTAGATAAGCAAAAGATGAATGAAGGCAAGGCTCTTATAAGATATTTTTCTATTCCTTGTAAACCAACTAAGACAAATGGTATGAGGACAAGAAATCTACCACATCACGACTTAGAAAAGTGGTCTACCTTTAAGGAATATAACCAAAGAGATGTGGAAACAGAAATGCAGATAAAGAAAAAAATATCAGCCTTTCCTATGCCTCAATCAGAATGGGAAAACTACTGGATAGACCAAAACATCAATGATAGAGGAATTTTAATTGATGAATCTTTAGTTGATTCAGCTATTAAATTTGATGAAATATTACGAGAAGAAAATATGGACAGAGCCATAGAATTAACTGGTCTTGAAAATCCAAATTCTCCCTTACAGCTAAAAGAATGGCTAAATAAAAAAGGCTTAGAGATAGATTCCTTAGCTAAGAAAGATGTAGAGTCTGCTCTTAAAAATGCTGAAGGAGATATTAAAGAAGTATTGGAACTTAGACAGGAATTATCTAAATCTTCAGTTAGAAAATATGATGCTATGAAAAATGTAAAAGGAAAAGACAATCGAGCAAGAGGGCTGATCCAATTTTATGGTGCAAATAGAACTGGAAGATATTCAGGAAGGCTTATTCAAGTTCAAAACTTAAGGAGAAACAATCTAAAAGATTTAGACCTAGCTAGAAGTCTTGTAAAAAATAGAGATTACGAAACTATGGAAATTCTATATGAATCCCCGTCTGATATTTTATCCCAATTAATAAGGACGGCCTTTATAGCAAAAGAAGGCACCAGGTTTATTATTTCAGACTTTTCAGCAATAGAGGCCCGTGTCCTTGCATGGATCGCAGGAGAACAATGGGTATTGGATGCTTTTGAAAATGGAGAAGATATCTATTGCAGAACAGCATCGAGGATGTTTGGAGTGCCAGTTGAAAAGCATGGAGTAAATGGTCATCTTAGACAAAAAGGAAAGATAGCGACTTTAGCTTGTGGTTATCAAGGGGCCTTAGGTGCTCTTAAAGCAATGGGTGGTATTGAGATGGGTTTGTCTGAAGATGAACTTCAATCAATAGTTGATTCCTGGCGAGAGGCTAATCCAAATATAGTGAGTCTTTGGTGGGACATAGATGCAGTCGTAAAAAGAGTTGTAAAGACTAGAACTAAAGAAGAATATAAGAGCCTAGTTATTAGCTATGAAAAAGGCATTCTTTTTATACAACTACCCTCAAAAAGAAGACTTGCTTATCCAAAAGCAAAAATAGGGATGAATCGATTTGGTGGAGAGTCAATAGTCTATGAGGGAATCGTAGTAGGAAATAAGTGGGACAAGATAGAATCCTACGGCGGTAAATTTGTAGAAAACATAGTTCAAGCCATCGCAAGAGATATTTTAGCTGAGGCTATGATGAGACTTGAGAAGAAAGAATTTAATATCGTCATGCATATCCATGACGAAGTTGTAATAGAAAGTGATTCATCTAGTATCGAAGAGATAAATGAAATCATTTCCATAGTTCCTAGCTGGGCACCTGGACTTATCTTAGATGCAGATGGATTTGAAAGTGAATTTTATAAGAAAGACTAATGGAGGTTTATTCATGTTTTATGTTAAAGAAAAGATAAATGATTCTATGGAAGTAAGCATTGAAATAAATGATGAGAATGTTTTTTGCACCTGTCCAAAGTGTGGAAAAGAAGTTCGAGTAGATTTAGTTGAAGTATTGGAAGAGGGAGATTTAGTTTCTACCCAAGTTTGCTGTAATACTTGTAGTGAAACAATGAGGGATACTTATGAATAAGGAACTATACAACGGGAGTGGGTGCAAGGATCCCACTCCTTATCAAGCAATTAAAAATGCAGAGAAGAAATACTATCCCTTGGTATATATCTGCAGTCCATTTTCTGGAGATGTAGAAAATAATGTAATCAAGGCAAGAACTTATTCTCGCTATGCCTTGGATAGAGGAAATATACCAATAGCATCGCATCTTTTATTTCCTCAGTTTATGAGTGATAAAAGTGAAAGAAGACTTGCCATGCATTTTAATTATGTCCTTTTAGGAAAATGTGAAGAAGTATGGGTCTTTGGTGACAACATAAGTCCTGGAATGGCAGAAGAAATAAGAGTTGCTGAGAAGAGAAAAATGAAGATTCGCCATATAAAGGGGGTAGCCTAATTGAAAATATACACCTCAAATTTAATAGGAGTGGAGTCAAACTGTGTTTATCCTAATGAGGTCAATGCAGTAGATGTTAGGTCATTTGAGAAAGCTGCGAGTTTTGACCATGTAATGGCTAAGTATAAAAATTCCTACAGGTCCAATGATAATTTTATAGAGTCAGAATGCATTCCAATGGATATAGACAACGACCATTCAGAAAATCCAGATGATTGGATTTCAATGAATGATTTAAAGAGAATATTTGATGGAGTTAAATTTGCCATAGTTTACAGCAGAAACCATAGAAAAGAAAAAAATGGAAAAGCTGCAAGACCAAGAATGCACATATATTTTCCAATTCCTAAGATCACAAATTTAGCTGAATATGTAGGCATCAAAGAAAGGTTGGCAGAGACTTATACTTTCTTTGATGGTAATGCACTAGATGGAGCGAGATTTTTCTTTGGAGTTAAGAATCCTGCCGTTGAAATAGTTAGGGGAAGTAAATATGTGACAGAAATTCTAAAAGATAACTTTGAAGACTTTGATAACTCTCAAGACTTGATTCATCAAGGTTCTAGAAATTCAACCATGAACCATTTTGCAGGTAGGGTTCTCATTCGATATGGAAATACAGATGAGGCAAGAGAACTATTTGATAAAAAAGCCAGCCTTTGTTCACCACCACTCCCAGATGATGAACTGGAACAAATATGGAGGTCAGCTTGTAAATTTTATAAAAAGGTAGCTGCAAGTGAAGATTATGTTCCACCTGAAGAATACACTGAAGGCATAAATTTAAGGCCTTCTGAATTTTCAGACATAGGTCAAGCAGAAGTTTTTGTAAGAGAATACCAAGATAGAATTCGTTTTTCTCCTTCTACAGGTTTTCTTGTTTACAACGACTCTTACTGGGAGGAATCTGAACTAAAAGCACAAGGATACTCTCAAGAATTGGTTCTGAAGCAACTAGAAGAAATAGACAACGAGTTTCTAAAAATGGAAGAAGATATAAAGAAATCTGGTGTTAGAGAAACAATCTCTTCTATGAGTGAGAAGAAAGCCTTGGCATCTTTTAATGACAATCAGAAATCTCTATATTATAAGCTCATGTTCTTAGAAGCATATAAGAAATATACTGTAAAACGAGGGGACACCAGAGCCATCCATGCAACATTAAAAGAATCAAAACCCATGCTCGAAATAGACCAAAGAAAACTTGATGTGGATGAGTTCTTGTTAAACACTCCCTCATTTACAGTAAATTTGAAAACTGGAGAGTGTAGAGAGCATAAGGCAGATGACTATATAACCAAAGAAACCTCTGTAGATCCTAGTGATGAAAATATGGATATATGGCTTGATGCCCTGGATACCTTTTTTGTAAAAGATAAAGAACTTATAGAATATGTGCAGAAAGTGGCTGGTATTTCTCTAATCGGAAAGGTCTATATTGAGGCTCTAATTATAGCTTATGGTGATGGAAGAAATGGGAAGTCCACTTTTTGGAATACTATCTCTAGAGTTCTAAATCTATATAGTGGGTCAATCTCAGCAGATATTCTTACTGTTAATTCTAAGAGAAATGCCAAACCAGAACTTGCAGAAACAAGAGGTAAAAGACTTTTAATTGCAGCTGAACTTCAAGAGGGATTAAGACTTAATACTTCAAATGTAAAACAGCTTTGTTCTACAGATGAGATTGTAGCAGAGAAAAAATATCGAGATCCATTTAAGTTCATACCTTCTCATACCCTTGTCCTATATACTAACCACCTACCAAAGGTGGGCGCCTTAGATGAAGGAACTTGGAGGAGACTTATTGTCATTCCTTTTGAGGCAAAGATAGAGGGAAGTAGTGATATTAAAAATTACACTGATTATTTAGTAGATAAGGCTGGAGGAGCAGTTCTCAAGTGGTTAATTGAGGGTGCTAAAAAAGCTATTTATGAAGATTTTAAATTCAGCTTACCTAAAAAAGTGGCTGATGCCATCAATGAATATAAGGAATCAAATAACTGGTTCAAGCATTTCTTAAATGAGTGTTGTGAGATTGATTCTTCCTTTGAAGAAAAATCTGGAGAAGTCTATCAAGAATATAGGACCTATTGTTTAAGAACTGGTGATTATGTAAGGTCAACAACAGATTTTTATTCTGCTCTTTCATCCAATGGATTTATGAGGAGAAAAACTAATCAAGGGATTGTGATAAGTGGACTTAAATTAAAGTCAGACTTTGTGTAAAAATACAAGAAGTGCAGGTCGTGAATGTCATATATATAACTATTATATAGTAGGTAATTTAAATTTTAGTTATATATAAAGGTTATATAATAGAGTTTCACGACTTGCACAATGGCTAAAAATAGAGGTTTATATGTTAGAAAATGAAATAGAAAAAGCATTGGTAGATAAAGTGAAACTCCATGAAGGTCTTTGTCTCAAATTTACATCTCCATCAATGACGGGAATACCAGACAGGATAATACTTCTACCTAAAGGAAAGATAGGATTTGTGGAAACAAAAAGACCTGGAGGAGAACCAAGACCAATTCAGAAAAAAAGAATAAGACAATTTAAAAACTTAGGTTTTAAAGTTTATGTTCTTGATTCCAAAGAAAACATTGATGAAATAATAAAAAGGATTGGAGGTGACTAATTGGAATATACTCCACATAAATATCAAAACTATGCTACTGAATTTATAAAAGAAAACAAAGAATCAGCACTTCTACTGGACATGGGTCTCGGCAAGACGGTTATAAGTCTAACAGCTATAAAAGACTTACTCTTTGATTCTTTTGAAATTTCTAAAGTTTTAATTGTAGCACCATTAAGGGTTGCCAGAGATACTTGGAAAGAAGAAATAGAAAAATGGTCCCATCTTGATATCTTAAAATATTCAGTAGTTGTAGGAAGTGAAAAAGAAAGAATAAAAGCACTAAATAAACAAGCAGATATTTATTTAATTAATAGGGAAAATGTAGACTGGCTAATAAATAAGAGCGAAAAGCCATTCAACTACGATATGATCGTAATTGATGAACTATCGTCTTTTAAATCTCATAGGTCAAAGAGGTTTAAAGCTTTGATGAAAGTTAGACCAAAGGTAAAAAGAATAGTTGGTCTTACTGGAACACCATCATCTAATGGACTAATGGATTTATGGGCTGAGTTTAAACTGCTGGATATGGGTCAAAGACTTGGAAGATTTATTGGACAGTACAGGGAAATCTACTTCAAACCAGATAAGAGAAACGGACCAATCATTTATTCCTATAAACCACTGCCTTTTGCTGAAGATGCAATCTATGAAAAGATATCAGATATAACAGTTTCTATGAAAGCTGAAGATTACCTAAAAATGCCAAAGAAGATAAACAATGAAGTCTTTGTAAATCTATCAGATAAAGAAAGAGATATCTATGAGACCTTAAAAAAAGACCTGGTCGTTAGTATTAAGGATAAAGACATAGATGCTGTTAATGCTGCAGCCCTTTCTAATAAGTTACTTCAAATGGCATCGGGTTCTGTTTATGATGAAGATAAAAATATGATTCATATTCATGATAGAAAGCTTGATGCCTTGGAAGATTTAATAGAAGGTGCAAATGGAAAACCTGTTCTAATAGCTTATTGGTATAAGTCAGATTTGAAAAGAATAAAAGATAGGTTTGATGTAAGAGAACTTAAGACAAGTGAGGACTTTAAAGAATGGAATCAAGGTAAGATTCCTGTAGCCATTATCCATCCAGCATCTGCTGGTCATGGATTAAACCTACAAGCAGGTGGCTCAACACTTATTTGGTTTTCTCTTACTTGGTCATTAGAACTTTATGAACAAACCAATGCCAGACTATATAGGCAGGGTCAGAAAGAAACAGTTGTAATTCATCATATCTTATCTAAAGGAACTATTGATGAAGATGTAATGAAATCATTAGAAAATAAGAATAAGACACAAGCTGCACTCATTGATGCAGTAAAAGCAAATCTAAAATGAGTAGAGGTTCTATAGAGAACTTACCTCAATACTTATGGAGGTAAGAAATGAACGCAAAAGAATATTTAAAGCAAGCTTTTTATTTAGACAAGAGAATTAATAGTAAGCTAGAGCAAGTTGAAAGTTTAAATGCCTTAGCTACAAAAGCTACATCGACCTTATCAGATATGCCCAAGAGTCCTAGTAGAGGAACATCAAAACTTGAAGATACTATTGTTAAGATTATAGATCTTCAAGAAGAAATCAATAGGGATATAGATAAACTTGTAGATTTGAAAGCAGAGATGGTTGGAACAATTAAACAAATTCAAGATAAAGAACTTCAAGTTATCCTTGAAAAAAGATATCTTTGCTTTGAGACTTGGGAGAAGATAGCAGTTGATATGAATTATGATATTAGACATATTCATAGACTTCACAATCTGGGGTTAAAAGAAACTTCAAAGCTAATCAAATCCTGTCATGAAATGTCATAGAATGTCACTATGGAGTTGTAGTATTATTAAAATAGCAAAAGAATAATTAAAAGAGCCTTGGAGATTTAATCTTCAGGGCTTTCTTTATGGAGTGATAAAGTGCCAAGAAAACCTAAGAGACCATGTTCACATCCAGGTTGTCCTGAATTAGTTGATGGACGATTCTGTAAGAAACATGAAAAAGAATACAACAAAAACTATGAAAAATATAAACGAGATCCTAAAACCCATAAGCGTTATGGAAAAGCATGGAGGGTTATAAGAAAAAGATATGTAGCAGAGCATCCACTTTGTGAGATGTGTTTAAAAGAAAATAGAATGACAAAGGTAGAGGAAGTACATCACATACTTCCTCTTTCTCGTGGTGGAACTAATGACGAAGACAATCTTATGTGTCTTTGTAAATCTTGCCACTCAAAGATTCATGCAAAGAGTGGAGATAGGTTTGGAGGATAGTTTTCCGTGGGTAGGGGGAGTCTTAATCTCTACGAGTGAATCCCCTACCAACGGTGCCGCCCTCTCACACAAAAAAAAAACGGGTTCAAAGGCCCTATTAAAGAAGATAATAAACTAGGAGGTGATACTATCGCTAAAGACGGAACATACAGAGGTGGAAGAAGAGTAAAAGCAGGAGGGAAACCACAGCCTGCTGCTGAAAAAATAGAAAAAGGTAAAAAAGTAGAAATACTAATGAATGATATTCCAACATTCACGCCAGAAGAAATAGATGCTGTTGACTTACCAGACGGAGCAGTCCTTGATGGAGCAGATATGCCAACACCTAGTGACTATCTATCTGCAAAACAAAAGAATGGCATACCATTAGGTGCAGATGAAATATATAAAGAGACTTGGAGTTGGTTAAAACAGAGAAACTGTGAAAACTTAGTAAATCCAAGATTATTAGAATCCTACTCCCAGGCTTTTGCAAGATACATTCAATGTGAAGAGGCAATAAGTCAATTTGGACTTTTAGGAAAGCATCCTACTACGGGAGGAGTTATTGCATCTCCATTTGTACAGATGTCTAGTCAGTTTCAAAAGACAGCCAACCTTTTATGGTATGAAATTTATGACATAGTGAAAGAAAACTGTACTGAAGTTTATGAAGATTATGGAGAAGATATGATGGAAAAATTACTAAGACAGAGGAGGTAATAAATTTGCACCCTTCCGATGAAACAAGACGAAATCATAGATTTCTTTGTTTCTATCGTTGGGCACGAGTACATTTTCATTATTTAAAGAAAGAGAGGAAGAAAATGTTTGAAAAAGTAAATCCAAAGCATCCAGATAAAATAGCAGATTGCATCGCTGGTGCAATTGTAGATTTAGCATATAAAGAAAAAGATAATCCTAAAATAGCAGTTGAAGTATTGCTATGGCATGGAGACTGTCATGTAATCATTGAGACAGACTGCAAGTTAAATAAAAAAGAAATTGGATCAGCAATTAAGAGGATAGCAGGAGATGTCATAGTAGATATTAAAATTGTAGAACAGGATATCCACCTATCAAATAATCAAAGAGAAAAGATAAGATGTGGAGACAATGGAATTTTTAAGGGAGTACCCACATCAGATGAAGAAAAGAAACTATCTTTAATTGCTCGTGAAATCTATTCTAATTATCCCTACGATGGAAAATATATTCTTGATGGAGATAAACTTATCATCTGCCAGTCAAATGTATCTACAAAAATTTTAAAATCGATTTATCCAAGAGCAATTGTAAATCCATTAGGATATTGGACTGGAGGATTTGATGTTGATACTGGAGCGAATAATAGAAAACTCGGCTCTGATATGGGACGAGCAGTAACGGGTGGAGGTCTTCATGGTAAAGACCTATCCAAGGCTGATGTATCTGTCAATATTTATGCCCACCTGAAGGCACAAGAAGAAAAAAGAGAGATTGAATTATCCTGTGCAATCGGGGATGAAACTGTTGATGGTAGACCATATTCAGAAATTGTAGAAATTGCTAGAAACTACATTAACTCTATTGGTGGTTTTGAGGAATTTGCTAAGTGGGGGCTAATATGATTACAACAAAAGAAATGAAATTAGTTGATATCGAAAAACTTGTTCCCTATGTAAATAATGCAAGAACTCACTCACAAGACCAGATTAATAAACTACGCTCATCAATTCGAGAGTTTGGTTTCATCAATCCTGTAATTATTGATAAAGACTATGGAGTTATTGCAGGCCATGGAAGAATTATGGCAGCAAAGGAAGAAGGTATAAAAGAAGTACCTTGTGTCTTTGCAGACCATCTAAATGAGGCACAGAAGAAAGCCTATATCTTAGCTGATAACAGAATGGCTCTTGATGCTGGATGGGATGAAGAACTATTAAGGGTAGAAATTGAATCCCTAAAAGATTATGGTTTTAATGTAGAACTTACTGGGTTTTCACCAGATGAACTATCTAATATTTTTGACTTAGGAAATGATACAGAAGATGATGACTTTGATGTAGACAAAGAATTAGAAAAGCCTACTTTTTCAAAGTCTGGAGATATTTGGACATTAGGTAAGCACAAACTTGTTTGTGGAGATTCTACAGATGACTTTACTTACGGAAAATTGATGGGAGAATCAAAAGCAAATCTTATCATCACAGACCCTCCATACAATGTAAACTATGAAGGATCAGCTGGAAAAATTAAAAACGATAATATGGAGCAAGGTAAATTCTATGAATTTTTACTAAGCTCTTTTTTAAATATGGAAAAGTTCCTCGCAGATGATGGTTCGATATATGTTTTCCATGCTGATACAGAAGGACTTAATTTCAGAAAGGCATTTCAAGATGCTGGATTTTATTTATCTGGTACTTGTATATGGAAGAAACAGTCCCTTGTACTTGGAAGAAGTCCATATCAATGGCAACATGAACCAATCCTTTATGGTTGGAAGAAAAAAGGAAAACACAATTGGTATACAGGAAGGAAAGAATCTACCATTTGGGAATTTGATAAACCAAGAAAAAATGGCGACCATCCTACTATGAAACCAATTCCTCTTTTATCTTATCCGATTAAAAACTCATCAATGACAAACTCTATTGTACTTGATCCATTTGGTGGAAGTGGAAGTACACTAATAGCTTGTGAACAGACTGATAGAATTTGTAGGATGATAGAACTTGATGAAAAATTTGTAGATGTAATTGTAAACAGATTTATTGAATTGGTTGGCAGTGATAAAGATGTAAGCCTTTTAAGAGATGGGAAAGAGTATAAGTATAAAGATGTAATAATCTAACTTGATATAAATCTTGAATTGAGTGATATATGTATGTGAGGTGATTAGATGATTTCAAGGGAAATTATAGAAAATTTAAAAAAGACGTACCCAGTAGGTTCGAGAGTAAAATTAATCCAAATGGAAGATGATGGGGCACCTCCAGTTGGAACCTTAGGCACAGTTTATGGGGTGGATGCCATTGGATCAATCCTTGTAAAATGGGATAATGGTTCGATGTTAAATGTAATTTTTAAGGAAGATATTATTGAAAAAATTTGAAATTTAATCTTTCTTACTGCCGTATATTGCTTGACTATTCCTCTATTGTACGGGAATATGTGTACAACAAAAGAGGAGGTACAAGAAATGAAAAAGATTGAACTACTAGAAAATATAAAAGAAAAAGAAGAATTCGAAGAAAATAAAATCAGTTACAGATTTTATTGGGCATATAGAGAATCTCAAAGGATTGGTCGAGACATCTTAAACTTTGAAGACATCGGATTTGAAGAAAACCACCAAGAAATCATAGATAACCTTGAAAGATTTGGGATACAAGAATTTACAATTTCAGACCAGTCAACAGGCCTTATGAAAGGGCTAAAAAGTTTTAAAAGAAGAGATTATTTTCCTGAAGACATAATTGAAATAGATACAGGAAGAACCCATTGGAACTTCAAAGAAAACAAGGAAGAAAAAGAATATACACCTGCACTTCTTTTCAAGAGAAATTAAGAATAAAAATAGAGAATAAAAATAAAGTTAAGCAAGATAATTGCTTGACTTATCTCTCGTTGTACGGGAATATGTGTACAACAAAAGCAAAGGAGAGTAACCATGAAAAAAGATATCCTAGAAAGATTAGAAACAGAAATTAAAGCCTGCAAGAGATACGCTGAAAACTCAATAAAAAAATCAAGAGAAGGAAATATAGGATCAGCAATTAACCTTTTAGACATAGCAGGAACAGCAAAGAAATGTGCAGACCAACTTCATGAAGAACTTTGGAAAGAGTCACAAGGAAACCTAAACGAAGAAGAATTTGAACTATTTAGTGAATCAGAAACACTAGACAGAGAACTTAAGAAAGCTTACAAAGAATTAAACATAGCAAGACAAAGATAAAAATAAAGAAAAATGAGCCAAGGCTCTTTTTCTCGTAGTGAACTAGCGAAAGCTAGTATTTTTTATGCTCATTTTTAGAGGAAGGAGGGTCAAATGAAATATCAACCAACAAAATTTATGCTACCTATATCTCACTATGATAAAAACAAAGCAGACTATGCTGTTACTTTTATAGAATGTCTTAAACACACAAAAGGTAGATGGGCAGGTAAAGATTTCAAGCTTATTGATTGGCAAGAAGAAATCATTAGAGACTTGTTTGGAATTGTAAAAGATACAGGATATCGACAATTTAATACTGCGTATATTGAAATACCAAAGAAGATGGGAAAGTCAGAGCTTGCGGCTGCTGTAGCGCTCCTCCTTACTTGTGGTGATGGAGAGGAAAGAGCAGAGGTTTATGGGTGTGCTGCCGATAGACAACAAGCAACTATTGTCTTTGATGTTGCAGCTGATATGGTAAGAATGAGTCCTGCCCTTTCTAAAAGAGTAAAGATTCTAGCATCACAAAAGAGGATGATATATAAACCTACCAATTCTTTCTATCAAGTCTTATCTGCAGAGGCTTATTCCAAACACGGATTTAATATTCATGGTGTCGTATTTGATGAACTTCATACTCAACCTAATAGAAAGCTATTTGATGTAATGACAAAAGGGTCTGGTGATGCGAGAACTCAACCTCTATATTTTCTCATAACAACTGCTGGAACGGATACTAAATCAATCTGCTATGAGACTCATCAAAAGGCAGTTGACATACTTGAAGGAAGAAAAACTGATTCTACTTTCTATCCTGTAATCTATGGAGCAGACAGAGAGGATGACTGGACAGATGAAAAAGTATGGCATAAAGCAAATCCATCTCTTGGAATAACTGTACCAATAGAAAAAGTAAGACAAGCCTGTGAATCAGCTAAGCAAAACCCAACTGAAGAAAATACATTCAGACAGTTAAGGTTAAATCAGTGGGTCAAGCAAGCAATTAGGTGGATGCCTATGGAAAAATGGGATCTATGTAATTTTGCTGTTAATGAAGAAGAACTAAAAGGTAGAGTTTGCTATGGTGGTCTTGACCTATCAAGCACAACGGATATTACAGCTTTTGTTTTAGTCTTTCCTCCAATAGATGAAGATGATAAATATCAAATATTACCTTACTTTTGGTTGCCAGAAGATAACCTCGACCTAAGAGTAAAAAGAGACCATGTGAACTACGACCTATGGAAAAAACAGGGCTACATTCAGACAACAGAAGGTAATGTTGTTCATTATGGTTTTATAGAAAAATTTATCGAAGACTTAGGCGAGATATATAACATACGAGAAATTGCCTTTGACAGGTGGGGAGCAGTTCAGATGGTTCAAAACTTAGAAGGCATGGGTTTTACAGTCGTTCCTTTTGGTCAAGGATTTAAAGATATGTCTCCACCAACAAAAGAATTAATGAAGCTAACTCTTGAAAGAAAAATAGCCCATGGAGGTCATCCAGTTCTAAGGTGGATGATGGATAATATCTTCATACGAACTGATCCTGCTGGAAACATTAAAGCAGATAAGGAAAAATCTACAGAAAAGATAGATGGTGTAATTGCTACAATCATGGCACTTGATAGGGCCATAAGGTGTGGAAATGATACAAGTGAATCTGTTTATGATGATAGGGGTCTTATCGTATTTTAGAACTAAAAATAGTGATATAATAAAACATATAAAACAGGTGGGTAAAATAGTTATGATTTATGATATAAGAAATTCAGAATTAGCAATTGAAACTTTAATAAATTTAACAAATGTACCAAAAGATGTTTGGATAAATAGTTTCAGAGATGTAAAAAAAACTGATTATGTTCAAATCGTTGAATGGCTAATCAATGAATATAGAATTAAAGAGCTTAATTGTGATGATATAGATTTTATTTTTTCTCATATAACTACAAGTAACAATGCCTGTGAATCAATTAAAAAGTATGGTTTACTGGATTTAAGAGAGTCTTACTTATTAAAGGATTCTGAGTTGAGAAAAATGTTGGATTCTAATGGGATAGAAATTGATATAGAAAACAAATTACTAAAATATAAAAATAATACATTTGATATCAACTTTGAAATAGATTGTCCTTCATCAGATATAGTGGAAAGGTTGGCTTGGAAAATCGGATATAAATTTTATTTTGATTATAATATCTGTGGATTTTTAACTTTAGAGAATTCTGCTTATTCAGGGAACATACACAAGCGACCGGAAATATTATTGAATATAGATCAACTTTTGGATTTGCAATTATCAAAAAAGTGGGCTAGTGAAACTATTGCATATGAAGTAGTAACAAAAGTAAGAGGAGATTTAATAGATGATGAAGGCAGCAACAACTCGAGATGGATAAGCTATCTATGTAAAGCGTATGATATTTCATTTTGTGGTCAAACAGAAAATATTATACTTTTAAAAAGAGGAGTAAAGATACCAAAAGAAAATGTTTTGGAAATAAAAAAGTTTTCTAAGTGGAAATAGGTACGAACTAAAGCATCTACATTAGTAGGTGTTTTTTTCATACCTAATTTTAGGAGGTGGCAATATAAATATTTTAAAATTAATATTTAAGTCGAGAGACAAACCTAAAGACGGGGAGAGGATATCTTCATCGTCTTTTTTATTTGGAAGGACAACAGCAGGTAGGAATGTAAACGAATTTACTGCTATGCAAATGACAGCAGTGTATTCGTGCGTAAGGGTTCTAGCTGAAACCTTAGCTGGACTTCCCTTACATCTATACAAGAAAGAAAATTCAAATTCAAAAGAAAAAGCAAGAGACCATTCTTTATACTTCTTACTTCATGATGAACCTAACGCTGAAATGACTTCATTTGTATTTAGAGAGACACTAATGACTCATCTACTTTTATGGGGTAATGCCTATGCTCAAATAATACGTAATGGAAGAAATGATGTCATAGGACTTTACCCATTAATGCCAAACAAGATGACTGTTATGAGAAGTGAAGATGGAGAAATCTTCTATAAATACAATCACAAATCTGAAGAAGTTTATCTTTTAAAAGAAGATGTCCTTCATATTCCAGGACTTGGTTTTGATGGACTTATTGGATACTCACCAATTACAATGGCCAAGAATGCAATTGGAATGGCTATGGCTTGTGAAGATTATGGAGCGTCATTCTTTCAAAATGGAGCACAACCAGGTGGAGTTTTAGAGCATCCAGGAATTATTAAAGATCCAGAAAGAGTTAGAGCGTCGTGGAATGCAGCCTTTCAAGGGCCTAAGAACGCCAATAAAGTGGCTGTACTTGAAGAAGGGATGAAATACCAACCGATAGCCATAGCACCAAGTGAGGCCCAATTTTTGGAAACAAGAAAGTTTCAGTTAAATGAGATAGCAAGGATATTCAGAATACCACCTCATATGATTGGAGACTTGGAGAAGTCGTCATTTTCAAATATAGAACAACAGTCACTTGAATTTGTTAAATACACTCTTGATCCTTGGATTGTTCGTTGTGAGAAATCTTTGGAAAGAGCACTACTAACAAAGAAAGAAAAAGAATCCTACTTTATTAAATTTAATCTTGATGGACTTCTAAGAGGAGACTATGAATCAAGAATGAATGGATATGCTGTAGGAAGACAGAATGGCTGGATGAGTGCAAATGACATAAGAGAATTAGAAAATCTTGATAGGATTTCAGCTGAAGAAGGTGGTGACCTATATCTTGTTAATGGAAATATGCTACCACTTGATAAGGCAGGGTCATTCTATGAGAGTAAAAGAAACGGAGGTAAGAATACCGAGAATGAAGAACAATAAAATATTTTGGAACTGGAAAAAGGATTCAAATGAACTCTATATAGATGGAGTTATTGCAGAAGAGTCTTGGTTTGATGATGAAATCACACCAAGGCTCTTTTTTGAGGAATTAAAAAACAAAAGTGGAGATATAACTGTGTGGATTAACTCCCCTGGTGGTGATTGCATAGCTGCATCAAGAATTTACACCATGCTTTTAGAGCACAAGGGAAATGTGACCATTAAGATTGATGGACTTGCAGCATCAGCAGCATCGGTTATTGCCATGGCAGGAACTGAAGTTTTGATGAGTCCTACTTCATTAATGATGATTCATAACCCCTTAACTGTAGCCATTGGTGACTCAAAAGAAATGCAAAAAGCCATAGATATGTTAAAGGAAGTCAAGGAATCAATCATCAATGCCTATGAGATTAAGACAGGTTTATCCAGAGAAGAAATTTCTAATCTAATGGATGGAGAGACTTGGTTTGATGAGAATAAGGCCATCGAGATGGGTTTTTGTGATGGAACTCTCACTGACAAAAGAAAAGATGAAAAAGCTATAAACATGGTCTTTTCAAGGCGAGCAGTTACAAATTCGCTCTTAACAAAGATAAATAAAGAAGTGAAAACTCACTCAATGAGTGAGGTCGAAGGCAGATTAAACAAAATTAAAAATACTTGGAGGTAAAGATATGAACTTAAAAGAACTAATGGAAAAGAGAACTAGAGCTTGGGATGAGGCAAAAGCATTTGCTGAATCTAAGAAAGATGAAAATGGTCTAATGTCTGATGAAGACTTTAAAACATATGAAAAGATGGAAAAAACTATCGAGAATTACACTCGTGAAATTGAAAGAAAGAAGAGGGAAGAAGAAATGGATAAATCCTTAGAAAAACCTACTACTCAAGCACTAACAAATGAACCTGCTACATTTAATGAAGAAGAAAAGCCAATGAGAGCAAGAAATGTCTATAAGAAATCTATGATGAAGGCATTAAGAACTAACTTTAGAGATATTTCCAATGAATTAAAAGTAGGCACAGATGAAAGTGGTGGATATTTAGTTCCAGAAGAAATGGAAACAGATATCGTAAATGGTCTTGAAGATGAAAATATTGTAAGAAAATTAGCTACAAAAGTTCAAACTTCCGGACTTCATAAAATCAATATTGCAGCTACAAAGCCAGCAGCCCTATGGGTTGAAGAGGGTGGCCAACTTACCTTTGGCGATGGCAAATTCGATCAAGTATCTCTTGATGCGCATAAACTCCATGTTGGTATTAAGGTTACTGAAGAACTACTCTATGATGCAGCCTTTAATTTAGGAAAATACATCACTGAAGAATTTACTAGAGCACTAGCAAATGCTGAAGAGGATGCTTTCTTAAATGGTGATGGAGTAAATAAGCCTACAGGAATTTTTGACTCTAAAAAGGGTGGAGAACTTGGAGTAACAACAAAGGCTCAAACAATTACTGCAGATGAACTAATTGACTTAGTTTACTCCCTAGATAGACCATATAGAAAGAGAGCAGCCTTCATTTTAAATGATGCAACAGTTGCTCAAATTAGAAAGCTTAAAGATGTGAATGGTGCATATATTTGGCAACCATCACTTAAAGATGGAGAACCAGACAGACTTTTAGGATATCCTGCCTATACATCTGCCTTTGCTCCAAAAGCTGAAAAAGGAAAACTTGCAGTAGCCTTTGGCGATTTTTCTTATTACAAGATTGGAGATAGAGGAAATAGATCTTTCCAAGACTTAAAGGAACTATTTGCTGGTAATGGCATGGTTGGTTTCTTAGGTAAAGAAAGAGTAGATGGAATCTTAGTTTTAAGAGAAGCAGTTAAACTTTTAAAAATTGGTGCTACTGCCTAAGGAGTAAATTATGATTACTCTTGAAGAGGCAAAATCATATTTAAGGGTGGATTTTGATGATGAGGATGAGATAATTAATTCTCTCATCCAATCATCAATAAAGCACTCCATGGATGTAGCCAGGGTTGATAGTGAAGAAGAACTTTCTAAAAATCCAAATGGAAAGATAGCCGTCCTCTATATGATCGCTTATCTTTACGAGCATAGAGAAGAGGCAGATTATGCTGAATTAAACTTAACTCTAAGGGCTTTATTATTTGGAATGAGAAAGGCTGAATTCTAATGAAGATATCGGATTTAAATAGAAAAATAACCTTTCAAAATAAAAACATTGAGGTGGATGGAATTGGTAACCATAAATCAGTATGGACGGATTATCTAGAAACTTCAGCCTATATATCGTTTCAAGGTAAAGGAGAAGAAGTTTTTCTTGGGATAGAAGTAGATAGGTCAGATATTTCTTTTACTGTAAGATTTCAAAATAGGTTAAAGAATATTAACACTTCAGAATACAGAATTCTATTTGATGATGAAAAGTACAATATCATCTCAATTGACTTTATGAACTATAAAAATAGACTTATAAAGTTTAGGTGTAGGAAGGTGAGTAGATGAATGTAAAAATTGAAAACCTCGCCAGTGAAATAATGAAGGGCTTAGAAGAATATTCTGATATGGCAACAGATGAAGTCAAAAAGGAAGTCAAAAAAGCTGGTAGCAATATTAGAAAAGACATACAAGAAAATGCACCTGTAGGAGAAACAAAGAAATATTCTAAATCTTGGTCAGTAAAAACCATGAAAGAAACTTCTAACTCAATAGAACTCGTAGTTCACTCAAGAAATAGATACCAACTGGCTCATTTGCTAGAGAAAGGTCATGTACTAAGACAGGGTGGAAGAGTGTCTGCTAAGCTACACATTGGACCAGCTGAAGAGAAAGGAATCAGAGAATTGGAAGAAAATATTATGAGGAAGTTAAGAGAATGAAAAAGTTAATGAAAATAATTAACGAGATTGGGCTTCCTTTTGCATACTCACACTTTGCTGAAGGAGAAAGCCCTTCTCCACCATTTATAGTCTATCTATTTCCAAAGAATAAACACTTTGGTGCAGATGGAGTAGTTTTCTATAAAAACACCCAAATAGACTTAGAACTTTACACCGATAAGAAAGATTTAAAATTAGAAGAAAAAATAGAAGAGATACTTGATAGGGAAAAAATCTATTATGAAAAATCTGAAGTTTGGATTGAATCAGAGAGACTCTATGAAGTTCTCTATGAATTTACTATGGAGGTAAAAAATGGCTAATAAAGTTAAATTTAATATTTGTAATGTTAATGACCTAACCCCACGAGCCTTGCGAGTGGCAGGTAGGTCAGATGTCACGCAATCCAATTCTCTGCGACTGATAAGGAGCGAAGAGAATTGTGATGGAGCTGACTCACTACAATTTATGGGAGGTAACAATTATGGCAAATAAGGTAAAGTTTAATATTTGCAATGTGCATTACGCTCTTTTTGATAAAACCGAAGAGGGCGTTATTAAATATAAGACACCAGTGCCAATGCCTGGTGCTGTTTCAATTTCATTGGATCCTAATGGAGAACCTGAAAGCTTTTATGCAGATGGAATTGAATACTACACTATTTCAAACAATATGGGATATGACGGAGATTTAGAAATCGCCCTTATTCCAGAATCTTTTAGGACGGATGTTTTGATGGAAAAATCAGATTCTAATAAAGTTCTAATTGAGTCTTCAAATTCTGAAACTGCTAACTTTGCACTTCTTTTTGAGTTTGACGGTGACCAAAAGAAAATCCGCCATGTCATGTATAACTGCTCAGCAGCAAGACCTACTCTTGAAGGAGAAACTAATGAAGAATCAAGAGAAGTTCAACCAGAAACATTGTCTATTCAAGCAAGACCACTTCCAAATGGAAATGTAAAAGCTAGAACAGGTGAAGAGACTACGAAGGAAACTTATGATGGTTGGTACAAGTCAGTCTATATGCCAACAGAAACTACAGTAACACCTTCAAGAGCAAGTGTTGGAGGTAAATAAATATGGCACTAACCAAGAAAATTCAAATCGATGGCCAAGAAGTTGTTTTCCGTGCATCAGCAGCTATCCCAAGAATCTATAGACTTAAATTTGGAAGAGATATCTTCAAAGACTTGATGGAATTAGAAAAGTCCATGAAGAAAAATGATAAAGATAAATCTAATCTAGATATAGGATCATTAGAACTATTTGAAAACATAGCCTATGTAATGGCAAAGCATGGAGATAAATCTGTTCCTGACAGTCCAGAAGAATGGTTAGATAATTTTTCGACTTTTTCAATTTATCAAATTTTGCCACAGTTAATTGAATTATGGGGGCTTAACATAAAGTCGGAAGAAGTTCCTAAAAAAAAGTAAGACCAACAGAAAGACCAATGACTACACCCTTGTTTTTACTAAGGGCAGTGGAACTTGGTCTTTCTGTTTCTGATTTATCTCTACTAACAATTGGACTTGTAAATGATATGTTCACAGAAAAGAATAATGACGACTATAAATACAAAGAAGTAGCTACGCAAGAAGATTATGATAAGTTTTAAGTCATTACGAATGATATTGACAAACTATAATTATTGTTTTACAATAATAATCAAAGATAATTATCGTTTTACAATAATTCAATAGGGAGGATTATCGTGAGAAAAAGATTTTTAATAATGGCTATTTTTCTTGTTTTTTCTATAGTTTTAACTTCTTGTAGTCCAAATACTACAAGAGAACAAACAAGTAGTAAAAAAGAAGAAAAGATTGAAATATTTGATTCTAACAATAAAAAAATTGTTGAAACAGAAGAACAAGAAGTTCTAGACTACTTTAGTAATTTGACAGGAATGAGTGCAGAAAATATTAATGATAAAAACTTCGACGATTATTTTAAAGAAATACCAGATGATGCAATAGAGTCTTACCACTTCTTATTAACCAGCAAGAGAGAGGATAAAAAAGCTACAAAGATAGATTTTTATATTTATGAAAATTATCCATATATTACAATGGAGGGAATGCCCTTGATGCCATCTTCATTAACCTGGGAACTTTCTAAAGAAGATTTAAATTATTTGAAGGATAGAGTACAAGAATGGAAAGATGTAGATGATAATAGATAAACGAAAGTGTTGAGGAGAAGTTATGAAGAGTTTTATTTTCAAAATAGCGATTATATTATCTAAGATTTTAAGGTATATTTCATATTTGGGAGCAGGTTTTACCTTGCTTGGAAGTGTATTAACTCTGATTTTTAAAGATGATGTAATACAAGTAGTTGAATCTCATCAATTTAATCTACAAGAAGTTTCACTTCCTTTTATTATTTATTCATGCTTGAGTGCCCTTATGATATTCATTGTTGCTGGTTTCTCATTGGATAAATTTGAGAAGATTTTAGTGAATTTAGAGAAGAAAGATTATTTTTCAGACTTAAATTCAAAATATTCGAGAGATATATTAATAGCACTTATAATTCTGACGATTTGTCAAATTATTTCTAAGCTAGTTTTCAATTATTTTAAAGTTGACAATGTTAGCAGTGTTTTTAATTTAACTATTAAGGATTATTTAACGAATATAATTTTGATGGTTATAGCATTTTCATCAATGATGATATTTAATTCGGGAAAATCCTTAAAAGAAGATTCGGAAAGTATAATTTGAAAATGAAGGATCAAATAATTATAAATCTAGATCAAGCGTTAAAAAAGAAAAATATGACATCGAAAGAGCTTGCAGCAAGGATAGGAATAACCGAAGCAAATTTATCAATATTAAAGACAGGAAAGGCCAAAGGTATTAGATTTAATACTTTAGCTAGCATTTGTAAAGAGCTTGATTGTCAACCAGGTGATTTATTGGAGTACGTTTATAACGAAGATTAATAACGTATTCAACATATAAAATAATGACAATGTGTTGACTACGCACGAATTTAGTCATATAATAATCTCAAAGGAGATGATGAAATGGCTACAACAAATTTGAATATAAGAACAGATAAAGAAATAAAAGAAGCAGCAGAAAAAATCTATTCCAGTTTAGGCTTAAATATGACTACTGCAATTAACATGTTTTTAAGGGCGAGTATTAGAGAAAGTGGAATTCCCTTTGATTTAAAACTTGATGTTCCTAGTGATGAAACTATAAAAGCGATTGAAGAAGGAAGAATGATAGCAAAAGATAAGAATGTCAGAGCTTACGATAATATGGATGACTTGAGGAAAGCCCTTGAAGTATAAAATAAAGTTTACTAAAAGATTTAAAAAAGACCTAAAGCAAGCTAAAAAACAAGGAAAAGATATTGAAAAGCTCTTTGAAATTATCGAGAAATTAGCAGAAGATGAAACTCTTGATGAAAGATATAGAGACCATTCATTAACGGGAAATTACAAGGGGACTCGTGAATGTCATATAGAGCCAGATTTTTTATTAATATATGAAAAAATAGAAGAGGTTTTAGTATTATCTCTAGTAAGGACTGGCTCACACTCTGAATTATTTAAGTAACAATGATGAATTTAAAAAGATAGTGATGGAATTAAATGGTAAAAAAGAAATTATGGTTGATACTAGCAATAATTGCATTTGTCACACTTATATTATCAATATACATGTCACATAAAACTGGAAAAACAGAGTATGCGTGGATAATTGGTTCTATGCTTTTTGGTATAGGGTGTGGTAGCAAATACGCCAATGAGAAGAACACTAAATAACTATTAAAGACTATAAGCATCTATCAAAATGGTAGGTGCTTTTTTGATGCTTAAAATTAAGGAGGTGAGATATTGGCAAATAGAATAAAAGGGATAACTGTTGAAATTGGTGGGGATACTACCAAATTACAGACAGCTTTAAAACAAGTTAATACGGAGATTAAACATACTCAGTCTGAACTTCGTGATGTCAATAAACTTCTTAAACTTGATCCTGGCAATACTGAACTTATCTCACAAAAGCATAAGCTATTAGGACAGACCTTAGAAGAGACAAAGAATAAATTAACCTCTTTAAAAGAGGCACAAAAACAAGCTGAACAGGCTCTTGCAGAAGGCAAGATTTCCCAAGAGCAATATGATGCCCTTAAACGTGAAATTATTGAAACAGAACAAGCCCTAAAGTCTCTAGAAAGACAAGGAGCAACCACTAATCAAACCCTACAAAACATAGCTATTACTGGGGAAAAATGGCAAAACACAGGGCAAAATATAGAAAACGTGGGAAGAAAAATGATGCCAGTATCTCTTGCAGTAGCAGGTCTTGGGGCAGCAGCTGTAAAAACTGTGTCAGATTTTGACTCTGGTATGTCAAAGGTAAAAGCAGTATCAGGCGCAACTGGATCCGACTTTGATGCTCTAAGGGAAAAGGCTCGTGAAATGGGAGCCAAGACAAAGTTCTCAGCATCTGAAGCGGCAGAGGCTATGAACTACATGGCCATGGCTGGTTGGAAAAGTAAAGATATGATTAGTGGTATTGAAGGAGTCATGAACCTTGCTGCAGCTAGTGGTGAGGACTTAGCTACTACTTCAGATATCGTAACAGATGCCCTTACAGCCTTTGGTTTAAAAGCAGAAGATTCTTCTCACTTTGCTGATGTTCTTGCAGCTGCATCATCTAATGCCAATACCAATGTTTCATTAATGGGTGAAACCTTCAAATATGCTGCACCTATTGCTGGGACACTTGGCTATTCAGTTGAAGATACAGCAGTAGCTATAGGTTTAATGGCTAACGCAGGAATAAAAGGCTCACAAGCAGGGACAGCTTTAAGGTCTGGACTAACAAGACTCGCATCACCAACTAAAGAAGTTATTAATGGAATGTCCATGTTGGGATTATCTATTGAAGATGTACAGGGCCTTTCACTTGATGAAACTCTAAGCACCTTTAGAGTTGCCTTTGCCAATTTAGATGGAACTCAAAAAGCACAAGCAGCATCCATGATATTTGGTAAAAATGCCATGTCTGGAATGTTGGCAATTATAAATGCCAGTGAGAAGGACTACAACAGTTTAAGTGATGCCATATACAACACAGATGGAACAGCAGAAAAAATGGCTGCTACTATGCAGGATAACCTAGCTGGTCAATTAAAGATTTTACAATCTGCCTTAGAAGAATTAGCCATATCCTTTGGAGAACTTTTAATGCCTGCTGTTAGAAAAGCAGTAGATATATTAACAAAACTGGTAAATGGACTTAATGCACTTCCAGGACCAGTAAAAGGTATTATTGCAGGTATCGGTCTTTTTATAGCTGCTCTTGGTCCAGTTCTTATGATTGTAGGAAAGCTTGTCTGGTCAATAGGAACTATTATGACCAAAGGACCTCTAATAATAGGAGGAATAACTAAGATAGTAGGAATATTTACAGGTACACTTATACCAGCAATCACTGCAGTAGTATCAGCCATTGGTATTGTTCCTATTGCTATTGGTGCAGTAATAGCGGGTCTAGTTCTTTTATGGAAGAAGTGCGAATGGTTTAGAGAAGGTGTCATCTCTATTTGGGATACTATCAAAGAATCAACAGTTGCTATTTGGAATGGAATAAAAGAATTCTTCGCCAATCTATGGCAAGGAATATCTGATTCATGGACAAGCACTTGGACTGAAATTACTACTTTCTTATCAGAATTCTGGTCTGGATTTATTGAAGGTGTTAAGACTACTTGGAAAGGCATCAAGGACTTCTTTGCCAACCTATGGAATGGACTTTCTGAAGGATGGAATACTATCTGGACATCTATAACAACTTTTCTAACTGAATCTTGGAATACCTTTATTGAGGGAGCCAAGAGTTTATGGCAAAGTTTAGGAGAATTCTTTACAAGCCTTTGGACAGGAATTAAAACTATTTTTACCAATATATGGACAGCTATTTCAACTACAACTACAGAAGTATTTACAGCAGTTAGTGAGTTTATCAGGACTACTTGGGAAAGTATTAAGACTTTAATTTCAACAGTTCTAGATGCAATCAAAGTAAAAGTAGAGACTATTTGGAATGGACTAAAAGAGTTTTTAACAACAGTTATTACTGCTATTGGAGAATTTATTTCTACATCCTGGACAAACATAAAAACTACAATTGAGACTATCTTGACTTCTATTAAGGCAGTTCTTGAATCAATCTGGAATGGGATAAAGACCTTTATCTCATCAACAATGAATAATATTAAGACCTTTGTTTCATCTGCTTGGAACTCCATAAAGTCGACTATCTCCTCCGCAGTAAATAGTGCAAAGTCAGCAGTATCATCTGCCTTTAATTCTATGAGATCAAGCATTTCATCGACCATGTCAAATATTCAGTCCACTATTAGAAATGGATTTAATAATGCAGTTAATCACATTAAGAATTTAGCATTTCAAGCTTATACATGGGGAGCCGATATGATTAACGGAATTGCTAGAGGGATTAGAAGTGCAATTAGCAATGTTACATCGGCTGTATCGAATGTAGCATCAACTATTAGGTCTTACCTGCACTTCTCTGTTCCAGATGTTGGTCCGCTTACCGACTATGAATCATGGATGCCTGATTTTATGGAAGGTTTATCTAAAGGAATTGAAAAGAGCAGGAGATTAGTACAATCTTCAATGAAAAATGTGGCAAGCGATATGGTTTTAAGCCCCAATATATCATCTCTAGGTATTGGAGGACATGATAAAGAATCCAATATAAATGGGATTGATATAGGAAGACAAATATCTGATGCACTTGCAAACATAAATTTAAAATCTGAAAATTCTGGAGATATAGTCATACCAGTTTATCTTGGTGGAACTCTCCTTGATGAAGTTATTGTCAATGCATCTATGCGTAAGAATTTAAGAAGTGGAGGTAGATAATGACCTAACCCAAAATCTATGATTTTGTTGGTAGGTCAGATGCAGTCTCACCCCATGAACAAGGAGCAAAGCGACGCAGTGAATGGAGGTGTAGTCGTATAATGAAATATCAATCATATTTAATTATTGAAGGAGTAGACCTACCTCTACCAAATTCTTATGATTTGGAGTTTAGAGATATAGAAGCAGATACTGGAGGAGAAACAGAAGCAGGCACTATTCAAAGGGATATTGTTAGAAATAAAGTAGCAAGTATTTCTGTAAGTTTTTCTTGTAGTCCTAAACTTGTAAAGACCTTAAGCAATTTTGCTAACAAGTCTAATCTTAAAGTTAAATTCTTAGATACAGAAACATTGGAACTAAAAGAGACACAAATGTATATAGACAAGTTTCAAGTCAAACTAATAAAAGATACTTCTTATAAAGGATTGTGGGAAGTATCTTTTTCATTGGAGGAATATTGATGTATCCAACAAGCAATGAATATAAAACAGTTATAAAAAAGAATTCTCGTAAATTTTACTGGACGGGAAATATCATCTTAAAAGATGAAACAATCATTCCATTTACCAATAAAGATATTCTTAAAGGGTCTGGATACATTCATCGTTCATGCTCTGGATCTTCTGAACTTGAAATAGGTACAGTTTATGCTGGAGAGTTTGGAATCAGTCTTTTTTCAAATATAGATAGGTATTCTTTAGAGGATTCAAAGCTAGAACTTTTTTACCATCAAGAATTAGAAAGCAAAAAGATAGAAACCATACCAATGGGAATATTTGATGTTACTGAGGCAAATAGGTCTAAGAAGATTTTAGAACTAAAAGGCTATGACTATATGCTTAGGTTTGATAAGAACTTCCCAGTAACAGATACCTTTGGTACAGCCTTTGAACTACTAAGTTTTTCATGTGAGAAGTGCAAGGTAGAACTAGGCATGACAGAAGATGACGTGAAAGCTTTTGTAAATGGAGAGGAAGTTTTGGCAATTTATCAAGACCATGATATAGAAACTTACAGGGACTTTATTCACTATATAGCATCAACTCTGGGTACTTTTGCGCAGGTCTCTCGTGATGGTAAATTGGTTTTAAAGAAGTATGCAGAAAGCATATCAACTGAAATTAAAACAAGAGAAAGATTTTCTTCATCAATATCAGATTTTAAGACTAGATATACAGCTATCAACTCAACAAATGCAAAGACTAAAATAGCTGAATACTACTCTTTAGAAAATGATGATGGACTAACTATGAACCTTGGAATAAATCCACTGATGCAGTTAGGACTTCCAGAAAAAAGAAAAAGAATGTGTGAGGCTCTTCTTACGGAAATTTGTAAGATTCATCACACACCTTTTGACATGGTAACTATAGGAGACCCAAGTCTTGATGTTGGAGATAGGATAGCTATTTCTTACGAAGAGGAAAAGATTGAAGGGCTTATTACTGACATAGAGTACAAGATAAATGGTAAGCACAGGATTTTAGGAGTTGGAAAGAATCCATATCTATCAAAGGCCAAAAGCAAGAATGATAAAAATATAGTTGGACTTTTAAATCAGATTGAATCTGAAAAATTAGTAGTTCATGCCTATTCAAATTATTCTGCCTTTAATCTTTCTACAACAGACACGCCAATAATTCGTATAGAATTTGCCTCTAATAAAGAAACAGAGGCAATTTTTAATGCATCTATCTTGTTAAATATCATCTGTGACACCGAAGAAAAGACAAGAAAGATTTCAAGGAGTGTTAAGAAGCAAGTAGAGGTTTTAAATAAAGATGGAAAATCCTATGATCCTCCAAAGTATGAAGAAAAAGAGGAAGTAGAAGAATTAGACTTTAATGAAAATATAGAAATACCAACAAGGATAGTTATTACCTATATTTTCAATGATACAAAAATAGAACATCACATTCCAAAAGAAACCTACTTAAGTGGTGACCACATTCTAAATCTTTTTTATCCATTAACCAAACTTCAGGAAAAGACGATGAACAACTTTTCAGTGCTTATTAGACTTGAATCAGGACAAGCTATGATAGGTAAAGATAATGCTATCGCAGCTATATCTGGTCAGTCTCTTGGTTCTACAGAAGCTTGGGATGGAAAGATTAAGATTGATGAATCCTGGAAGAGAATAGAACTTAGTCATTCATTCTTGCTTAGAAAATTGAAGGCTGAATACAAAGTAGAAAGACAAGTCCCAAGGCCACTAGTATTTAATGAAAAGGTAGGAAGATTTAAATATCAAGGATTAATGCTTGGAAAATATAAAGAAGAAATTACTACAGAATTTAAAGATAAGGAGGAAGAAAATGCTCAAGGGTAAATCAGTCATTGAACTAACTGATGTGAGGACAAATAGGAAGGAGATATATGAAGATGAAAACTTAATAACGAATGCAGTTCCAGATTTATTAAGGCTCAATCCTATGGGGTTAATGTACCCTATGGGTGATTCGAGAATTACTCAATATGAAAAAGAAATATTTCCTATAGCAACTAAATGTTATGGTGGAATCCTTTTATTTGAGGATAAATTAGAAGAAGATCCAAATAAAATATTTGCTCCTTCAGATAACCAAATAATAGGTTATGCATCCAACGATGTAAATTCAACGGATGCCCCAAGAAGAGGTTCAGCTAATCTTAATGAATCAACCCCTCTTGAAAATGGATACAAGTTTGTCTGGGACTTTTCTACATCACAGGCAAACGGAAGAATCTCTTCATTGGCATTAACACATTATAGAGGAGGGAAACATTTTTATGGAGACACTCATGGTAAAGATCCCTTCTTATTATTAAATAAAATTAGCTTATGGAAAAACAGAGAAGTCTCGGACGCATATAACGGATGTGTTGAAATAGATGTTGAAAACAACACCTTGGTTTCAATATGGCCTTTAGACAACAAATCTATAGAATTAGTTAAACTTAAGGAACCATTTACGAATATAGGTTTAAATGATCCAATTTACACTAAAGGATATAAAAATGAGGAAAGGATAACAATTGACGTATCAGAGTTTTTTAGTAAATTGAGTACTTGGAACGAATGTTGTTTTTATGACGGAGAAGATGGAAATTGGTATGGTTTTGGAACTTACAGAGATAAGCTAATAAGAATAAAAATAAATAAAAATGATTACTCAACGAAAATAGATGAGTGGGCATTAAATGAAATAAGATTAGGTAAATTAGGAAGTTACTATGAAAAAAATAGAAGTTACTGTCATAGATATGTATATAGCTGTATTAAAGATGGCTACCTATATTCGATAAATTCATATAGTGCGGATAAAATCTATAAAATTAATATCAATAATCCTGTAGATATTTCTGTTATAGAATTAGGTAAAGAAGTTAGGACTTCGAAATATGGGGGAGAATACTGTTACCTATATAAGTGGGGAGACTATATATTAGGTTATGAATTTGCAATTGATAAAAAAGACCAAGTCATAGTAAACAGTGTTTCTGATTATAGCGGAGAGGGAATACCAAATTTAATGATGGATCCAAAGACAATCGGGCCATTGGTCATTGGATTTGGAGGTTATGAGGAGAGGTTTTACAAACTTTTATTTCTTCATACTCCATATCTTGGAACAATTAACAACCTATCAAGTCCAATATTAAAAACGGCAGATAAGACAATGAAAATAACATATACCTTAACAGAGGAGGAATAAAATGAATAAGTTTTTAGAAATACTAAAAGTATGTTTTACAGCTATCGGAGGATGGTTGGGATTTTATCTTGGAAGTGTAGATGCTTTTATTTACACACTTCTTGCTTTTGTTATTGCAGACTATTTAACAGGAGTTTTAAGAGCAGGGGTCGAAAGAAAGCTATCCTCGTCCATAGGATTTAAAGGGATAGCAAAAAAGATTATGATTTTTATAGTTGTAGGAATAGCAAACCTATGTGATGTAAATTTAATTAAAGGTGATGGGACAATGATAAGAACAGCCATCATCTTTTTTTATATAGCAAATGAGGGGCTTTCTATACTTGAAAACTCTGTAGCTTTAGGTTTGCCAGTACCAGAAAAATTAAAAAAAGTATTAGAACAATTCAAGGAGGAAAAATAAATGAGTAATAGTCCATTAGTACAAGCAACAATTCTTTCACCAAACCATAGCGGAAGAAGAAATCAAAAGATTACTAAAATAGCAATCCACCATGCGGCAGGAGTTATAAATGGTAGAAATCTTGCTGGAGTATTTGTGCCAAGGTCAAGACGAGCATCTGCTAACTACAATTTAGGATCCGATGGAGTCATTGTTTTAGGAGTAGATGAATCTAACAGAGCATGGACAACCTCATCTTCTTGGTGTGACAATAGAGCAGTCACAATTGAAGTAGGGAACTCTACGAGAGGACCTCAGTGGTTGGTTTCTGATTATGTTTTAAATAGACTAATTGATTTAGTAACAGACATCTGTAGGAGAAATGGAATCTATCCCTGCACCTACACTGGAGGTAAGGATGGTGTTCTTCAAAAACACGAGTGGTATTCTAGTACAAATTGTCCTGGACCATACCTTGGCAGTAAGTTCCCATATATCGCAAGAGAAGTCAATAAAAGACTAAGAGATAATAAGACTGTTAGCAAATCAATAGGTGGACTATATAGAGTTAGAAAATCTTGGTCTGATGTAAAAAGCCAGAAAGGTGCGTTTAAGAATTTAGATAATGCTAAAAGATGTGCCGATAGATTTGGATTAAAAGTATTCGATGTTAATGGCAAGATAGTATATCCAGTTGGTAAGACAATCGATGAGTTAGCAAAAGAAGTTATAAGTGGAAAATGGGGTAATGGAGAAGAGAGAAAAAGAAGGTTAACTAATGCTGGATATGATTATTATGTTATTCAGAGAAGAGTGAACCAACTATTATAATATGTGAGTAAGAAGCCTGTGCCGATTTTGGTACAGGCTATTTTTTTATTTCTGATGAAATAAAATATAGTTTCTTGAAAGTTGATAAAAATAGGATAAGTTTACTAATAGTTTCTTGAAAGTTGATTTAATAAAATGGTAAGATATATACAAATAAAGGAGGGCTTAAAATGGATATTATTAGAGAATATTTGCCGATACTTATACCTATTATTATTTTAGAAATTGGACTTATGATTTATTCCTTAAGACATGTTTTAAAACACAATAGATATAAATTTGGCAGTAGAACAATGTGGATTTTAATAGTTGTTTTTATTCAAATTATTGGACCTATCCTATACTTAACAATAGGTAGGGAGGAAGAATAATGGAAGCACTTAAAATTGAAAGCCTTCATAAATCTTTTGGTAAAAATACGATTATTAATGGATTATCCATGTCAATTCCTGAAAACACAATCTTTGGTTTTTTAGGCAAAAATGGTGCTGGAAAAACTACGACAATGAAAATGATTTTAGGATTTTTGAAAATTGATGAAGGCTCAATTGAAGTATTTGGAGAAAAAGTTAGCTTTGGTCAGTCAAAAACCAATCGATTTATAGGGTATCTTCCAGATGTTCCTGAATTTTACGGTTATATGACAGCAAAGGAATATCTGAATCTATGTGGGGCTATAACTGGTCTTAGCAAAAATGAAATTAAAAACAAGAGCGAAGAACTTTTAGAATTGGTGGGATTAAGAGATGTCAATAAAAGAATTAGTGGATATTCTAGAGGTATGAGACAGCGCTTGGGTATTGCCCAAGCCTTGTTAAATAGTCCCAAATTATTAATATGTGATGAACCAACTTCCGCCCTTGATCCACTTGGAAGAAAAGAGATATTAGACATTATATTAAAAATAAAAGACTCTACAACCGTTATTTTTTCCACACATATTTTATCGGATGTTGAAGCAATCTGCGATCATGTTGTGGTGCTTGATAAAGGAAAAAATGTACTAGAAGGTTCGATAGATGAGCTAAAAAATATAAAGAGAAAAAATACAATTAAAATAAGGTTTAAGTCGAACAAAGAGCTAAAGGTATTTAAGTCACTAGATAAATTTTCAAATCTTGTAACGAATGAAAAAGGAGATATTTTATACCTTACAGACGAAGACAATAAAATAAAAGATATTGATATTTTATATGAGCTATATAAGCTAAACATATTTCCTCTAGAAATAAAAATAGAAGAACCTACATTAGAAAATATTTTTATGGAGGTGACGAAAACATGAGGATATTTTTATCTCTATTAAAGAAAGAAGCTATTGAAGGTGCAAGGACTAAAAAAACGACTTCTACCCTTATCCTGTTCTTGTTTATAGGGTTGATAAGTCCTTTGACAGCGAAATTAACTCCCCTGATACTTCAATCCATAGCTACAGGAAATATAGATATTAACGTAGCACCACCATCAGAAATAGATTCTTGGACACAATTCTTTAAAAACATTAGTCAAATAGGTATGTTTGGATTAGCCATTATCTTAAGTACACAAATGGCAAATGAATTCCAAAAGGGAACCTTGATTAATTTGTTATCTAAGGGACTGCCAAGGTATCAAGTAGTGCTATCGAAGATTTTTTACAATTTCATTTTGTGGTTTTTGGCTTACTTTTGCTCATTTATACTCACTTATTTCTATACAAAATACTTTTTCGGGATTTCATTTCCTATAAGAAATATACTTATGGCAGCCTTACTTCCCTTTATATTTGGTTTATTTTTAATATCATTAGAGATATTAGCTGGGGTGATTTCAGGAAATGTTATAGGCACATTAATATTAACGACCGTTGGGATTGTGATTCAACTTATATTATCTATTCGAGATGAAATTGTTAAATATATGCCTATCGCATTAATAGGAAAGCCTGTGAACCTTATTAAAGGAATAGGATATGATGACTATTATGTACCGATTATTACAGGAAGTATTTTGCTTATACTGTGTATCGTAATTTCAATTGCTATAATAAACAAAAAACAAATCAGTTAGGAGGTAAAATAGAATGCTAAAAATTGGAGAAAATATTCTTCAGAAGCGAAAAGAAAGAGGTATAACTCAGGAAGAATTAGCAGAATTTATGATGGTAACAAAAGCGTCCGTATCAAAATGGGAGACAGGTCAAAGCCATCCAGATATTTTACTTCTACCAAAACTTGCCACTTTTTTCAATATAAGTGTGGATGAATTAATAGGATATGACCCAGATTTATCTTCAACTCAAATTCAAAAATTTTATATAGACTTAGAGAATCGTGTCACTGATACAGATATGGATAGTATCGTAGAAGATATAAAAATCAAAATAAAACAATACTATTCTTGCTTTGAACTACTATATTACATGGCTTTGTTTATTTTGAACCATTGTGATTTAGCAACTGATGATGTAAAAAAAGAGGAATATCTAGAATACGCAAATAATATACTAAATAGGGTATGCGAGCATTCTAAAAATCCTATATTAAAAGAACAATCATTGAGCTTGAGGGCAGCCTGTTTAATTAGTTTAGGAAAATCAGAAGAAGCATTAAATATTTTACCATCTTCTGACATGCTATCTATATCTAAAGATTGTTTGGTGGCTTCAGCTTATCTAAAAATTAAGAAAGAAAATGAAGTAGATCAAAAACTTCAAGTAATGATTTATAAGAACGTAATTGATTTAATCACTCTTCTTATGATGAAAAGCAGTTTGCATAATGAGGATTGGGTCGAAACCTTGGAAAGAGTGGAGGATTTAATAGAAACTTTTAATCTTATTGAAATAAATATTTCTATAGTTTTAAACTTTTATTTATCCTTGGCAACTCATTATATTAAAGATAATAACCCAAAAATCGCTAGTCAATATGTAGAAAAATTACTCAACCTACTAATAGAGAGCAAGGAAAAATCTTTTAAGATAAGAGGTGATGAGTATTTTAATCAAATAGATGAATGGCTTGATGAAAATTTATTATTATCTACAAATCCAAACAGAAGTGACGATATGATTGTTAACTTTTATTTAGAAACAATTGCAAATAACGAGAGTTTTAAAGAAATAATCTCTGAAGGAAGAGTAAAGTTCTTAGCTGATAGGGTTAAAGAAATATACTCTCTATAATTAAATAACTAGCATTGGACAAAAGGTTGTAATTTTTCAAAATTATAACCTTTTTTTATGCCTACATTTCTAACGCCATATTTCTCTTTACATATATTAGAAATTATAAACTTTACTCAAAACTACTCCCTTTGTCCTAAGGAATATAGAGGAAAGAAATTTAGGGTTAAAGATAGACCTGATTTCTTTGCCTGTGATATAGGAGGTGGAGTATGAGAGTAGAAAAGTTTGAAGGTAGACAAGAAATTATAAAAACTGAATACACTGAAAGGGATTTAAAGGCAGAGCTTAATTTCTATCTATCGGATAAATTCATTCAAGACCTATTTCTTTTAGATGAAATTAGCCTTGAAGAATATAGGAAAATTAGGAGAGAAAACATAAAAAAGTTCAAACCTATTCTTTCAGAATTAATGATATAAGACTTGATAAATACTTACTTGTACGGGAATATAGCACTTAGAGAAAGAGAGGTGAGACGATGAAAAAGATAACAAAAATAGAAGCAAATCAAAAAGAAGAATCTATATTTAGAGTTGCTGCCTATGTAAGAGTATCGACAGATGAGGAAGCTCAACTGGTGAGTCTTAAAACACAAAAGGCACACTACGAAAAGATGATAGCAGAGAACAATTCATATACTTTTGCAGGCCTATACTTTGACGAAGGCATCACTGGAACAAAGAAAGAATGTAGAGACGGTCTTCTAAAAATGCTAAAAGACTGTGAAGACGGAAAAATAGATTTTATCCTAACCAAATCAATCTCAAGGCTTGCAAGAAACACGACAGATTGTTTGGAAATCGTAAGGAGACTTCTCGATTTAAACATTGGTATCTATTTTGAAAAAGAAAACATTGATACAAGAACCATGGAAAGCGAGTTGATGTTATCCATACTTTCATCCCTTGCAGAAAGTGAGTCCAGGTCGATATCAGAAAATAACAAATGGTCCATAAAGAAAAGATTTCAAAATGGAACCTTTATCATATCAAGTCCACCCTATGGCTATGAGAATATAGACGGAAAGATGGTAGTGAATGAAGAAGAAGGAAAAATCATAAAAGAAATATTTGAACAGTATCTTTCAGGTAAGGGAACACATAAAATTGCAGAAGACTTAAATAAAAGAAAGATTAAAGGACAAAAAGGAGCAAAATGGCATGGATCGACTATAAACGGAATCTTAAAAAATGAAAAATATATAGGCGATGTCATCTACCAAAAGACCTATACAGATGAAAATTATAATAGACACAAGAATAAGGGAGAAGAAGACCAGTATAAGATAATAGACAACCATGAAGCCATTGTAAGTAGAGAGGACTTTGAGAAAGTTCAAGACCTAATAAGGATAAGGGCTATAGCAAAAGGAAATGGAGAAAACACTAAAAGATACCAAAATAGATATAGCCTATCGGGGAAAATAAAGTGTGGCGAGTGTGGTTCAAGCTTTAAAAGAAGACATCACTATAATGGCAAAGAAAAATATATAGCTTGGACTTGCAGTGAACACCTTAAAGATATTAATAAATGTTATATGAAGTTTATTAAAGACAAGGACATAAAACTGGCATTTGCGACTTTAGTAAACAAGCTAGTCTTTGGAAAAGATAGTATCCTTACACCACTCTTAGAATCCTTAAAGAGAGTGGACAGCAAGGAAGAAGTCGAGAAGATAAATGGAATTGAAGAAAGACTAGAAAAACTAAAGGAAAGAAAAGAGGTTCTAAGCAAACTAATAACTTCGGGAGTTTTAGATGCAAGTGTTTACGCAAAAGAAAGCAGTGAAATTTCTAGTGAAGAAAGTTATCTACTCAGGGAAAAGGAAAGAATTAAAAAAGCCATCCTTGGAAATGATGAAGAAATAAGAGAACTTGAAAAATTAATAGGAATCTTAGGAAAAAGTGAAATGATAGATCACTTTGAAGATGACTTGTTTGAAGAAATCATTGACCACATTCAAGTTGTTAATAGAGAGACCCTTGATTTTCATTTAAAGTGTGGACTTGTACTTAGAGAGGAAGTGAAAAATAATGTCTAGGTTATGTTATGGCTATACCATAAGAGACGGAAGATTAGAAATTCAAGAAAAAGAAGCGGAGAATATAAGAAAAATCTTTAAAAACTACCTTGCTGGCAATGCCCTTATAAAGTCAGCAGACCTTGCAGGCGTGAAGAAAAACAGCTCCAGTGTAAAAAGAATCCTTACCAATAAAAAGTATTTAGGAAATGAAATCTATCCCAAGATAATAGATAGAGAAAGCTTTGAAAAAGCAGGTCAAATGTTAAAAGAAAGGGCAGTGGCCATGGGACGAGTTTGGGAAAAGGAAGAAGAGATCATTAGAGTTCCATGCAAGTTTAGATACAAAAGTGAAGAAGTTCTACCACTAGATCCCTTTGAACGAGCGAGTTATAAGTATAGGTTAATCAAGGTGATAGATGATGAATAGCAAGGTCATAGTAATACCAGCGAAGAAGAAAAAAGGAAATTCCATCAAGGAATCAGAAAAGAAGAAACTGAGAGTGGCAGCTTATGCGAGGGTATCAACAGATAGCGATGAACAAGCAACTTCTTATGACACTCAAGTAGACCACTACACAAATTATATAAAGAAAAATCCAGATTGGGAATTTGCGGGAGTTTTTTCTGATGAAGGAATCAGTGGAACATATACCAAGAAAAGAGCTGGCTTTAATAAAATGATTGAAGAAGCCATGGAAGGAAATATCGACTACATCATTACAAAGTCCATATCGAGATTTGCCAGAAACACACTAGACTGTTTAAAGTATATTCGTAAACTAAAAGAAAACAACATCCCAGTCTATTTTGAAAAAGAAAACATCAACACCATGGACGCCAAGGGAGAAGTCCTCCTTACCATTATGGCATCTCTTGCTCAACAGGAAAGTCAGTCCTTATCTCAAAATGTAAAGTTAGGCGTTCAATATAGGTTTCAACAAGGTCAAGTCCAAGTAAACCATAATAGGTTTTTAGGCTATACAAAAGACGAAGAAGGAAAACTTGTCATTGTTCCTGAAGAAGCAAAAATTATAAAAAGGATCTACAGAGAATATTTAGAAGGAGCAAGCCTACGAGATATAAAGGAAGGACTAGAGAAAGACAAGATAGTAAATGGAGCAGGAAATAAGAAGTGGCATGTATCGAACCTCAATCAAATATTAACTAATGAGAAATACATGGGGGATGCCCTCTTACAAAAGACTTATACAGTGGATTTCCTGAATAAGAAGAGAGTAAAAAATGATGGAATTGCACCTCAATATTATGTAGAAAATAGCCATGAAGCCATCATACCAAAAGAAATCTTCATGCGAGTCCAAGAAGAAATGGATAGACGAGCTAATATGGTAAGTGGCAAAGGAAAAAGAAGAATTTATTCCAGCAAATATGCCCTTTCAAGTATTGTCTACTGCTCAAAATGCGGCGATATTTACAGGAGAATAGCATGGAATAACAGAGGGAAAAAGTACACCGTTTGGAGGTGCTGCACAAGAGTAACCCATGGACCAGATGCCTGCCATGCGAGAACTATTAAAGAAGACGACCTACAAGAGGCAGTTGTAGAAGCCATTAATCAACTTATATCTGAAAGCAGTGAATTAAAAGAAATAATAAAAGAGAATATAGAAAAAGTCATCACAGGTGATGGAACTAGCCAGATAGAAGAAATAGATAAAGAAATGTTGAAAGTGCAAGAAGAGCTTTTAAAAGTAGCTAATGCCAAGAAAGATTACACAGACCTTGTAGAAAGGGTGGAAGAGTTAAGAAATGAAAAAGAAAAGATACTCCTTGAAATGGCGGAAGAGAAGAATGAACAAAGCAGGCTAAAGGAATTAGAAGAGTTTTTAGACAATCAAGAATTAGAAATAGAAAGTTATGATGAAGAATTGGTGAGGAAACTTATAGATAAGATAGTAATTTATGAAGAAAATTTAAAAGTAGTGTTTAAATCTGGACTTGAGGTTGAAATTGACAAGGATAAAAAGTAAATATACAATATAACTAACAGCACCCGACACGCCTCTTAACAATGCGAACCATGTTGAAGCCCTAGCCCTACTTGTCAAGGAGCGAAGCGACGCTGAAAAGTAGAGGCAGGTCTCATGCAAAGATTTCCCAAGAGAAGCGACCGAATAGGGAGCTTCGATTGGCAGAAATCGCCTGCTGAGACGGTATGTTTGATGTCAAGAAAATAATGATATAGCAATGTTTTAAGAAGAAACATCTATTTTATCAACTCGGAGAAATGTGTGTTTCTTTGTTTGTGAGAACAGATCGAGAGTGTCAGAAAAACAACCAGATTGAGTAAACAGTAGCAATAATCAATTAGGGAGTGGATAGAACAGATATTGACTTCAATTTAACGGCTGCTCTTTTAAATTAATACATTAATCTGTATCATTACGTTATAAAAGAAATATTATGATTGTTTTGTTGTATATTCATGGTCTGATAATTATTTTACTTTTCTTATTTGACAGATGGTAAGTAGGGCAGTGAAAAAGATTATGGATTTTATCTAAGCACTAAGTAGTTTAGATCACTAATCAGGGAAAATAAGGCCTTCAAGATGAATTCCGAAGGCCCCCTTTCCTTTCCATATAAATATACGTAAAGCATAAGGAACATATGGCAAAAAAAGTGTTTCTCAACATGAGATATAGCTTTTGATATTGAAAGGAGAGATTCAGTATGATAGATAATATTATTCAATCAGTGACAGACAAATTATCCTCTTTGCCTTATATAGAAGGCATTGTATTAGGGGGTTCTCGTGCAAGAGGCACACATACAGAGGATTCTGATATAGATATCGGAATCTATTACAAATCAGAATCATTTGACATTACAGCGATTAATCAAATTGCTACAGAGTTGGATGATGAGAATAGAAATAACCTTGTTGTACCTCCCGGAGCGTGGGGTGATTGGATTAATGGCGGCGGATGGTTAGTTATAAATGGGTATCATGTTGACTTGATTTTACGTGATATAAAACGGGTGGAACAAATAATCAAAGATACGGAGCAAGGAATTGTTACTACTAATTATCAGACGGGGCATCCCCATGGATATATAAGTGCTATGTATCGTGGAGAATTGGCGATCAGCAAGATACTATATACTAAGAATGAAAGCTTATGCGAATTAAAAAATCAGGCAGAAATTTACCCTGGTGCTCTAAAGAAGAACTTGATAAACTTTTTTATATTTGAAGCAGAGTTCTCTTTAATGTTTGTAAAAGCAAATGCGGGAGCAGAGGATAAATATTATATTGCAGGCCATGTTTTTCGTATTATTTCATGCTTAAATCAAGTACTATTTGCATGTAATAATGCTTATTGCATTAACGAAAAGAAAGCTATAAAACTGATTGAAACCTTTGAATATAAACCTGAAAAATATGCTGAAAGGGTTAATCATATTTTTGAAGTACTCGGTCTTTCACTTTTTGAATGCTACGATCTGACCGAGAAGCTTTATAAAGAAGTGAAAAAAATTGCAACGGAGATGAATAACTTTTTAAACGAGGGGAATTCAGATGAAAGAAAACAAATATGATGATAATATATTTTTTCAAAAATACAGTCAAATGAGTCGATCACAGCAGGGACTAGCCGGTGCAGGAGAATGGGAAACATTGAGAAAGCTGCTGCCGGATTTTAAAGATAAGCTTGTGCTTGATTTAGGATGCGGCTATGGATGGCATTGTATTTATGCGATGGAACACGGAGCGTCTTCTGTTGTAGGTGTTGATATTTCTCATAAAATGCTCAAAGTAGCAAAAGAGAAAACGCATTTCTCACAGATTGAATATAGATGTTGTGCTATAGAAGATGTGGATTTCCCAGAGGAGAGCTTTGATGTAATACTAAGTTCGCTTGCGTTTCATTATGTAGCAGACTATGAGAATTTAATAAAAAAGATATATAGGATGCTGAAGGCTGGTGGCAATTTAGTTTTTACAGTTGAACATCCTGTTTTTACTGCTCATGGAACACAAGACTGGTATTATAACGAAAAAGGAGAAATACTGCATTTCCCGGTGGACAATTATTATTATGAGGGCAAACGGACAGCTATGTTTTTGGAAGAAAAGGTTACAAAATATCATAGAACACTGACCACATATCTAAATACACTGCTTTCAAATAGTTTTATAATAAATCAGATTGTGGAGCCACAGCCGCCAGAGAACATGATGGATATTCCGGGGATGGCGGATGAAATGCGACGCCCAATGATGCTGATTGTATCGGCAAAAAAGAAGATGTAATAATATAGAAAAAATAAACGAGGAGTATGTAAATGAGATCAGAAAAAGAAATGATGGATTTAGTACTTTCTTTAGCAGAACAGGATGAACGTATTCGAATTGTGACCCTTGAGGGGTCACGCGCAAATATTAATATACCTAAAGATGAATTTCAGGATTATGATATTACATATTTTGTAAGTGATATAGAACCGTTTATATCTAATGATGACTGGCTTAATCAATTTGGGAATATAATAATGATGCAAAAGCCGGAGGATATGGAATTATTCCCACCTGAAGAAAAGGGATTTTCCTATCTTATGCTATTTGATGATTACAATAAAATTGATCTTACCTTATTGCCCTTGGAAGAGTTAGATAATTACCTAAAGGGCGATAAATTAATAAAGGTTCTAATTGATAAAGATTGTAGAATTAAAAGGGACATAGTTCCGACTGATATAGATTATCATGTAAGAAAGCCAAGCGCAAGGGAGTATGATGATTGCTGCAATGAATTTTGGAATGTAACACCTTATGTTATTAAAGGATTGTGCCGTAAGGAAATTTTATTTGCTATTGATCATTTTAATCAGATTGTTCGCCATGAGCTGCTGAGAATGATATCATGGAAGGTCGGCATCGAAACAGGCTTTAAATTAAGTGTAGGCAAGAACTATAAGTTTATTGAAAGGTATATATCCGAGGATTTGTGGGAGAAACTTTTGTCCACCTACCGGATGGATTCCTATGAAAACATATGGGAAGCATTATTTCTATGCCATCAATTGTTCAGGGCGGTATCCGGTGAGGTGGCGGAAAGGCTTCATTATGCCTATCCGGAGTATGATAGGAATATAACAAAATATACCAGGGACATGTATAAAAAATACACTGGTAAAACCGGCTGCCTGGATAGCACATATGCCGCTGATATAGAAGAGAGGCGGGAACAGTGATTACAGAAATGAAAGCAGGGCACCTGAAAGATATCGATAAACCCAGCGAACCATTTGAGGTGATAGGTAAGATTATACCGAGGTATGAAAACGAGAATTGGACCTTTACAGAATTACTCTATGAAGCGCCATATTTAAAAAGCTACCAAGACGAAGAGGATGAAGAGGATGAGGAGGCAGATTGCCTTGAATATATTGACAATACTGATAAGATAATATATCTTTACTACCAAGACGATAAATGCGTCGGAAAAGTTAAACTGCGAAAAAATTGGAACCGGTACGCTTATATAGAAGATATCGCCGTATGTAAGGATTTCAGGGGGCAAGGCATAGGCAGCGCGCTTATCAATATATCTATAGAATGGGCAAAGCATAAAAACTTGCATGGACTAATGCTTGAAACCCAGGACAATAACCTTATAGCTTGTAAATTCTATCATAATTGTGGTTTCAAAATCGGCTCCGTCGATACTATGTTATACGCCAACTTTGAAAACAACTTTGAAAAAGCTGTTTTCTGGTATTTAAGGTTTTAGAATGCAAGGAACAGTGAATTGGAGTTCGTCTTGTTATAATTAGCTTCTTGGGGTATCTTTAAATACTGTAGAAAAGAGGAAGGAAATAATAAATGGCTAAAATGAGAATATCACCGGAATTGAAAAAACTGATCGAAAAATACCGCTGCGTAAAAGATACGGAAGGAATGTCTCCTGCTAAGGTATATAAGCTGGTGGGAGAAAATGAAAACCTATATTTAAAAATGACGGACAGCCGGTATAAAGGGACCACCTATGATGTGGAACGAGAAAAGGACATGATGCTATGGCTGGAAGGAAAGCTGCCTGTTCCAAAGGTCCTGCACTTTGAACGGCATGATGGCTGGAGCAATCTGCTCATGAGTGAGGCCGATGGCGTCCTTTGCTCGGAAGAGTATGAAGATGAACAAAGCCCTGAAAAGATTATCGAGCTGTATGCGGAGTGCATCAGGCTCTTTCACTCCATCGACATATCGGATTGTCCCTATACGAATAGCTTAGACAGCCGCTTAGCCGAATTGGATTACTTACTGAATAACGATCTGGCCGATGTGGATTGCGAAAACTGGGAAGAAGACACTCCATTTAAAGATCCGCGCGAGCTGTATGATTTTTTAAAGACGGAAAAGCCCGAAGAGGAACTTGTCTTTTCCCACGGCGACCTGGGAGACAGCAACATCTTTGTGAAAGATGGCAAAGTAAGTGGCTTTATTGATCTTGGGAGAAGCGGCAGGGCGGACAAGTGGTATGACATTGCCTTCTGCGTCCGATCGATCAGGGAGGATATCGGGGAAGAACAGTATGTCGAGCTATTTTTTGACTTACTGGGGATCAAGCCTGATTGGGAGAAAATAAAATATTATATTTTACTGGATGAATTGTTTTAGTACCTAGATTTAGATGTCTAAAAAGCTTTAACTACAAGCTTTTTAGACATCTAATCTTTTCTGAAGTACATCCGCAACTGTCCATACTCTGATGTTTTATATCTTTTCTAAAAGTTCGCTAGATAGAGTTCTATATTAGAGATGTAAAGAGTTTTGGTGAAGAGGTTTGTGAGTATGGCTTTTATAACCAGGGTGCAATGAGAAGCACTAACAGCAGCTAGCTTAAGAACGCATAGGATATACTTTTTATGGAAGTCACAGAGGAGGAATAAAATTTGAACAGGATTAACAGAGTAACCTCTATTCTTATTCAGCTGCAATCAAAAAAAATAATTCCTGCCAAAGAAATTGCACAGCGATTTAATATAAGCTTAAGGACAGTTTACAGAGATATCCGGACACTTGAAGAAGCCGGAATACCAATTGGATCTGAGGCCGGAAAAGGATATTTTCTTGTAGAGGGCTTCCTACTTCCGCCGGTAATGTTTACAGCGGCGGAAGTGGGTGCATTGATTACAGCAGGGAAATTTTTAAATTGCCATGGAGATGAATCATTTATAAAGGATTTTGATTCAGCTATGTATAAAATCAAATCTATTTTGAAGCATGGTGAAAAAAACTATGCACAGGAGTTGGAGAACAGTATTAACGTGTACAGCACATCTGGACAGAAAAATACATTGGCGGATAACGTTATTGCAGCAATTCAGACTGCAATCTGCAATAAAAGGGTAATATCAATTCAATATCCTGCATCAGGAGGGCAAGAACCGGAAAGCAGAATGATAGAGCCTATATCACTGGGGTTTTATGAACAGAACTGGTACTTAATCGGTTTTGCAGGCTAAGAAATGAATATAGGAATTTTCGTGTGGATCGGATTAAAAGCATTTGCATAGAAGAAGAGCTCTGTCAAAGCCATGATGGCTCTTTGGAACAAATATTAAAACAAATGCTTTCATATAAAAAACTATATAATGTAATTCTTAGAGCTGAAAAAGGGGAGACATACAATTCTATCAAGAACAGGTATTCTCTCGGCTTCCTTGAAGAAACCGATTTGGGAAGTAAAATGGAAATCGAATTCCAGACAGATTCCTTTGAGATATTGAGCAAGCAGCTGATTGAATATGGATCAGGCATTGAAATAGTCCAACCTGATGAATTAAAATGCATAACCCGTAAACACCTGGCACAAATTACGAATCACTGCCTAAACTTGATTTAGAGAAAGCGATTGGTCTGTTATGTATTTTTTGTAAGGTTTCATATCCCCTGCTGACATACAGCTGTCAGTGTATTATGATATTCTACTATCAAAAAGGAGGATTGAAAAATATGAAACCAAAGATAATTATGCACACACAAATTAGCCTTGATGGCCGCATTAAAGGCTTTGATAATCCGGAAGTTTACTACCAGGTTGCCGGGGGAATTCATTCGGATGCGGTGCTGTTTGGGTCCAATACTGTTTTTACTGCATTTGAAAAATATCCTGCTGAAACAGAGGCTGATTTTGAGAAAATCATAACAAGCCCGGAGGACCCCAGACCAATAGGAGTCATACCTGACAGCAGAGGTATCTTGAGAAGTCTTCATTGCTTAAGAAATCTTGGATATCTGAAGGAAATTGTCATTCTGGTATCAACTGCCACTCCGAAGGAATATTTGAATTATTTGGAGGAAAGGCATTACCCATATATTGTGTCAGGAAATGATCATGTGGACTATGAAAAAGCCTTTCAGATCCTGCATGAGCAATATGGGTGTAAATACATGCGGACAGACAGTGGCGGTGGATTAACCAACAAATTATTAGAAAACGGACTTATTGATGAAATCAGTCTTGTGATATCACCATGTTTTGTAGGTAATAAAGAAAAACAACTATTTGATAACCTTCTGTTATCTGAAAAAGTTAATTTGGAATTGCAGGGAACAGAGAATGCAGAACATGGCTGTCTGTCATTGCGCTATGCTGTGAAAAATAAGGATTAGTGCAGCATACTTTAAAAAGTGTCTGTTGGGACAGTGTCCTAAAGGAAGCATAAGCTCATGGCTAGCGGCGGTGTTAAAGTAACGGCACTCGGCCCCAATATATAGTTGATATGCCCCTAAGCCTTTGAGGGCAAGGCGGTCAACCGCGCCTTTTCCGGTCCGCATACAGTCGTTCAATGAGGGTATCAAGCTCGGCAATGCGGCGGTGCTTCTCGGTGGTTCGTTTCTTCGCCGCCGTTTTCGGCTAATTCTAATTGATCCGAACTGTAAGGATAAGCAATTATCCGGGGCTAGTTAAGTATCTTAGAGAGGAAGATAAAGATAAGTAAACCAATTTTAAAGTTGTACCGAATAAAGCCTTCAAGAGGACAACATGCTTTTGAAGGCTTTATTGCTTACAATTACTTGGATTGTAACGCAAAAGCAGGCACCAAATCAATGAAAAATAGCCTATCCAGGCGACTGTTTCAGAAATATGGGCTTCCGCCAAGGGGATACCAGTGGGGTGCGACATCTTTTTTGCCCACTCAAGGCACGTTGAAGCCCTAGCCATACTTGTCAAGAAGCGAAGCTACACTGAAAAGTAGAGGCAGGTCTCATGCAAAGATTTCCCAGGAGAAGCTACCGAATAGGAAGCTTTGATTGGCAGAAATCGACTGCTGAAGCTGTAGCGTTGATACAAAAGATGTAAATATAGAAATCCTTCATTTAAAGCAGTTTAATAAGCATTTTGTATTTGAAAAATCTGAAGAAGGATATGTAAAAAAGACTCAAAAAAACTATATGGACGTGAGAGTTGTTTTGCAACTAGTATGAGGAAACACAAAAAATATAATTAACTCATTTTGTACTTTCTACAAGAGTAGCTTAAAAAGCTGCTCTTTTTTTATTAAAGGGAGTAAGGATTCGTTACATCCTTTTCAAAATACAAAACTCTAATAGCCAACTTTACATATTCGCTTTTATAACATATAATAAAAGCGAAGACGAGAGGAGGCGGACTATGAATACACTTAAAGAATATATACAAGAAAATTTAGTAATCACCAACAAAGAAGCAGAAGAACTTGGATATACTAGGCATAATCTATCAGAATTAACAAAAAATGGACAATTAGAAAGATTAAGACCGGGACTATATCAATTAAAAGGAAAAGTAATAGACGATTTTGTTTTAATATCATCAAATAGTAACCGAATTATATTTTCCCATCAAACCGCCCTATACCTCCATGACCTATCCGACAGGACCCCAAATGTATTTCATATATCTGTACCCCAAGGCTACAATGCAAGCCATATAAAAAAAAGATATGAGGACCTACAAGTTCACTATGTAAAAAAAGATTTATACGAACTTGGAAAGACAGAAATAAAATCACCACAAGGCAATCTTATATCAGTTTATGATATTGAAAGAACCATCTGCGATATTATAATTGACAGAGAAAGAATAGATAAGCAGATTTTTACAGAAGCAATACAAAGATACTTTAAATCACCAAATAAAAATCTAAGACGACTCATAAAATACAGTAGACTATTTAAAATAGAAGATGAAATTAGAAAATACATGGAGGTATTATCGAAGATTTAATTTTCAAAGGTTGTATTGAAGGAGATGAACAAAATCTTATTGAGACACATAAAAGAATTAACATTATAACGTTTGCAGTAGATGCATTAAATTAGCAGAAAAAACCAAAGAGTTTGAAAATGGAGCTATCATATATTGCACAAGGAAAGTCCGCAAAGAAAAAATTTTATAAGTGACTAAAAAACTAGATAAAAGAGGTGGTTTCAACTTATATAAAGTAAGATGATTCTAATATCAAGGACGAAGAAGCAATAAAAATTCAACATTATAAAAATATACAAATTTTAAAGGAGAAGATTAAATATGGAATGGGATGAATTTATTGATAAAGTAAAATTTATATTGAGAAGATTTGATAAAGAATTTAATATAGATTATAGCGAAGATAGTATTAGTTATATTGTGGGTGAAAAAAGTTTTGAATTTAGTAAATCTGACTATAATAATATTAGTAATGATGCAATGAAATCGGATTTGTCACAATTTACAGTATCAAATAATAATAGTTATGAAGTTATTATTTATCAAACAAATAAAATGATTCGAAGACTTTTGCCATATAAATTTGAGGAACGAATAATATCTAATAATATTAAAGATTCCATGAATAATATAGAATATAAATTTCAAGAAATATCAGATGTAATGGTATGGAATATTATTAAAGAAATAGACTTGGAAAGTTTAATAAGAACTTTTATGATTTTTCCTCCTAGATTGCGAGAAGATGAAGGTGAAAATTTTTTTAATTTATTAAGAGTTTGCTTTAGAAATCCTTATTCATTAATTGTTTCATATAATAAAGATATTGATAAAAATAAACTTAATGATTATATTAATTCGTTTTTATTTAACTTTTGCTATAACTATGGATATTCCTTCAGGATTATGAATAGCTTAGATGAATTATTAAATATTAGGTATAGGAATAAAAATAGCTCTTACAAAAGTGAAGAGTTAGATGCACCAAGATTATTATATAAACAAGATTTAACAGAACAGTACCATATGGCGGTCTCTTCAGAAGATCCGTTTGTACAATTCATAGGATTTTATCATATTATGGAATATTTTTATGAAGAAATATATAAAGAAGGTGTTGTTAATAATGTTAAGGAAATATTGTTAGATCCGGGATTTTCTACAAAAAGAAAAAAAGATATAATGAAACTTGTAGATTTAATTAATAAAAAGAGAACTGAAAGTACAGTAGGAAGTGAATTGGAAGCACTGGAATTAACATTAAGAAAGTATATAGATATTGAAAAGATAATAGAAAAATTGAATGAAATTGATAAAGATATTATAGAATACTATAAAAACAATAAGGTTAATTTTTCAAATGGAGATGCAATAGATTTAATAGGAGACAAAAAACATATATTTAAGAAGTTGGCTAATAGAATATATAAAACTAGAAATTCACTTGTTCACAGCAAGTCTAATGAAGTTAGATCGAATGAAAGAGGAATTTATAAACCTTTTAAAGATTCTAAAGCCTTATTAAAGGAAATACCATTACTTAAAGTGATATCAGAAGAGATTATTATAAAATCAGCGAGTGAATTATAGCATAATAAATTTAAGAGAAGATACATAAGACTAAAAGGTCTTGTATCTTCTTTTATGGAAGTATTGTCAAATTGATAGTGTAAAGAGTTTGTGTATCATCCCTACTGATATGAGGTATTTTTGTAATTGCCATACTAATCACCAGAACTTTCTTTTGATTTATTAAGAAGTAGGGAATAAATCTGCCATATTTCTCTTGATAAATTTTCTATTTGCTTATTAATTGATTCAATTTCATTTTTGTAAATAACACCAGTTGTATTAGTTGCTTTTGCAATCTGGTTTATGTTATTTGTTGCATTCGAAAGTAGCCATTGTAGGTTTCTAAATGGCTCTAAATCTACAACATAAATCTCTTTTTCTAATACACATTTTCTAAGAAAATGGGACATTGTTTTGCAATTAGCAAGTTTCATTTTCTTTTCAAAGACTTCTTTTTCTTCTTCAGTTAGTTTTATTTCTATTCTTTCATTTCTAAATCTATTTGCCATTTTATTCTCCTTTATAAAATATATTTCGGGGTCTTAGGGTTCTCCCTAACAAGGTAAAAATAAAAAAAATGGAGCATTCCGTAAAGGGCTGCTCCATTAATTTTTTCGTAAGTGTCCGTACACTTACTGTGCTTGCTATTAAAGTTATAAGCGTTAAGCGTTTATTAGGTTTTATTAATTATACCGCATTTAAAAAAATTAATAAAGAAGTATAAGCGAAGCTATTGACAATGATTATCAGAGTTGATACAATAATACCGACAAGAGTGTCGGTTTGGAGGTTATTTATGAAATGAAAATGGAAGCTGATGAAAGAAAAAAGCAGATTAGACAAGCAGCTATTAAAGTCTTTTTGGATAAGGGATTTAGAAATACAGTTATGAATGACATTATGGAAGCTACTGGGCTTTCTAGAGGTGGCTTGTATCATCATTATGGTTCTACGCATGAAATCTTATACGACATTATGATGGAAGGTAATATAAATAGAAAAGATATTATTCAAAAATCAATTTATGATGAAGGATTAATATTAAGTCCACAGTTGTTTTCAAGAATGATTATAGACAAGATACTTGCAGATAATGATTATGTAAAGCTTTATGTTATGTTTTTATGTGAGTTAAAAGAAAATGATGATCTGAAAGAATTATATGTGAAAATAAAAAAAGAGTCCATACAAGTATTTAAAGAATTGTTTTCTACTTTGTTTAACGTGTTACCTTCTGATGAAACATTTGAATTTATGATTAATATTATGAATTCTGGATTGATGGCTTGCGAAATTTTGAATGCACGTGAGAATTTTACAAAAAATAAGATATATCTAACTGAAATGATAGAGACTTATTTTATAAATGTAATGAAAAAAGATGATGAAAGGAGTTAAATTTATGGATCTATTAAAAAAATACATTAAGAGAAATAAAGCACCATATTTTATTTCTGTCTTGTTTGCAATACTTGGAGTAATTTCAAATCTTTTTGTATATATTATTCTAAGTAAGATGATTATATCATTAATTGATGGTAGCCAAGATTTTTATTACTATATAAATAAAATTTTCTTTATACTTTTATGTCTTATAATCAAAGAAGTGTTTATGTTTTTGTCAACAATGATTTCTCATAAAACAGCCTATAAAATAATACGAGATATAAGAAAAAGCCTTATGGAAAAATTATTTAATATGCCATTAGGAGATATATTGAATGAATCTACTGGTAAGTTAAAAGACATAATTGTAAATCAAGTCGATAATACTGAAACAACATTGGCTCATATGATACCTGAGATGACAGCTAATTTAGTCGGACCTATAATATTATTTGTTTACATGTTAATTTTAGATTATAGACTAAGTTTAATATCTTTAATTCCATTAGTTATTGGTGGATTTTTTATGGCAGGGCCGATGAAAAGAATGAAGGTAAAGTTTCCACAAGCAGTTAAAATTGGTCAAGATATGAATAATTCCGTGGTTGAATATATAAATGGAATAGAGGTTATTAAAACATTTAATCAAGGCGAAAAATCTTATAGAAAATACAGGGACAATGTGTATAAAAAGGCAAATTACTATTATGATTGGATGGGAGAAAATACAAGAGACTATGCGATAAGTATGTCTATTGCTCCAGTTGGTATTTTGACAATTATACCATTTGGTTTATATTTCTGTATGAATGGTTCACTAGATGGTGGTGTATTTTTAACATTGATAATCCTTTCTTTTGGTACTATCCAAAATATTATGAGAGTAATGACTTTTGAAGATGATATTGGAAGAATATCAACTATTTTCGAAGAGATTAAAAATATACTTTCTGCGAGAGAATTATATCATAAAAATGAAAATTTGGATATAAAAAATTATAATATAGAGATAAAAAACGTAGATTTTTCTTATGAAAAAGATAAGCAAGTCCTAAACAATATAAATATAAATATAGAAGAAGGAAGTGTGAATGCTTTAGTAGGCGAATCGGGTTCGGGAAAGTCGACTATTGCAAAACTAATTTCAGGATTTTGGGACGTAGATAGTGGTTCTATAAGTATAGGAAATGTAAATATTAAAGATATGTCCCTTGAAAAGTTATCTACTGTTATTTCCTATGTAGCACAAGATAATTTTCTTTTTGATATGTCAATTAAAGATAACATCAGAATAGGAAATAAAAATGCCAGTGATGAGGAAATAATTGAAGTATGTAAGAAAGCAGCCTGCCATGATTTTATAATGAACTTGTCAGATGGATATGATACAAGGGTAGGAGAAGCTGGCAAACATTTATCTGGAGGAGAAAGGCAAAGAATATCAATTGCAAGAGCTATGATAAAGAATGCTCCAATAGTTATTTTAGACGAGGCTACCTCTTATATCGATCCTGAAAATGAAGCCTTGATTCAAGATGCAATATCAGAACTGGTCAAAGGGAAAACTCTAATTATAATTGCCCATCGTTTAAAGACAATAACAGATGTAGATAATATATTTGTAATTAAAAATGGAGAACTTGCATGTAAAGGAAGTCATGAAGAGCTTTTGAAGGAATCAAAAGATTATCACGATCTTTGGGAAACTGCCTTGAAAGGAGAAGAAAATGCTTAGTGTTTTTAAAAAAATATGGAATTTTTCTATTGAAGAACAAGTGTATATAAAAAAATCAATCTTTGCTAATTTTTTCGGTTCTATTTTTAATGCTCTACAATTTGCAGCCATTTATTATGCGATTTTTGGGATAGTAAACAAGGATATAAGTTTCAAAACAATAGGAATATCGAGTTTATTTTTATTAATTAGTATAGCTGGAGTAATTATTTCAAAAAAATCCTCTATGCTCAAACAAACACATGCTGGATATTTTATGGCTGGACACAAGAGAATTGAATTAGGTGAAAAAATAAAAAAAGTTCCCATGGGATTTTTCTCAAGTTTAAGTTTAGGAAATTTAACAACTATTGCGACTACTAACTTAGATAATGTAGAGACTTGGGTTCCAACTTTGTGTATTATGGTTTTCGGTGGCATGCTTAATGCTATTGTTTTTATCTTATCCTTATTTTTGTTTTCTTATAAGGTAGGTATTGTAGCAATAGTTGGTTCTATTGTATTTTTAATGATCATTGCTCGTATGCAAAAAAGGTCAAGTAAAAATGCAGATAAGATTCATGAGATTCAGGTATCACTTACCAAAGAAGTCTTTTCAACATTGCAAGGAATGCAAATTATAAAATCATATAATCTACGAGGAAGTAATAATAAAAAACTTGACAAGAGCTTTGATAGTGCTAGTGAATATTCTTTTGATTTAGAAAAAACTATAATGCCATATAGTTTATTAGCTAAAATCATAATAGCTATAACAATTTGTTTGATGTTGTTTATTTCAATAAAATTATATTTTGTTGAAAATGGTCAAATGGTCAATACTATTATGATACTTATAGCAAGTTTTGTAATATTTGACGGACTTATTACATCTGGATCTGCTATTGCAATGCTAAGAATGGTTGAGAATGCAATAGATTCTTATTCTTATGTAAATGATATGGAAGATATGAAAGAAGGAAGTATTACAGAGCCAATAAAAAATCACAACATAGTCTTTAAAAATGTATCATTTTCCTATGATGATAGACCAATTTTAAAAAATGTATCAGCAGAGATAAAAGAAAATACTATGACTGCTATTGTTGGACCATCTGGATCTGGTAAGACAACATTTTGTAATCTTATTGCAAGATTTTGGGATGTAAAATCTGGTGAAATTTTAATAGGTGGAAAAAATATTAAGGATTATAAGATAGAAAATCTTATGAATTCTATTTCCATGGTATTTCAAGATGTATATCTATTTGAAGATACAATTGAAAACAATATAAAATTTGGAAAACAAGATGCAAGTCACGATGAGGTGGTTGAGGCTGCAAAAAAAGCAAGATGTCATGAATTTATAGAAGCTTTACCAGAAGGATATAACACTATCATCGGAGAAGGTGGAGCAAGTCTATCAGGCGGAGAAAAACAAAGAATCTCCATAGCAAGAGCCATGCTAAAAGATGCAGATATAATTATCTTTGATGAAGCAACAGCAAATATAGACCCAGAAAATGAAGATAAACTTAAAGAAGCAATAGAATCATTAACAAAAAATAAGACTGTTATTATGATAGCCCATAGACTTAAAACCATTAGAAATGCTGATCAAATCTTAGTGTTAAATAAAGGAAATATAGAGGAAAGAGGAGATCATAAAACGCTTATGGAATATGGAGGTCTTTATAAAGACTTAATTGAAGCGAAAAATATATCTGAAAGTTGGAAGTTAATAAATTAAGGGGGATATTATGGAATCAAATAAAATTACATTAAAAGACTTGATTATGACAGGTGTTTTTTCCAGTTTGTATTTTATACTAAGCTGGATAGTAGGAATGCCATTGGGAGCACTTGTAGTCACATATCTAGCATATCCGTTTTGCTATGCAATAGTGGGTGGGATTGTTACCATGTTTTTTATGGCAAAATGCCCTAAGAAATGGTTAACTTTTATTTTTACAATGTTACCTAGCATTATTCTATTAATCATGGGGATGCCACCTATAACTATCATAAATTATTTAATTTGTTCTTTGTTAGCCGAACTAGTGCGTTGGAAAGTTGGGTTTAAGTCGATTAAAGGAATGAAGTTATCTCATATATGTATTTCCTTGGCGTCAATGAATACTTTTTTGCTGATTTTTTTAGCTAAAGATATATATTATAAAATGACAGTAGGGGTGATGGGTGAAACCTATGCGAATGCTATTACTAGCTTACCTTTGTGGTCATTATTTATTCTTTACGCAAGTGTAATCATTGGAGCAATAATTGGAGGCCAAATAGGAGCAAAGGTATTAAGTAAGCATTTTAAAAAATTTGGAATTGACTAATGAAAAAATTTAAATTGAGTACAGGTACAAAATTTGGACTTTTACTTTTTTACACAAGTACGCTAACAATTTTTTTTACAACAAAACTTGAAATATTAAACATGGTAATGATTCTTTTGCTCTTTTTCAGCATTCGTAAATGGAAGTATTGTGTAAAAGCAATATTCGGATTTATCGTGTTAACAGGAATATATTATTTTACAAGGAATATGTTAGGAGTTGCTCAAGTGTTTCATACTTGGGCACTCATTGTTAGAAGGTTATTGATTCCATTTAGCATTGGATATTATGTTATTTTATCTACCAATATAAGCTCTGTGATGGCTAGCTTGGAAAAACTCAAAATTCCAAAAACTATAATTATTCCTTTGATAGTTATGTTTAGGTATATGCCAGCGTTAAATGATGAGTACAGTAATATAAAAAATGCAATGAAAATTAGAGGAATAGAAATTGGATTAAAATCTCTGAAAACACCACAGTTAACGCTTGAATATCTTTTCGTACCACTTCTTTTTTCAACTTCAAACATAGGGGAAGAATTATCGCAAGCAGCATTCAGCAAGGGGATTAGCTTGGATGGCAAAAAGGAAAGATATTTTTCAACACAGCTTACTAAGAGCGATGTGCTTATTTTCATTTATTTGATATTTTTTATATTTTTATTGATAAGGAGATAAAAGAATGATTGAATTTAAAAAATCTGTTTTTACTTATCCAAATAAGAATAAAATTGGTCCGATTAATTTGGTGATAAATAAGGGAGAAGTACATCTTTTAGCTGGAAAGAGTGGTTCTGGGAAAACGAGCATAATTAGAATGGTAAATGGTATTATAGATAATTTATTTGAAGGTGAAAAATCTGGGGAAGTTTTTATAAAAAATAAGAATATATCGGATATGACAGTCAGAGAATTAATTAGCGCGGTATCATCCGTTTACCAAAATCCCAAAACTCAATTTTTTACAGATAATTCAACATCAGAATTATTATTCCCGTTAGAGAATTTAGGCTATCGAATAGAAGATATGGAGAAGATATTAAACAAGGTTGTAGAAGTTCTGGACATAAAGCATCTTTTGAATAGAAATGTATTGGAACTTTCAGGTGGTGAAAAGCAGATTTTGTCTTTAGCAAGTACTATGATGATGGATTCTGATGTTATTGTACTTGATGAACCAACAAGTAATTTGGATTTGACAAATATTATAAAAGTAAAAGAGATATTAAAAAAGTTAAAAGAATTACATAAGACAATTTTAATTAGTGAACACCGTTTGAACTATCTTAAGGGCATAGTTGATACAGTAAGCATTATTGAGGACGGTAGAATTTCTAGAAACTACACAGGAAAAGAGTTTTACAATTTAAGTGATGAAGAGAGAAAATCGCTTAACTTAAGATGTCTTTCAAACATTAAAGAACATCAGAATATAAAAAAACACATCTCGAATGAAATGTTAGAAATAAAAAAGCTTCGATATGTAGTTAAGAAAAAAGAAATTATAAATATTGAGAATTTGAAATTATATTCAGGTAGAATTTATTTTTTGGTTGGTAAAAATGGTGCAGGAAAGTCGACTTTTGTAAAAAGTTTAGCTGGATTATTAAAAACAAAAGAGGATGAGGTCTTTTGGAAAAACACAAAAATTTCAAGCAAAGATAGATTGAGAAGCTCATATTTAGTTTTTCAAAATGTTAATTCACAGCTTTTTACATCAAGTGTTCATGAAGAGATTGAGTTAAATAATGAATTTAAAAAAACTGATAATCTATTATTTAATCTCAATTTATTAAACAAAAAAGATGAGCATCCACAGTCTTTATCAGGTGGAGAAAAGCAAAGAGTTTCGATTGCGGCAGGAATAGCATCTAGCAGAAAAATATTTATTGCAGATGAACCGACAAGTGGAATGGATTATACAAATATGATGAATGTCTGCAAACTTTTAAGAGACTATGCAAATAGGGATAATGTAGTGTTAGTAATAAGCCATGATTTGGAGTTTATATCGGAATTAGCTGATGAAATCTTGTTTATTAGTAATGGGAAGATTAAATGTCATGGTGATATTAATGAAAATAATATTGAAAAAATAGCATCTTTTTTAATCTGACAACTAGCTGTATTTAAAAATATAAAAAGGAGAATTCTGTAAATGAAACAAGATATGAAAGAATAGTTACTAAATAAAAGACCTATAGATTTACTCTTTCAGCTATCTATTCCAGCAGTAATTGGAATGATAGTGATTGGATTATATCCGTTAATGGACGGAATATTTGCCGGGAAAATCATAGGGCAAACTGCAATGACTGCCTGCGGCGTTGCGATGCCACTTACTTTTTTTTACAGCGGGGTGTCTACACTTCTTGGTGTAGGTTCTGCATCTGTTTTATCACGAGCGATTGGTAAAGGAGATCAGAAAACCGTAGATAAAATTATGGGCAACCTTATTTTCTGGGTGATTTTGTTTTCGGCAATCATAACGGTTGGCGGAATACTACTTGCGCCACATTTTTTAGATATGGTCGGAGCAACAGGTGAGATCAAAGCTTATGGTATCAGATACCTAAGAGTAATCTTTATCGGTTCCCTCTTTGTAAATTTTACGCAGTCCGAAAACATGGTTATGCGTGGCGAAGGTCTAATGAAAAAAGCCATGATGATAATGGGACTTGGAGCTTTACTGAATATCATTCTTGATCCGATTTTAATGACAGTTATGGGGGAATACGCCATTGAAGGTGCTGCCCTTGCAACGATTACAGCACAGTTTGTTCAGGCGGTTGTAACGCTGCACTACTTCCTGAAAAAGAATAAAGTCGTCAAAACAGGAATAGAAGGCTTGAATCAAATAAAAGACTATATAGACAATATAAACAGCAATCCAGACGATGAAGATGAAGTAAATATAGCATGGCTACTAACAACAGGGATTTTTTCCGAGAAAGTTGAACAAAAGTCAAAAGAATATAAAGATAATGGGGAAGCGAATATTAGATTAGTAGATGGTAGGAAATTTGTAGAAATGATATTCAATGCAGGGATTGATTTGTTGGATTTAAAAAAATTTAACTAGATGGCTAGTGGTTCTCTTGAACTAGTCTTTAAAAACCTTAGATATCATTTTCTGTAATTAACTTGAAGAAAACACCTGGAGGTGGAACAGCTCATATTTCTGAGATAGATAAATTTGCAAAAACTGATAAGGAGTTTATAAAAAAACAACTTGAAATATATGACCCAGATATTATCATTTGTGGAGGAACAGAAGATATATTTATTGAAAATATTCTCAATTTAGATACTAGTTCTTGGACCTATGTTTCTGACTATTTAAGCTATTTGATTTATAATGATACGATTATAGTTAAGACATTCCACCCTGCCTGCAGAAAAAGCAAAAAAGATTTTTTTGAAAAGGTAGCCTTACCAATTAAAGAATTATGGCTAAATGAATGATAGTGAGATTAGAGCATCTACAAAGTAGGTGCTTTTCTTATGCCAAATTTAAGGAGGCGCTAATATAAACATTTTAAATTTAATATTTAAATCAATGGACAAACCAAAAGACGTAGAGAGGATATCTTCGTAGAATTTTTTATTTGAAAGAACTACAGCAAGAAGAAATGTCAACGAATTTACTGCTATGCAAATGACAGCAGTTTCTTAGTGTGTGTGATTTCTTACTGAAACCCTAGAAAGAATTCATCATTTTTATATAAAAAAGGTTTATTCTTTGTAAAGTAGCTAGTATAAAAGAGAATAAAACTAATTGAATTATTCCAAAATATGAGGTTTTTGAAAAATATGAAATTTATTCATACTGACCATTCAAGCCAAGTTGATAGTACAGCGCTTCTTGTAAAAGAACATAGAAAAATATTAAGGAATTTTTTAATTAAATTTGGAAAGTGAAATTAGAAATTTATAATTGTAAAAGTTTTTTTAAAGTAAGATAACATGAAAAATTTAAAGTAGTATTTAAATTAAGATGTGAGTTTGAAAAAATTGACAAATCAAGGTAATTACTATATTATATAAGCAACAATACCCGACACGCCTCTTAACAATGCGTACCAAGTCGGGTCTTTTGATTATAAGGAGTAATAACGTGAAGAAATCGCCATTTATACAAAACTTCAAAGAAAACTATTCAAGGAGAATAAATGAGAATAGATAGAATCAATACATATGATGACAATCGCTTCAGTCAAGAAGCACTATATCAGCACGGTTGCTATATTGTAGATGGCGATGTGCCTGTAGAAATTAAAATCATATCACAGACCGAGGCACTTATAAAAGGAGAAGAAGCATATTTTGACGAGGTCATTGAAGAGTTTCGATTTAATGCAGAGCACATCACAAATTTTTATGATGAAAGTGGTAAGCTTATTAAGAAATTCAAAGACGTGGAGGTTTTTAAGCTTAATCTAGATAAAATCCAGCCAATACAGTTCTTTATCGATAGTGATAAATTAGAGGCAGTTAAGAGCTTTGTCAATAGAGAAGAAGACGTGATCATACCAGTTACAAAACGCGAAGACACATACGCGTCCCTAGATGGACACACACGCCTCTACCTTGCATATATCCTTAGATTCAAGTACGTATACGCCTATCTTAGTGAAACCTTCTGTGGATTTGACTATTTCTTTGATGAAGCAAGAAAAAGAAATATATTTACAGCAAAAGACTTGACCTTGCTCACACATGATGACTATACAGTTAAGTGGGATAAGTTTTGCGATGAGTATTATATGAGTATAGAGTGTGAATAGGCGAGTGTATTGTTCGGTTAAAATAGTAAATAATATTAAGATAAATTAGTAAAATTCTTTATTTTAATGGATGAAATAGAATTATGTATAACACGCGTAAAAAAAGAGCTTTCTGATATTGTTTTCTTTATGCAAGATTGCTAAAGATGATATTGTCTGAACTGAACTCCTCTAAGTTGGTTATGGGTCCAACTTTTTGGGGTCAGTTCAATGAATACATTTATTTATTAGTTATTGATATTCACACACATGAATGATTTGAAAAGTTATATAAATTAAGAGGTGAAACTATGATAATAGATAGTTTTGATAAAGACACAGAGCCACTTATCAGTCTAAAAGACTTTTACGGAGAAAAGAAAAATATTGCAGAAAAATGTTTGATAATATATTCAAAAAGCATAATAGAATATTTGCTTGATAATTTTGAATGCGAAGAAATTGGAAATATAGAATCTGTAAATGGGTCGAGACCGGTATATAAAAGTAGATTTGAAGGTCAAGAATTTGTATTTTATCTTACTATGATGGGTTCGGCTCTTGCTTCAGGAGATTGTGTAGAAGTTAATTGGATTACAGGTGCAAATAAATTTATTATGTTTGGATCTTGTGGCAGTCTTGATAAGGAAAAAACTTTTGGAAAGTACATTATACCAACAGATGCTTATAGAGGTGAGGGAGCATCTTATTACTATGCGGCTCCTTCAGATTATCTTGATATTAAAAACCATGATAAGCTTGAAGAATTTTTTATTAAGGAAAAAGCTCCCTACACTAAGGGAAAAGTCTGGACTACAGATGTTATGCTTCGTGAGACACGCGGACTCGTTTCAAAGAGAAAGGCAGAAGGATGTATAGCAGTAGAAATGGAGCTTGCAGGTGTTCAAGCAGCTTGTGATTTTTATGGATTTGAACTTTATAACTTTCTTGAAGCAGGAGATGTATTAGATGAGAGCTGTTATGAGGTCGAAGGACTCCATAATGCCAACCATGATCTTGGGAAATTGTATTTGGCATTAAAATTTTTAAAAGAAATATAAGATAAACAAATCTAGAGGTTAGTATTGAAATAAATGGTTTTTAGGATTTAAAAGAAATCTTAAAAGCCGTTTTTTATTTAAAAAAAAGTAATATGAAATTTGTTGTGGAAGTCGTAATCTATCGTCTACACCAGTTTGTTTTGCATAACATCTTAAATCAAAAGGAGAAAAAGTGGTATAATATAGGTGAGAACAGATATCAATAGGAGGGAGAAATGTTTAAGCGTTTTTTTGAAAATTTTAGAAAACCGAAAGACAATTTTGGCGGTAGATTTATGTTAAAAAGTATGAATAAAGGACATGAAAAATTAGCAAGTTGGGGAAGGTCTTACATAAATATTGAAAACGATTATACTGTCCTAGATTTGGGCTGCGGCGGGGGAGCCAACATAGAATATTTTTTAACTAAAGCAAAAAAAGTTTACGGAATTGACCACTCAGAAACAAGTGTAAAGATGGCTAGTGAGATAAATAAAGAAGCGATTGAGTCTGGAAGATGCGAGATTTCGCTGGGAGACGTAAGAAGCCTTCCTTTTGAAGATGAATCCATAGATATCGTCACAGCGTTTGAAACTATTTATTTTTGGAATGACATAGAAGAATGTTTCAAAGAAATTTATCGTGTGCTTAAAAAGGGCGGACAATTTTTAATATGCAATGAAGTATCATCTATGAAAAGAAGAGATGTAAAAAAATTAGCGCATATGATAGAAATGGAAGTATACACACCCTACGACTTAACAAAAATGCTTGGAAAATTGGGATTTAATTTTGAATATCATTTAGATAGGAAACAACAAGTCGTATTTATCGCAAGAAAATAGGAAAGACAAAGAAAGGCAAGGATAAAAATGAAATATCACAGTTTTTATTTCTATCAGTTTCAACATCCTATGAAAAAAGTTTTGGTGGAAAAATATGGAAGAAAGTATGCTAGGGATATCCTCAAAAAAAGCAAAAAAATTTATCGAAAACTAGTAGAAGAAGCAGATGATATCGGAGATGATAATCCAATGGCATACAATGAGATGTTTGCTCTTGTATTTGTTGCGCCATATTTAGCAAGCGAAAAAGAAATTCCGCCAGAGACCATCCAGGAAATGATGCGCCGCTCTTTGTATTTTGTCAAATGGTTTTTTTCATTAACTAATCTAAATACTAAGAGGGGAAAAGAGGCTAATAAGAAAAATATAGTTAAGTATTATAATTGGTATACAGAAGAAAAAGAAAAACTCTATCCCACATCATTTAAGGTCGATTTTGAGGGCCAACCTTATGAGGGCGCTTGCTATTATAGAATTACTCGTTGTCCTATTTGTACATACACTAAAAAGCTTGGGGTACATGAATTAATGCCGCTATTCTGTGAATTGGATGAGGTTATGATAAGTCTTCAACATGGAGTTTTACATAGAAAAGGCACGATAGCAAATGGAGCAGATTGTTGTGATTATTTTATCACAGGTGATAGAGAATGAACCAATTTTATATTAATAAGAAATTGGTAAAGTTTGTGATTAATTTATTATTATTGGAGTAGAATAAAATGAGCTTAACTTATAAAATTGCATCGACAATTGTGAGACTTATCGGAGTCAAAAAAATGTTTTTAAAGAACAAAGAAGAGATGCTTGAGTATGCAAAAGGTGAAAATGCAAAAGTAGTATTTGATTTAAAAAAGGCAAAGAAAAGAGCCGAGAGAAAAAATTACTATCTTTATGATAGAGATGTTATGGGATACAGACTGATTTCATATCAAAAAAATCAAATTCATGCAGATGGCGCAGTTCTTTATCTATTTGGAGGAGGAATGATAACACAACCTGATAAATTGGATTTTTCATTGGCAGAAAGAATAATGGAACAAACCGGAAAAGATGTTTGGTTTTTATTTTATCCTCTTTGTTCAGAATATGTAAAAGTGGATAAGACATATGAAGTTTGCTTTGAAACATATAGGCTTATGACCGAAAGTTACAAGGCAGAAAACATCAGAGTACTTGGATTTTCATCAGGCGCTTGTCTATCACTTGGGATTTTTTTGCATAACAACGCCATAGGAAGACCACTTCCGATGCCAGGCAAGATTATTTCAGTTTCTCCGGGAGGAATTCCGGATGTAACTGTCGATGAAAACAAAGAAATTTGGGAAAGAGTAAATGCACTTAACTACAAGGATGTAATGATTGATCCGACGTACATTAAAACAGCAAGAGAAATTGCAAAAGGCGATGAAGACATACCTGAATATATGTTAGATGGAACTGTAGGAGATTTTACAGACTTTCCGAAAACATATTTTTATTACGGCGAAAATGAATGCCTCTATGCCTTTGCGCAAACCTTTAAAAAAGCAATGGGAAAATACAACGTTCCATACGAAATTATTGTTGGAAAAGGAATGTGCCACTGCTATCCGTTGGCGAGATTTTTTAAAGAAGGAAGAGAGGCACAAGATGAAATTATTGAATTGTTAGGACAATAATTTAGGACAGACAATGAAATCACAAGAATTTAAAATGCTGATATTCGGTGTTGGGCCAATATATGTAATAACATGTCTAATACTTACAATCGCTGGGATATGCCTTCATCTCAATGGATACATTTATCAAGGAGAACTAAGCCAAGGCAAAATATTTTTTATTATAGCTGGGATATTCATGATTATTTTGGGAATATGTTTATGGATACAAGCAGTAATAGTTCAGAAAATAAATAAAAAAGTTACAGAAAAAAAGTTGATAACAACAGGAGTATACAGCATAGTAAGAAATCCTGTTTATTCAGCATTTACAATTATATTCACAGGTCTACTTTTATTTACAGCAAACTATATTTTGTTAATACTTCCATTTGTATTTTGGGCTTTTTTAACAATATTAATGAAAAACACAGAAGAAAAATGGTTAAAAAATGAATTTGGAGAAGAATATGAAATATATTTAAAACAAGTAAATCGAGTAATACCATGGATTAAAAGAAAATAAAATTAATCTTATGCAAGCATCTACAGTTGTAGGTGCTTTTTTATGGATAATTTTAGGGAGAGTTAATAAATGCAAAAAAATATAAAGCTGAACCGTCAAATACTTGAATGAAAAACCACTAAATACTTGAATGAAAACTGATGAAGAGTTACTTGCAGATGCAATTCTAGTAGCCAATAGAATTATTGCCGAAAGAGAAGAAGAGATTGAAGAATTAAGACCAAAGGCGGATTATTATGACAAATTAGTAGATTATAACCTACTTACAAACTTTAGAAATACTGCCAAAGAGTTATGAATACCACAAAAATCAGTTTATAAGTTTTTTAATGGATAAGGGATTAATTTATGAAAGAAATTTTAAAAAATAAAACGGAAATTGGAAAACTAAAACTGGATAACAAACTTATCTCTTTAGCAGAATGGAAAAGCCAGACATAGCTACCATGATAGATTTAATAAAAATGCATTTAAATTTAAAATGCGAATATCTTGCGAAAGAGTTGCAGTGACACAGATGAGAAAACATATTGCCTGGTATTTGAAGGGCTTTAGAAACTCCAAGGAATTAAAAAATAAAACAAACACCGTGGACAAGAAGGAAATGGCGGAAGAAATTTTAGATGATTATTTAAATATCATATAATAAATCTCTATAATTTAAAAACCTAAATAAGTCAGGTGGTTATTAACTAACAGCTTGACTTATTTTTTTTGTTTGAATATAATTTTTAAATAGAGAAGTGTAAGTAAAACTAAAAGGAGTGAGTGATTGAAGAAAGTACTTGTTGAATTTATTAATACTTGACCAAGTTGTGACTCCATTGGGAGAAATGTCAAGGATGTGGCAAAAGAATTTGGAGATAAAGTTGAAGTGAAACTCTATAGTCAAGGCAAGGATATGGAAGCTTTGAGAAAATATGGAATGGTATTTCAAGGCACCATGATTATAAACGAAAAGAAGAAAGTAACTAAATTGAGTTTAAAAAACATAAGAAATGAAATTGATCAGGCAGTTGATAATTTAAATGAATAAAAAAAATAGTGGATTTTTAATAAACTTTTTATTAATCGTTGCAATAGTCGGTATTGTAGCACTAATATTTATTTTTCCTGAAAGAGAAGAGACTAGCACCTTAAGAATTGGTGCTGGAGATGATATGGCAGGATCAATTTTAAAAAAAGTTATAAGTCAAAACAGATTTGATTTTGAAATTGAGCCGTACTACTTAAAGGACTGCTGAGCACCAACAGCTCAATGGTCATTGAAATCAAATGTTTATGATGTGGCGATAATATGTACTGAAGCCGCAGATAAATTCATAGAAGCTAGTGATGATTTTGTTTTGCTTGGAACCGTAACTGAAAATACAGATGTGTTAATTAAAAAAAGTAACAACTTAAAAAAAATAGGACTGACGAGCAATAAGGATTATCTTTCAGATTTTATTAGAGAAAAATATGCTGATGCAGAAATTGAATACATGAGTCCTCATAGTTTTGGATACGCCTATGAAACTAGCCAAATAGATGGCTATGTCATTGATATTGCACTGATTAATTCCTATTTAGAAGGTGAAATTGAAAATATATCGGACAGCGATTATGGTTCAAATGTAATAATAGCAAATAGAAAAATCCTTAAGGATAAAAAATTTAAAGAGTTTTTAAAAGCTTATAACAAAATGGTTTTGGAATATGATAAAAATCCAAATCCAGATTATTTTGAGTTTAAATTTGGAAAAGATGAAAGGAGGAATGAGATTTGGAAGGTAAAATTAAAAGAAATAGATTAAAAAAAATGATGGAATCTGAAGAATTCAGTCAAAAAATCTATAAATATGGTTTCGTTATTATATTACTTATAGTTTGGCAAATTGCCTCAACCAAAGTAGGCATACCACTATTATTGCCAACACCTAAATCTACTTTTACAGAATTTTACGCAAATATTACAAGCGCAAAAGTTATGACTAATATAGGCATAACAATGTCAAGAGTAGTTAGAGGATGGCTTATAGCTGTTCTTGTGGGAGTTCCAATAGGAATGGCAATGGGATTATCTAAAATTTTCAAAGGTATCTTAGGAGGGGTTGTAAATTCCCTTAGACAAATTCCGATGATGGCTTGGGTACCCCTTTCCATTATTTGGCTTGGAATTGGAGATGGGCCAACACTATTTATGATTGCACTAAATGGGGTGTTTCAAGTTATTATGAATACATCTTCTGGAGTTGCATCAATAGATAAGGATTATTATAATGCAGCAAAAAGTATGGGTGCTTCAAAAATGAGTACTTTTGCGAATGTAGTTGTTCCAGCATCTATGCCTCATATTTTAGTTGGAGCGAGACTTGCAATAGGCGCTGGCTGGATGTCTGTTATCTGAGCGGAGTTCATCGCGACAAGTGCTGGTATCGGTTATGAAATGATGCAAGCACAGTCAATGATGCAGACCAATAGGTTATTGGCGCTAATGATGTTATCAGCATTAATTGGATTTATTTTGGATAGGTTTTTACTTTTATTAAATAAAAAACTTACCGCATGGAGGTATATAAGTTGAAATTAGAAGTAAAAAACATATGTAAAGGATTTGAAGAAAAACAAGGTCGAAGGATAGTTTTAGATAATATAAGTTTTAATGTTGAAGAGGGAGAGATAGTAACTTTACTTGGCCCTTCAGGATGTGGAAAAACTACAATGTTAACAACTATCGCAGGATTTAAAAAACCGGATAGCGGGGTTATTCTACTTAATGGGGAACCAGTTACAAAAGCTGGACCAGACAAGGCTTTTATGTTTCAAAACTACGCCCTATATCCTTGGAAGACTGTTGAAAATAATATACTCTTCCCTATGAAACAAGCGAAGATGAGTGCAGAGGAACAGAGAAAAAGATTAGATTATCTACTTGAAATATCCAGACTTAGAGAGTATAAACACTATTACCCTCATCAAATGTCTGGAGGTATGAAACAGAGAACTGCTTTGGTAAGAGCATTGGCAGTTAGACCAGAAATACTACTGATGGACGAACCCTTAGGGGCGCTGGACATTGAAATGAGACAGAGCCTTCAAAATGAGTTGATTGATATATTTAGAAGAGAAAAGCTTACTGTGATAATAGTAACTCACGATGTAAGTGAAGCAATTTATTTATCTGATAGAGTAATTTTAATGTCAACAAACTATGGAGAGATTATTCTTAATGAAAAAATAGAGTTAGATAGCCCGAGAAACCCAGAGGATGAAAAATTCAAAGAATACGTAGGTCTTTTATCTAATAAATTTATTGAAGCAGGGAGAAGAAAAAAAGAAAGGAGTGGAGGTGAATTTTGAAAATAATTAATGAAAACATCTATTGATATAAAAGACGTTGAATGTAATGAAGAGATTTTAACACCTGAAGAACAAAAAGACAGAATTGGTATTTTAAATCTTATGGTGGATGAAGGTGGAGTACTTCCGATTTCAAAATGTTCAAAGTTTAAAATACTGGACAGTTTGATAAAAAAGAGAAAGCTTATATTAGATGAGGAAGGCAAAGAGATACAATTTGCATATCCAGTTTCAGGACTCCCAACATCACATCACATTACATTAAGCGACGGAAGAGAGTTTTACTCAATGTGTGCCATAGACTCCCTTGGATCCTACTTTACATTTTGGCAGGACTTGGAAATTGATTCCGTGTGTTCTACCAGTGGAGAACCAATTAAAGTAGTGGTAAAGAATGGGGAGATTGTTTACAAAAGTAGTCCAGATATTCATTGTATTCATGTGGATTTAAACGAGTTTGAAGATTGGTCAGCATGTTGCTGAAACGTAATGAACTTTTTTCTGGATGAAAAAAAGATGAAGGATTACTTTGAAGACAATGAGTTAGACTATGAAACAACCTATGGATTAAGCTTAGATAAAGCTTTTGAAGTAGGCAAAAAAATATTTTATAGTGAGGTATTGAAATGAGAGTAGCTTATGTTGTTAGTTCAAGCAATTCCAGAAAGATTTTAAGGGATATGATTATTCCTCAAATGGAAGCTGGAGAACATGTTGCAGAAGTCGTAGGAATGTTCTTTGTTTTTGACAATACATTCATGTTGTTAGACAACACCGACTTGGGAGGAAGAATTCAAAAGTTAATTGATGAAAAGAACATGGTAGTATTAGCATGTGATCAATGTGTCTATGAAAGAGAAATTGAAGACAAGCTAATCAAAGGAGCACATATAGGTTGTTTCCCTATGTTATATGGACTTTTGAAGGATGCAAATTTAGATCAAGTTATAACTATTTAAGAGCTTGACAGAATTAAAACCGGTGGTACGGTTTTTAATTCTAAACAACATTAAAGTTAGCTTTAGAGTTTGGAGAGATAGATGTTTGAGTATATTAAAGAGATAATTTTAAGATCTGTGGAGTTACTTAACGGAGCTTCAACATGGCTTGTAATTAGCTTACTCATAGCAGGTCTAATGAGAAATATAATTTCACCAGTAAGACTGCAAAGGTCACTGGGAAATACAAAGATATCCTCAATATTTAAAATAACTGGATATTCAATGCTACTTCCAGTATGTAGCTGTGGCTCTGTTCCAATAGGAATAAGTCTTTATTATTCGGGGGCATATGCTGGACCTACTTTAGCATTCCTAGCTTCGTCACCGGTATTAAACCCTGCGGCGTTAATACTTAGCTTTGGACTACTGGGAAAAGAGATAGCTCTAATTAATATTTTTGCAGGAATCACATTACCTATAATAATTGGAATTATAGGCAACTTAGTTTCTGGTAAAGAGCTTAGAAATGAAGTGGTTGCAGAAGAGATAAACCATATAAATTTAGAAGAGGAAAAGAAAAAAAGTCTTAAGATAAAAATATCAGAAGGAATGGAATGGGTGAGAAATGACTTTGCCATTACACTTAGTAAGTATGTTGTATATGGAATGTTGTTTGGAGGTTTTGTATTAACAATTTTCCCAGAGTCATTTATACAAAAATACCTTGGTGACCCGGGACTGTTATCACTTTGGAATGTTGCACTACTTGCAGCCTTGATGTATGTGTGTGCAGTTGGTCATATACCTTTGATTGCAGCACTAATTGCATCGGGAGCATCCCCGGGAGCGGCAATAACATTCCTAATGGCAGGAGCTGCAACAAATATTCCTGAAATAATTAGTATTGGTAAGATGATTGGAAAGAGAACTGCAACAATTTATACTGTGGTTATTTCTGCATATGCTATGTTTATAGGATTTATGACCAATAAATTATTAATGCCAGGATTTCAAAGGCAAATGGAATATGATGAAGTTACAAATGCTATAAACTATGCGAACAAGATGATGTTATCATTCCCAGAATGGGTTAAGTACGTTTGTTCTGCAATTGTTTTTTACTTTTTCCTAAAATCAGTATTCTTTAAATTAAGAACTTACTATTATTCAAAAAAGGACAATTAATATGAAGGCAGAAAAGAATAAGAGTATAATTTTAAGGAAAGTCTTAATCATAATTATTGCTTTGCTTTTAGGTTATTTTGGATACAGGAACAATATAAAATATAAAAAGGTCGACTTCGGTGTTGAAAAGGATCATTACTTGTTGCAGGCGTTTTATGATGAATTTCCAGGAAAAGAAGTTGTAAAATGTAAGCTTGCAGATGTATCAGGTAACGGCAAAAATGACCTAATTATTATTTTTAGAAGGACTAAAGAGGCAAATCACTTAGTAGTAGCTATTGACTCAGGAAAAGGAATCTATTTTTCAGACGAAAGTAGAGCGCCATATGAAAACCAAAAAATTGAAATTAAAAACGTGGATAATAAACCGCCAAATGAATTTGTTGTAAGTGGTTCTAAAAGGGGACAATATGGTTATGGTATCTTTAGAATTGAAGACAAACATCTTCACAATTTGTTTTCAGAGGGCATGGGTATTTGCTGATAGGATTTTTTTACTTGAGGTCAAGTAAGGAGATATTATGAAAGTTAAAGAGGTATGCGAATTAACAGAACTTAGTGACTCTGCAATAAGGTATTATGAAAAACAGGGGTTACTAATGGATGTTAAAAGGTTGGATAATGGTTATAGAGATTATGATGAGTCCCATGTGGAAAATTTAAATTTTATAAAAAAAGCAAGAAATTTAGGTTTTAGTCTGGATGAAATAAAAGATATTATTATGCTTAAGAGAAGTGGGAATTCAACTTGTAGCTATGTAACTAGCCATATGCGAAGAAAGATTGAGGATATTGATAAAGAGATAAATAGATTAAAGCAAGAAAAGGAACTTTTAATCGAACATCTTCAAGAAGGAGATACAGTAAGTTGTTGTAAAGGACATTTTTGTCATTATATTGAAGGATTAGATGAATAACGCTTGACCATTAACTTAAGTTTAAGGTTTATAATAATTATATAGATATATCAATAAAAGGAGGTTAATTATGAAAAGAAAGATTTTATCTATTTTACTTATTTCATGTATGCTATTTTCACTTACAGCATGTAAAGATAATTCAACTGGGAATGTTGAAAAAGTAGCATATGATGCAAAGGCTGTAGCGGCAAAGTATAACTTGCCAGAAATCCCTGAAGCCGACAAGAATCTAAAGATTCAAATGGGATACAATAACTGTGACCATATGGTAGCAGCTATTGTTGGAGAACAAGCGGGAATTTATAAAGCTTTAGGATTAAATGTTACAGTTACAAAAACAAATAACACAAACATAGCACAAGCAATGACAACAGGTGAAATGCACGTAGGTTATATGGGTATTGAAGGGGCATTAAATGCAAGAAATGAAGGAGCTCCTATAATCATGGCGGCTGCAAATCACATTGGAGGATCAAGATACTTAGTTGTCTCTAATGACATTAAAGATCCTAAGGACTTAGTTGGTAAAAAATTAGCTATCACAGAAGATCCTGAAAATGATCCTGAATGGATTAAATGGGCATCTAAACTTGGAATACCAACTGAAAAAGACAAATATCAAATTGTAAAGATGGGACAAAAAGATGCCCCTATGGCACTTAAATCAGGACAGATTTCAGCATTTTCATGTTGTGACCCATATGCTTCACAATGTGAATATCAAGGACTTGGAAGAGTTGTTGCTGTAGGCTGGGGTGGAACAATTGATGAAACTAAAGAAAAAAATGACCATAAACATGGTTGGGGAATGTGCTGTATATATGCAATGAATGAAAACTTCAAAAAAGAACATCCAGAAGTTGCAAAAAGACTTTTAGTAGCACATTCAATGTCACTTAAATACTTATACGAACATCCATATAACGCAGCAATGATGTTTGCAGACGGATTTGGTACAGCACCTGAAGTTGGTCTTATGACAATCTATATGAAGACCATTGCAGAAGGTAGAACACTTACTTGGGAATTTAATCAAGAAAATATTGATAACTTTGTAAAACAATACGATGAATACAATATTGATAAAAAATTTAGACCAAAAACTGATAAGCTTGGTGAATTTGTAAATCTAAATTTCGTTAAAGAGTCAGGAATAGAATCCTTCAGTGATTTTACTAAGAAAGATAAAATTGATGAAAAATTCCCTATAGGAATTAGCTTTGAAGATTGGCTAAAGAAGGCTAAAGAAATTGATGGAATTGACAATAAAGTTGGAAACGACATTAAAATTCCAGAAGTTTACAAAAAATAATAAAAAAGTCGGAGGAAACTCCGATTTTTTTATTTAACAAATATCTAAATATTTGATATCATATTAATATAAACAATAAGTAGGATTAATAGGAAAGAAGGTATATGTGGAACATGTCCAGTTCAATGTCAAGTGGCTTTGGATATTGAAGATGGTAGAATAAAAAAGATAAAAAAATCTGAAAAGAATTTGATAACTATTAATAAAATATTTTATACAAAAAATCGGGTGACGCTTTTAAGCATCACCCGTAAAATTTTGGTTTCAGCTCCTTAATTAGTTGAAATATTTTTTGTGTAAATTGTTTTTATTCTTTTTTGCACATTTAATTTAGCGCTTAAGTAAATGCACAAAATATTTTTTATTCTTAGTTTCATAAAAGACTTACCCGCAATAATTATTGGGTATAAATATAAAAGGAGGAATTTATGGATATATTTATGGTAGCAACTAGATTAATATTAGCAGCGATACTGGGAGCTGTAATTGGAATAGAGAGAGAAATCAAGAATAGGGCTGCGGGTTTTAGAACTCACATTATTGTTAGTGTTGGGGCGTGTTTGATTATGCTTATTGGAATTGACGGTATTGGTAAGTTTTCATCTGATACTGCCAGGGACACTGCGAGGATTGCGGGACAAGTTATAAGCGGTATTGGTTTTTTGGGTGCTGGTACTATTCTTCAAAAAAAGAATGCGGTGACAGGATTAACTACGGCTGCGACTTTGTGGCTATCTGCGGCGATTGGGCTTGCGGTAGGAATTGGATATTACGAAGGGGCAATCATTGCGACTGTGATTTGTCTTGTAACTTTGATTTCACTCAATAAAATCAGTGATTTAATCAACAAGAAAACTACAAAATCATATTCAATGATTTTCGATACTTATAATTTTAATCAAGATAGTTTTTATGAATTTACTTCAAAAGAAGGTGTTGAAATTAGAAAACTAGATATTGTTGACGAGGAAATGGATGACAAATCTATGATTGAGGTGACTTTTTCTTTTAATAAAAATTATGATATTGACGGATTTTTCAAAAAATTAAAGTCAGAATATAATTTGCAATCTGTAAAATCGGTTGATGATGAGGAATAGATATTATGAATAGAATTAAAAAACTTTTCCCGTATTTAATGGTCAATGTAATCTGTTTTTATTTGTTGACATTGTTAATGAAAGATACGGGCAGTGCAATGTTTATTTTATTATTTGCAATTCCTGTTATAACTTTTGTAAATGCTATAATATGTGGCAGTAAGAATTCTTTTGACTTTCTTTACCCTCTTTTGGTTATGGTGATATTCGTGCCTTACGTACTTATTTATATGAATGAAAGTGCCACGATTTATATATTCATTTACGGCGCGATTTCGTTGATGGGATGCTTTGTTGGTAGCAGATTGAGATAAGAGTGGGGAAAATTATGAACTGGATTAATGGTTTTGAGATTTTATGCTATTTTATCGTATCTATCTTGGTTGTCGATATTTTGAAAAGCAAAAACTACAGAGAGCTTGGTCTTTTGATTTCGGGAGCTTTGGCTGGGTTTTGCTTGGAACTTTTGGCAGTGAGATTTACAGATATTTATCATTATAGCAATGATTTTTTCATAAGTATTGGTTTCTACCCCTATCAGTTTCCCTTTTTCGGAGGCCTGATGTGGGGAGGAATCAGCGTGTGTGCGCTTAGAATCGCAAACAAGTTTTCAATCAGCAATGTAATGAAGGCTTTGTTGAGTGGTTGGTTGATTGTGAGCATGGATTTGCTTTTGGATGTGGTGGCAATAAGGTTAAACGGAGGCTTCTGGGTGTGGGATGGACGCCCAATCACTCTTGCTATCAATCATCATATGTTCATGAGTGTAATTTGGGTTAATTTTTTGGGATATATGTTTGAAGTGCCAGCAATTATTTTTATGACTTTGAAACAATGGGACAAATCTTTCGACAAATCAGATTTTAGTATTGCAAAATCACTGTTGATAGGAATTTGCGCAGTATTATTCGTAGCGGTTGCAAGTGCAATTTCTCTCGTTTTAGATAAAATAACTGATGAATTGTTTTCGTGCATTGCATTTTTGTTGATTTGGATTTTTATTTTTATAAAATTGATATCAATTTTAATCAGTCATAACAAATCAATTACGTTCAAAAACAAAAAGGATTGGTCACTATTTGTTTTTTGGTTTAGTATATATGCTTATTGCATAGCTGGACTTTTTAAGCTAAATATTATGAGTGCCAATTTTTTATACGCGTTTTTTGCATTTTTCATTATGATAATGACGTTGGTTTTGAGTTTGATAGATATTGAAAATAATCATTAGGCATCTACATTTGTAGGTGCTTTTATTGTGGCTAAAATTACCATTTGAAACACAAATTGGGTATAAATAATACAACGAAAGTATATAGGAGTTTATTATGAAAAAATCGATAGTATCTAGAACGATTAAAACGGCTTTGGCTTCACTTTTGGCGATAATTGTTTCACAAGAATTATCACTTGAATTTGCAGCTGCGGCGGGAATTATTGCGATATTAAATGTGTTTGATACTAGAAAAGCTACGATAGAAGGTGGACTTAAGAGAACTTTGTCTGCAGTGATTGCTCTTTTGATTGGAGGATTTTTATTTGAAAAACTGGGATATAAAAATTGGGTTTTCGGATTGTATTTGCTATTATTTGTGCCAGTGTCTTTTTTGTTAAAGATAGAGCTGGGGTTGGGACCTTCAAGTGTAATTGTGACACATTTGTTGGCATTCGGAAGAATTGACTCAGCTATTATTTTGAATGAAATGGCACTAGTGTTTATAGGGACAGGATTTGCAATGCTAACCAATTTCTACGCTCCTACAAGCCAAGATAGATTAAACAAGTTAATCGATAATATTGACGAAGATATGACGTTCATTTTGAATTTGTTCGGACAATCTCTGATAACACATTTAGATGTGAAGTTATACAAAGACAAGATTTCAAAACTTGATGAAGACATCGACAAGGCGATTGAAATTGCGATAATTGAAAATGATAATTTAATTGAAAATAGCAGAGATATACTGGACAATTTACGTTTGAGAAATAGGGAGATGGATTTATTAGAAGAGATGTATCATGATTTGAAGACGATTCCTCCCGAATATTCAGATGGAAAATACATTTCAGATATTTTAATAGAAACTTCTGAAAATTTGACAGATGGTGAAGAAATGGCGAAGGTGAAAAATAGAATTGATTTTCTAAAAAATCATTTCAATATGATGAAATTGCCAGAAACTCACGAAGATTTTGCTATTCGTTCTGCAATTTTTCAAGTGTTCAGAAGTCTGGATAAATTTGTGGATATAAGTAACTATATTAATAATAAACTTAATAAGAAAAAAGGTAAAAGGTGATTATATGTGTGAAGAAAAGAATGAGGAGCTGATTTTCAAGGAAAAGCTAGACGAATCTGTGGAGAGTTTTGGCAAGGGTAGCCAAGAGGGAGCGAAGGTTTCTATTAGGAATTGCCAGGATTTTTTTGGTTGTGTTTCGATTAGTCACCAAAAGCAAATAGCAGACGCTTTTGATATTGATGAGAAATACATCAAGACGATTATAAAATTCATTCCATCTATCAAAGAATCAAAGGTTGAATACGAGATTGTGTGCTGTTCGGGACCGAGATGTGCGAAGAACGGGTCGATGGAAGTGTTGAAGACGGTGAAAAAAGAGCTTGGAATGGATTTTAATGAAACATCTGCTGATGGAAAAATTCGACTCAGAACTCAAAATTGTTTCAAGAAATGTAAGGATGGGCCAAATATTATGATTAATGGCAAATTCTATCACAACATGAATGCTGAAAAAACAAAAGAAGTTCTGGAAAAAATCAAATAAATTCTAATTGGAGCTAGTTGATTTCTAGCTCTTTTTTTATGAAATCTGATAGAATATAGTTAAGAAAATCAAGCGAGGTATTTATGAATAAATTATGTTTTATTGGCGCGGGAAACATGGGATCTGCGATGATTTCTGGCGTTGTGAAATCTAAGTTAATAGATAGAGATAAAATTTTTGTTTCAAATAAATCTGAGAAGAAATTAAACGATTTGAAAGAAGAATTGAAAGTGAACACGACTACTGACAACAAGAAAGCTTGTGAAAATTCTGATGTTGTAATACTTGCAGTGAAGCCACATATTATTCCAACAGTTTTAGAAGAAATCAAAGATGTTATTAATAAGGAAGCTATTGTGATTTCTGTTGCAGCAGGGGTTAATATTTCAGATATTGAAAAAATTTTGGGAAAAGACCACAAGATTTTACGTGTTATGCCGAACACGCCATGTCTTGTCGGGGAAGGAATGTCTGCGATTTGTCCGAATGAAAATATAAATGATGATGATTTGAAAATCGTGACGGATATTTTCAATTCGTTTGGAAAAAGCGAAGTAATAGACGAAAGTTTGATGGACTGTGTGATTGGAGTTAGCGGATCGTCTCCTGCATATGTGTTTATGTTTATGGAAGCGATGGCTGATGCAGCTGTACAAACGGGAATGAAACGAGATATGGCATACAAATTCGTGGCACAATCGGTGCTCGGCGCTTCTAAAATGTTAATGGAAACTCACAAACATCCAGGAGAATTGAAGGACATGGTGTGTTCGCCAGCAGGAACGACTATTAAGGCTGTGGGAGTTTTAGAAAAATACGGGCTTAGAAATGCTGTCATTCAAGCTCAGCTTGCCTGTGTGGAAAAATCACGTGAAATGAGTGAAAAATAATTTACAATGATTTTTATGATAATGTAGTGTATGAAATTGTTTGTTATTTTTTTATATTTTGATGGTGCAAATTATAGGTCTGTGTGATATAATATATTGTAAATTATTTTAGTGGGGGCAAAATGATGAGCGTTATTGATATTTCAATAAATTTCATAAAAAAGCTTTTTGATTTGAGATTTACGAATCACGATTTAAGCCTTATCAATAAATTGAGAGGCAAATTGATAGCTATTTTTGCGTCCAATAAACAAGTGTATATTTGTCAAAAAATTTAGGAGAATTCTATCTAGAATTCTCTATTTTTTTATTTTAGGAGGGTATTATGGAAAAATTGTACGAAGGTAAGGCAAAGGAAGTTTATTTAACAGAAAAGGCTGATGAATATATCATCAGATACAAGGATGATGCAACAGCTGGTAACGGTGAAAAGAAAGCTACAATTGCTGGTAAGGGTGAACTTAACTTGGCAATCACTACAATGATTTTTGAAATGCTTGAAAAAAACGGTATCAAAACTCACTACATTGAAACAATCAACAATACTGATATGAGAGTTAAAAAAGTTACTATCATGCCACTTGAAGTTATCGTTAGAAACATCACTGCAGGTTCTTTTGCAAAAAGATACGGCGTTGAAGAAGGAAAAGTTTTAAATCAACCAACTTTTGAATTATCATATAAGAATGATGATTTGGGAGATCCATTGATGTGTGAAGACCACGCAATTGCTCTTGGAGTTATCACAAAAGAAGAATATGACTATTTAAGAGAAGAAACTTTGAAAATCAACGAATTACTTAAAGAATTTTTCTTGAAAATCAACTTAAAATTAGTTGACTTCAAAATCGAATTCGGTAAAACTGACGATGGACAAATCTTATTAGCTGACGAAATCAGCCCAGATACTTGCAGATTGTGGGATAAAGACACTAACCAAAAATTAGACAAAGATATTTTCAGAAGAGATTTGGGAGATTTGACAGAAGGCTACAAAGAAGTTCTAAATAGAATGAGAGGCTAGGATGTGTGGAGTTATAGGGATATATTCTAAGTCCGAAGTTAATAAGAAATTATTTTTCGGACTTAACTCCTTACAACACAGAGGACAAGAATCCTGTGGTATCACCGTTAGTAACGGTGAAAACCTACATAGAGAAAAAGGCATGGGACTTGTTATCGATGTGTTTAAGGAAGAAAATTTGAATAATTTAGTTGGTAATGTAGGAATTGGACACGTAAGATATTCGACAGCTGGTGGTTCTCACGATTACAATACTCAACCATTGATGGCTTTTGCAAAGGGAATTGAAATGAGCTTGGCGCACAATGGAAATCTTATCAATCACCAAATTTTAAGAACTAGACTTGAAGAAGATGGCGTGATGTTCCAAACAGCGATTGACAGTGAAGTTATTTTGTATTTGATTGCTAGATATTACAAAGGTGACATCGTTGAAGCTATCAAAAAAACAATGAAACTTATCAAAGGAGCTTACGCAGTTGTGTTGTGCTTGAAAGATAAGCTTGTAGCATTTCGTGATCCTTTGGGAATTAGACCTCTTGTTATGGGGAAAAATGATGAAGATGTTGTGTTTGCATCAGAAAATGCAGCGGTGGAAATCGTCGGAGCAACTGAAATCAGAGATGTTAAACCAGGAGAAATAATTGTCGTAGACAAAGAAGGAGCAAATTCTTCGATGTATACAACAGATGAAGCACCACGTCATTGTTTCTTTGAATATGTGTACTTCGCAAGAGAAGATGCCACTTTAGATGGAACAAACGCATATAATTTTAGAAGAAGATGCGGAGAATATTTGTCACAAGAATCTCCATGTGATGTTGATTTGGTAGTTCCGGTTCCAGATTCAGGTATTCCTTCAGCGATAGGTTACGCGCAAAAAACAGGAATTCCTTATGCACAAGGTTTGGTAAAAAACAGATACATGGGAAGAACTTTCATCAAACCAACTCAAAAAGAAAGAGAAATGGCTGTTAAGTTGAAACTAAATCCACTAAGACATGTATTAAAAGGAAAGAGAATTGTTCTTATAGATGATTCCATTGTAAGAGGAACTACAAGTGCTAATTTGATTCAAAGAATTAGAGAAGCTGGTGCGACAGAAGTTCACATGAGAATCACATCGCCACCTGTAAAATTCCCTTGCTATTACGGAATTGACACGCCTTCAAGAAAGCATTTGATTGCAGCGAACATGGATATCGAAGCTATCCGTGAAAAAATCGGCGCAGATAGCTTAGCGTTTATTTCAATGGAAGGAATGATAAAATCGAGCAGCGACAAAATGGACAAATTCTGTAAGGCTTGTTTTGATGGAGATTATCCAGTAGATCCGATAGTTATATAGGTGATTAAATGAATATTGCAGTTTTTATTTCAGGTACTGGTACCAATTTGAAAGCTCTGTTGGATGCAAAAAAAGACAATTATTTCAAAAGCGATATTGTTGTTGTGGTTAGTAACAAAAACGCAGCTGGTCTTAATTTTGCGAGAGATTTCAACGTGGATACTTTGGTTTCAAAAGATGACGAAGAAATCATAAATTGTTTAAAATCAAAAAATGTAGATTTGATCGTGTTGGCAGGTTTCTTGCCTAAAATTTCAAAGAGAATTATAAATGAGTTTACAATTGTAAATATCCATCCATCATTGCTTCCAAAATACGGTGGTAAGGGATGTTATGGAATCCATGTTCACGAAAAAGTTTTTGCTAATAAGGAAAAAACTAGCGGTGCAACTGTGCATTTCGTGAATGAAAAATTAGACGATGGAGATATTTTACTTCAAAGGTCTGTGGATATTTCTGATTGTAAATCGGAAGATGAGATAGCAAAGAAAGTTTTGAAAATAGAACATGGCATTTTGAAAGATGCTATAAAAAAATTGGAGGAGAGTTCATGCGCGCATTAATTTCACTTACGGATAAGACAAATGTTGGTAAGTTAGCAAAAAGTTTACAAGAATTGGGATATGAAATCATATCTACAGGTGGTACTTACAAGGAAATCGAAAAATCTGGAGTAAATGTAATAGACATCTCCAAGGTTACAAATTTCCCTGAAATTTTGCAAGGCAGAGTGAAGACTTTGTCACCATACGTTCACGGTGGAATTTTGTATAAGAGAGATAACGAAGAACACAAGAAAACTGTAGAAGAATTGAACATTCAACCAATCGACATTGTTGTGGTTAATTTGTACGATTTCCAAAACGCATTGAAAACTGGAGACCACGACAACATCGTTGAAAACATCGATATCGGTGGTCCAACTTTGATAAGAAGTGCTGCAAAAAATTACAAGGACGTTTTGGTTGTAACAGATCCGTCTGATTATGACGAAATTATCGACAGATTGAAAAATGACAACGTGGACATAGCTTACAGAGAAAAACTAGCGATGAAGGCTTTTAGTTTGACAGCTTACTACGATTCTGTGATTTCAAGATATTTTCAAGAACAAGTTGGAGAACGTAGTGACTACAGAACTTTTGGTTTCAAAAAAGAAGACGAACTTAGATACGGAGAAAACTCACATCAAAGTGCCAATCTTTACATAGACCCATTTGTAAATGGCAAATTGACAGATTGCGAAGTCATTCACGGTAAAGCTATGAGCTTCAACAATTACAACGATTTGAATGTAGCAGTGGAATTGGCTGACGAATTGGGAGCAAATTCTTGTGTTGCATTGAAGCACCAATCTCCATGTGGAGTTGCCATTGCAGACAGCGTTTCTGAAGCGTACCACAAGGCATACTTGGCAGATTCAACTTCGATCTTCGGTGGAATTATCGCCATCAATGGAGTTGTAGATGAAAAATGTGCCGACGAAATGAGCCAAATTTTCTTGGAAATTATCGCTGCGAAAGATTTCGACGAAAAAGCACTTGAAATTTTAACCAAAAAGAAAAACATCAGACTTGTTAAGATAAAATTTGACAACGATTCAGTAAAAGAAGACATTAAGTATTTGAACGGAAAAGTTTTAATCCAAGACAAAGACTTCGGCGTTGACGAATACAACGTAGTTACTGACGAAAAACCAAGTGATGAAGATAAGAAAGATTTGGAATTTGCCATGAAAGTGGTTAAATTCACAAAATCAAATGCAATTGTACTAGCAAAAGATTCTCACACTTTGGGAATTGGTGGAGGACAAACATCTAGGATTTGGGCGTTGGAAAACATAGCCAACAATCACCCGGACGTTGATTTTACTGGATGCGTATTGGCATCAGATGCTTTCTTCCCATTTTCTGATTGCGTAGAATTTGCACACAAATTAGGAGTAAAAGCTATTATTCAACCAGGTGGAAGTATCAAAGACCAAGACTCCATCGATAAATGCAATGAGTACGGAATTAGTATGGTGTTCACAAAAAACAGACATTTCAAACATTAAAAATTGGGAGGTTTTATGAAAATATTAGTTGTAGGTTCAGGTGGAAGAGAGTTCGCGCTTGGACGTAAAATAAAATCTTTTGATGAAAATAGGAAAGTTTTCTTCGCACCAGGAAATGCTGGAACTGAAGATATCGGAGAAAACGTAGATATTCAAGCAGATGATTTGCAAGGTCTGCTTGAATTTGCAAAGAAAAATGGAATAGACTTCACAGTTGTTGGCCCTGAAAATCCATTGTGCGACGGAATTTCAGATTTGTTCGAAGAAAATGGTCTTAAAATATTTGGACCTGTAAAAAAAGCCGCTGAATTTGAAAACTCAAAATCATTTACGAAAAAATTCTTGGAAAAATACGACATCAATACAGCTAAGTATTTGGAGAGCAAAGATTTTAATGAGTCTTATGGTTTTGCAAGTAAATTGTTGGAAGAAAATGGCAAAGTTGTCGTTAAAAGAGATGGCCTTGCAGCTGGAAAAGGAGTCTACATTGTAGATAATTCTGATGATTTGAAGGAAATCTTAAAAGATGTACTAGAAAAAGATAACATGGTTGTCATCGAACAATTCCTAGACGGATTTGAAATGAGTTTGTTGTGCTTTACTGATTCTAAGACGATTCTTCCACTTCCAACAGCGAAGGATCACAAGAAGATTTTTGAAAGAGAAATGGGAGCAAACACTGGCGGCATGGGAACTTACGCTCCAAATGTCGAGGCAGAAGTATTTGTAGATAGAATCAAAAAAAGCGTTTTGGACAAAATTCTCACAGGATTAAAAGAAGAAAACATTGATTTCAGAGGATTGTTGTTCATTGGGTTTATGATTACTGATGATGGAGTTTACGTGTTGGAATTTAACGCTAGATTTGGAGATCCTGAAACTCAAGTCGTGCTTGAACTTATCGACAATGATTTGTTGGATATTATGATGAAAACAAGCGAAGGGAAATTATCCGATGTCAATTTGAAAATAAATGACAACAAAGCACTTTGCGTTGTTCTAAGTGCTGGTGGATATCCGGAAAGTTATGACAAGGGTGATGAGATTACAATTTCTGATATAGACAGTGTTGTTTTCCATGCAGGAACGAAAAAAGTCGACGGCAAAATCGTCACAAACGGTGGCCGAGTACTAAATATTGTAAATTCTAAAAAGAATTTTGATGATGTCATTAAGGCTTGTTATGAAGATATAGAAAAGGTGGATTTTAAAAACATGTATCACAGAACTGATATTGGTCCTAGAGTTAAAAGAGTTTATGTCAGGAAAAAAGACGAATACGATTATGAATCTAAGGAAAAGAAAAAGCAAATTGAAAACTTACTTGGAATTGATTTGGATAAATTCGTAATTTACAAGAGATACGATTTGGAAATTAGCGACGATAATTTGGGAAAAATTGTCGACACAGTTCTTAGCGAAAAATCTGTAGATGATGTGTTCTACGGAGAAGATGCGTTGAAATTACAAGCTGATATGAAAAACGCAATCGCTGTGGAATATTTGCCAGGTCAATTTGACCAAAGAAAACAAGGTGTGCTTGACACATTGAGTTTGATTTTGGATGAAGATGTCGACTGCAAGACATCGACAGTTTACGAAATCGAAGGCGCTAACAAAGAAGATTTGGAAAAAATCGAAAAATATTTGGTAAATCCTGTTGACAGCCACAAGGTTAGTTTGCTTGGTATTCCAACAACTTTGAAACAAGAAAATCCTAAGAATTTGGAAAACGAAACATACAAAAATTTCAGAGATATGAAAGATGATGAGCTTCAAAAATTCGTCGACGATCACTCATTGGCGATGAATGACGAAGATTTGAAATGCATCAGAGATTATTTCAAATCAGAAGACCGTGATCCAAACGAAACAGAAATCAAGATTTTGGACACTTACTGGTCTGACCACTGTAGACACACAACTTTCAACACTTTCTTGGATATTGAATTCAATGCAAAGACAAAACTAGACGAAGCAATTCATAATAGTTTTGAAGAATATTTGAAAGTTAGAGAAGAATTAAACATAGAGAAACCAATCAATCTTATGAGTTTTGGAACGATTTTGTCCAAATACATGAGAAGCAAAAACGAGTTTGATGATTTGGAAATTTCATCTGAAATCAACGCTTGTTCTGTTAAAATCAAAGTTCGCGTGGAAGTTGATGGTGTTGACGAAACAAGGGATTATTTGTTGATGTTCAAAAACGAAACACACAATCACCCTACAGAAATCGAACCATTCGGTGGCGCAAGTACTTGCTTGGGTGGAGCAATAAGAGACCCACTAAGTGGTAGAGCATTTGTCTACCAAGCTATGAGAATCACAGGAGCGGGCAATCCTCTTACTTCATTGGAAGACACGATGGATGGAAAGCTTCCACAAATCAAAATTACACAAGAAGCTGCAAAAGGATATTCTTCTTACGGAAACCAAATTGGTTTGGCAACTGGATTTGTAGATGAGATTTATCATGACGGATATGTTGCTAAGAGATTGGAATGTGGAGCTGTTATGGCTGCAGCTCCAATTGAAAATGTCAAGAGAATTGAACCTGAAAAAGGAGACATCGTAATCTTACTTGGCGGAAGAACTGGACGTGACGGAATTGGTGGAGCGACAGGTTCTTCAAAAAGCCACAAAGTTACAAGTATCAAAACAGAATCTGCACAAGTTCAAAAAGGTAACGCACCTGAAGAAAGAAAAATCCAAAGACTTTTCAGAATTCCTGAACTTGCAAGTTTGATCAAAAAATGTAACGACTTCGGAGCAGGTGGAGTGAGCGTTGCGATTGGTGAGCTTCACGATGGTGTAGATATTTATTTGGACAGAGTTCCGTTGAAATACAAAGGTCTTAAACCATTTGAAATTGCTATCAGTGAATCACAAGAAAGAATGGCATGTGTTATAGCTAAGAAAGATTTGGAAGAATTTGTGAAATATGCAGACGCAGAGAACATCGGGACAACTGTGGTTGCAGACATCACAGATACTAACAGAATGAGAATGTTCTACGATGAAGATTTGATTGCAGACATCAGCTACGATTTCATCAACACAAATGGTTCAGATAGAAACGCTGAAGTTGAAGTTGTATCAGAAGATGTTCCAGAAATTTTGACTGAAAAATGTTCTGATGCGAACAAATTCTACGACAAAGTTAAAATGCTTAACATAACATCTAAGAGAGATTTGATAGAAATGTTCGACTCCACAATCGGAAGAAACACTGTTATCAATCCAATGGGTGGTAAATTGCAATTGAATCCTTCTCAAGCAATGGTCGCAAAGATTCCAACAATGGATGGAGTTATGAAAACTGTATCTATGATGAGTTATGGATTTGACGCTGATTTGTCCGAACAATCTCAATACTTGGGAGGATACTACGCAGTTGTAGAATCAATCAGTAAACTAATCGCTTTGGGTTCTGACAAAAACTTAATCAGATTGACATTCCAAGAATATTACGAAAAAATGCTAGACAAAAAAATCTGGTCCAAACCATTGAAAGCATTACTTGGAGCATTCACTGTTTCCAAACATTTCAAAGCAATGCCAATCGGTGGGAAAGACAGTATGAGTGGAAACTTCGAGGACATCAAGGTTCCACCAACTATGATTTCATTTGCAGTGACACACGAAGATGTGGACAACATCATTACGAATGATTTGAAAGGCAAAGGCAAAATAGGTCTTGTGAGAACACCTTACGAAGAAGACGGAACATTGAACCTTGAAAAATTAGAAGAAAATTTCGATTTTATCACAGAACAAATCAGAAAGAAAAATATTATTTCTGCAATTGCATTGGATAAGAAAGGATTGTTGGCTAATATTTTTGAACAATCTGTAGGAAACACTGGTTTTAATATCAAATTTGATAATTTGTACAACCCAATGTACGGAAGTTTCGTAGTTGAATATATTGAAGACGACGAAAATATCGAACACATCGGTGAATTTAGTGATGAAATTATCGTAAATGATGTTAAATTAGATTCAGAAAAATTACTAGAAGGCTACACTCAAGTTTTAAATAAAGTATTCACACCAAAAGAAAAAATCGAGTACAAACCAATAGAAAATAAAAAAATCGAACAACGTAGAATGAAATCCAAGAAACCAACTGATACACCTCACGTTGTAATCTTAGCAGCTCCTGGAACAAACTGTGAATGGGATACATTGAATGCATTCAAAGAAAATGGAGCAGATGGAGAAATTGTTCTATTCAAAAACAGAAACCAAGAAGATATATTAAATTCTATTGATGTTTTGGCAGAAAAAATTAGAAAAGCGCAAATATTTGCCATTCCTGGAGGTTTTTCACTAGGAGATGAGCCAGACGGATCAGCTAAGTTCTTGGCAAATATTCTAAGAAATGAGAAAATAAGTAGTGCGATAGATTATTTGTTGAACGAAAACGACGGATTGGTAATTGGAATTTGCAATGGATTCCAAGCTTTGGTGAAGACTGGACTTCTTCCTTATGGAAAAGTTACATCACCACAAGAAGATGATCCAAACTTGACATTTAACACAAACAGAAGACACATTGCGACATTTGTAGATACATTGTGCTTGACTAATAACAGCCCTTGGACAAATGGAATTGACTTGAACAAAACTTACAGAATGCCGATTTCACACGGTGAAGGAAGATTTGTAATCAAAGAAGATAAACTCCAAGAACTTTTGGATAATGAACAAGTTTTCTCAGCTTACAAAATCTCTCCAAACGGATCAGACTACAATATCGAAGGAATTTTATCCAGAGATGGTAAGATTTTGGGAAGAATGTGTCACACTGAAAGAATCGCAGATGATTTGTACAAAAATATTTACGATATCGACAAGCAAAATATTTTTAGAAATGCAGTAGAATACTTCAAGGAGAAATAATGAACAACGATATTTACCAAAGTCCATTAAACACGAGATACGCAAGCCACGAAATGAGCCACAATTTCAGCTCTCAAGTTAAGTTTGAAACTTTCAGAAGATTGTGGTTGGCATTGGCGAAATCTGAAAAAGAATTGGGACTTAATATTACAGACGAACAAATAGAAGAATTGCAAACGCACATTTCAGACATTGACTTTGACAAGGCTGCTGAATACGAAAAAGTTCTTCGTCATGATGTAATGGCTCACGTGAAAACATACGGTGAAGTGTGTCCAAACGCAGCTGGAATTATCCACTTGGGAGCGACAAGCTGCTATGTAACTGATAACACTGACATTATCGTGATGAGAAATGCACTTGAAATCGTAGAGAAAAAGTTAGCGATTTTGATTAAACACTTGTCTGATTTTGCGATTAAATACAAAGATTTGCCAACGCTTGGCTACACTCATTATCAACCAGCACAATTAGTGACTGTTGGAAAGCGTGCTACTTTGTGGATTCAAGATTTCCTTATGGATTTGGAAGAAGTCATTTACAGAAAAGAAAATTTGAAATTGAGAGGAGTAAAGGGAACTACCGGAACTCAAGCATCATTTTTAAAACTTTTCGACAATGACCACGACAAAGTAAAAGAATTGGAAAAGAAAATCGTAAAGGAAATGGGATTTGACAGCGCAGTTAGCGTGAGTGGACAAACATACACAAGAAAAATCGACTACCACGTGCTTCAAGTTCTATCATCAATCGCACAATCAGCTCACAAAATGACAAATGACATCAGACTTTTGCAAAACAGAAAAGAATTGGAAGAACCTTTTGAAAAAACACAAATCGGTTCATCAGCGATGGCATACAAGAGAAATCCAATGAGATGCGAAAGAATCTCATCGCTTTCAAAATACGTGATGAGTTTGGTTCAAAACCCACAATTTGTGGCAAGTACTCAATGGCTTGAAAGAACATTGGATGACTCTGCAAATAAGAGAATGAGTGTTCCAGAAAGTTTCATGGCTGTGGATAGTATTTTGGAAATAGCAATCAACGTTACAGACGGACTTGTTGTTTACGAAAACCAAATCAAAGCACATGTTAATGAGGAATTACCATTTATGGCGACTGAAAACATATTGATGGAAGCTGTAAAACGTGGCGGCGACAGACAGGAACTTCACGAAAAAATCAGAGAATATTCTATGGTTGCAGGTAGACGAGTAAAAGAAGAAGGACTAGACAACAATTTATTAGAATTATTGGAAAAAGACGAAGCTTTTAATCTTGACAAAGACGATTTGAATTCACTTTTAGATGGCAAACTTTATATTGGAAGATGCCCAGAACAAGTGGTTGAATTTATAGAAGAAGACGTCAAACCAGTTATTTCAAAATACGACACAGAATACTCTGTTGATTTGAAAGTTTAAAAATATTAGAAATGCACATGGCTTAGTAGGCTGTGTGCATTTTTTAGTTGATTATATTAAATTTATACGATACAATGAATTCAAATATAATTAGTAGGTGAAATATGGAAAAATTTAAGAAAATATTTTTGATAGTTCTTTTGGTTGCGTTAACTGTGGGACTGATGGTATTCGTTCCTTACGATTCAATCAGAAACTTGGTACAAAAATCTGGCCCATGGGGAGCGGTTGTGTATATTTTATTGTTCACGATACTTCCAATTGGTTTCTTCCCAGTTCCAGCATTGGCGTTAATCGGTGGAGTTAGTTTCGGGCTTGTTAAGGGAAGTATTTACACAGTTATAGGAGCATCGATGAATTGCTTGCTTATGTTTGAACTTTCTAGAAAAATCGGACACGATTATGTTGTTAAGATGATTAATGAAAAATTCTCCGAAAAAAATAGGGACAGAATACTAAATGCACCAGATTCAAAACTGTTCACTCTTTTGTTCATTTGCAGATTGATTCCGATTATTCCATACAATCTTATAAATTACGGATTTGGATTGACGAACATAAGCCTGTCCAAATATATGTTTGCATCAGTTCTTGGAATAATTCCTGGAACGCTTGTGTATTTGAATTTGGGGGATAAAGTGCTGAATGTAGGATCCAAGGAATTCTACCAAGCGATTATTTTGGTAGTGGGACTTACTGTTGTGAGCTTGATAATGGCTAAAATAATCGAAAAAAAAGACAAGGAAAAGCAAACAGATTTGAAGTAATTTGATGATGAAGGGTAATAGTTAAAGGTCCTAAAAAAGTAAAGTGAGTAAGTCCTAAAATATATCAAAGTATAACTCGCTTCGTCTCGCTTACAAAAATTTTAAAATTCTAATCTCAAAATTCTAAAATTCAAAACTCTACTACGCTCAAACAGTTGAATTTTTACGAATTTCTCGATTGAATTTTATAAAATTTTTTTCAGAGGACTCGTTCATTATACTTTGATATCATTCATTATTATTTATATGACTTACTTCATCTTACTTAATAAAAACAAACACAAAAAACCGCAATGCTTACAGTATGAGCTATTGCGGTTATTTTTATGAATTAAAAATTCTCTTCTAAGTATTTTTTTGTGAATTTTACGAAATCTATAACTGGCTCTGAGAGTAAAGAGTTGGAACGATATACCAGATAGAAGTGACGTACCGATTCGAAATCATCGATTTTGAAAGAAATCAATTGATTATTTGCAACTTCTTCTTCTACTGAAAGTTTGCTCATAATCGATATTCCCATACCATTTCTGATGCATTGCTTTAACGTTTCAGTGCTATTTGCTGTTCCAATCAAATTCAGTGAATTCTTGCTGATTCCTAAAGCGTCTATCATTTTCATAGATTCTTTTAATGTTCCAGAACCTTGTTCACGAAAAATTATTGGTTCCTTTAAAATAGAACTTATCTTGACATTGTTTTTCTTCAATGCATTATAATAATCGTTATATGGTGTGACTACTACTAGCTTATCGCTTAGAACTTTTTCAAAGGTAAGTTCTTTATCCATTGTAGTCATGCCTACGATTCCAATATTGATTGAACCATTTATAACTCCGTCAATCGTAGTTAAACTATCTGATTGAATTATATTCACCAAAGTTTTGATGTGAGATTTGTGATATTTTGTTAAAAGAGAAGGTAGAATATATGTTGCAGGAACAGAACTTGCACCGATGTTAAAAGTAGTTAGACTTTTTTTTGAAAAAGAATCCTGCATGCTTTCCATAATTCTCGAAATAGCCTTAGCGTAATTGTAGAATTCTCTTCCTTCAGGAGTAAGCTCTAACTTTTTAGTTGTTCTTTTTAATAATTCTGCATTAAGTTCATTTTCAATTTGTTTGATGTGGGTGCTTATCGTGGGCTGTGTAAGATAAAGTCTTTTAGCAGCTTCAGAAAAACTATCCCATTCCACAACAGTTATGAACGTTTCTAATTGTTTTAAATCCATAATATCTCTCTCTTCGTGGTATTTAATATATATATTTTATCATATACCTTTTATTTTACAAAATACGCAAATACTTTATAGTAATATACCCAATTGTAAATAAATTTAACAAACGATTTACTATTTATAGGAAAAATCTATAAGTGATTCAAAATTACAAAATGTTAATAAATCAATATTTGTAAGATAATTTTTAGAATATAAATGATAAAAATTTGCAAAAAGTTAAAAATACGGCGTTATTTATAGAAAATTTCAATTAATGAACTAATGATATTTATGATAAAATTATTTGTATGTAAAAAGAAAATAATATTAGAAACATTAAATATTTAAGAGGGAAAATATGAAGAAAATTTTGAAAATTTTACAATTGGTAGCGGCGGTTATTTTAGCTTTAATACCAAAAGTCATCGCAAAACCATGCAAAGTAATGCCAGGCAAAATGCCAATGAAATGTTTCCACATGTCAAATGCTGTTTTTGTCATCGCAGTAAGTATCGTGATTTTATTAGTCATCGCATACATCATTAAAGACGAAAAAATCGAATGGGGAATTAATATCGCAGTTCCAGTTTTAGCTATTGATTCATTTTTATTAGCAAAAGTAGTAATAGGAGGATGCAAACACGCAGGTGCCGCTTGTCAAATGAAGACAATTCCAGCAGTGTCAATCTGCTCGATAATCCTTGCAATAATTTCAATAGCTTATCTTGTGGTATTGAAGAAGAGTATCGATGAAAGATAAACTTTACCTTAAAAACTGGATGTCATCAAATCCTGTCAGAACATTTATAATAGTTTTGATTATGGCGATAGTGTCCGCACTTTTGTTTGTAAGCATGTATTTTTCAATTGGACTTAACAATTCAATTGACAATATGAAACAAAGATTGGGCGCAGATATGATGATTGTTCCAGAAAAAAGCGGAAAAGAACAAGAAGCATTATTCGTATCTGGTAAGCCTTCTGAGTTCTACATGCAAAATGATGTGCTTGATAAAGTACAAAAAGTCAAAGGAGTAAAACAAGCAGCTCCACAATTGTACATTGCGACACTTCAAGAATCTTGTTGTTCATTCCCTGTCCAAGCTATAGGAATTGATTTTGAAAAGGACTTTACAATAAAACCTTGGATGAAACAAGATGTAAAGGAATTGAAAGACGGAGAAATTTTAATCGGAAATAACGTGAGTGTAGTTGATGCAGACACATTGACTTTTTTCGGCAAAAAATACAAAGTAAAATCAAAATTAATGAAAACTGGCCTTGGATTTGATAATGCAATATTCATGAATTTTGATACGGCGAAGAAAATGCTACAAGATTCTGTTAAAGTTCATCCACAAAAATACGTTCCAAATTCTGAAATATCTTCAATTTTAATAAAAAAACAAGATAATGCAGATAGTGAACAATTAACAGTTAACCTTATGAAATCACTAAGAGGAACTCACACTATGGTTGTCATGAACAAAAACTTCGTAGACAATCTATCCAAAGAAATGTTCTCTCTTATGAAATATTTGAAAATACTACTAACATTTACATTGATAATGGCAATAATCGTATTAATTTCGATATTTACAGTTGATTTCAAAGACAAAGAAAAGCAAATGGCAACACTTAGAATACTTGGTATAAAAAAGAGTAAACTAAAATCCATTATCCTAAAATACTCAGTAGTACTATCATTTATTGGGGCAGTAATAGGAATTGGATTATCCATACTCACAGTGAAGCTATTCTCCGGTCAAATCGAAAAATCTTTGGACTTGGCATTTATGAGCGTAAATGCAAAAGAAATACTAATTATTTCTGCGATAACATTATTAGTTGTAGTAGTGATTGCCCTAATCACGCAAATATTCAACGTAATCAAAATATCCAAAGACGAATTAGCCCTAACATTGAGAGGTAATTAAATGGAAATATTGAAAATACAAAATTTATCAAAAAGCTACCTTATCAATTCTGATAGAAAAAACGAAGTACTAAAAGATGTAAACCTAATTGTAGATGAAAATGACTATATCGCTATAGTCGGAGCAAGTGGCGCAGGTAAAAGTACACTTCTAAATGTGATTTTAGGTTTTTTAAATTACGATGAAGGAAGCGTACAAGTTTTCTCCAAAGAAGTAAAAGATTTTACAGACGAAGAAATATCTGATCTTCGTTCCAAAAAAATATCATTTGTACCACAAGATTTGATAGTATTTCCAGCACTAACAGTTAAGGAAAACTTGGAAATGAAAGCAGACATTTCAGGCGTGGATAATTTTGATTATGAGAAATTCATCAAAAAATACGACATGGAAGAACTTCTTCAACTAAACAGTGCGAAAAATTTGTCTGGCGGAGAAATCAAAAAATTAATGATTCTAAGGGCGTTAATTAATGAACCAGAGCTATTAATACTAGATGAACCAACAGCTAACTTGGATGAAGAATACGTCGACAAATTCTTGGACTTGCTTGATGAATTGAACAAAAAAACGACACTAATATGTGTAACACACGATTCAAGACTCAAAAACAGAGCGAAAAAAGTATACAAATTATCGGGGAAAAATTTATCTGAATAAAATATAACTGATCTTCAAAAGTTATAAGACTTAGAAGGTCAGTTTTTTTATTGGGATGAAGCAACAATATTGTTATAAAAACATCGAAATTAATAAGAAAGTGGACAAAGGATATGAAATTATGGCGAAGAGAAGAAAAATATTTCGTTTTTGTAATAATTTAGAGAATATCCACAAATTAATAACACTATTTGTAATCATGACTTTAAAAAATATTTAAAAACAATTAAAAATTATGAAATGAAAGTGAAATATACATTGATAAAGGAATAAAAATACATAAAATTATTAGATTAGAGCAAAAATCACCCTTATCTTTATCGTAATAAAATCAATGTATAAAAATAAATTAAGAAAAATTTACGAAATCAAGAAAAAGATACAAGAAAAAGAATAAAAATTTCTTAAAAATCACAATAAATGTTCAAAAATGCGAAAATAAAATAAAGAATTATGAAATAAAAAAGAAATGAATCCTAGCAAATTCAATAAAATATCTAAAATAAAATAATAAATACTCTTCTTAAAATGCAAGTAAAATACAAATAAAAACATAAAAATCACACTGAAAATTAATTTGTGAAAACGGATTTTTGTTAAAAAACGTCTAAAAACTCAATATATTCAACCCGAAAAGATTGATATAACAGTGTTTGATGTGTAAAAGTGGCGATTGGAATAAAAATATTTTAATTTTCATTTTCACATGGTAAAATATGCATTGTTAGGAACATAAAGTGTATTTTAATAAATTAGCTTATACAAAAATGGAAACAAGCTAAAATAAAAATTGAGAGGAAAAGAGATGAATAAGAAAAAATTACTTAAAAAATTTATTGACGGAAAAAGAGCGAATAACGCTAACAAAAGACTAAAATACGGATTAAGAAAATTATCAATAGGAGTTGTATCGTGCTTTTTAGGATATGCGCTTGCTTTAACTCCAAACCTATCACAAGCAAATGCTGAAATAAATTCTGTGTTGGTAGATAATGAGACAAAAAACATAAAAAATAACAAATCAAATACTAAAGAAAAAGAAAAATCAACTGAATTACTACAAGGAAAAATAATTCCCCCAGTTGGACAAGTGGATCATTCAGATTTGGCAACTGATAAAGTCAATGATAATTCTAGCATACAAAAGGATAGCTCAGTTAACCCTATAGGAGAAATTCAAAATCAAGTACAAAAATTAAACACACAATACACAGCGACTTATGGAATACCTGGTCTTGTATATGTTGGAAATAGTACAACTATGAATATTTCGTTCAAACAAAACGACAAGAAAGTTACAATGCCTGAAGGCACAACTTTTGAATTGGGCACAGGTGCGCCTAAAGGATTGAGTATTAACAAAAATACAGGAATGATTAGCTACACTCCAGATGCTTCAGAATTCGAAAATATAGATAAAGAAAAAAATATAAGCGTAACTGTAACTGTGAAATACAAGGATCAATCTACAGCTGTAGTGACGGCCAACATAACAGTCAGAAACAATCAAAACGCTTCAAAAGCGCCAATGATTAATCAAGTTATAGAAGGTCAGACTAAAATTAGTGGAACAGGCGTAAAAGGATCTAAGATTGAAGTTGAAATCGAAAAGAAACAAGATGATGGCGAAACAGCAGGAGAAACAACGGTAAAAGAAGATGGAACATGGGAAGTCACAGTAGATCAAAATTCGCTTAAAAAAGGATACAAAGTAAAAGCAATTCAAACAGAACCAGGAAAAACATCTACTACAACATTTACATTTGTAACTGAAACTGCAAACAAAAATCCTGAAACAGAAAAACAAACTCCACAAGAAAAAAATGAAATCACAATAAATGAATCAAATGTAGGGGATAAAGTCATTTCTGGTAAAGGTAAACCAGGTAATAGGGTGGAGCTATCAGTAACATCTACAAAAACAGGTAGAAAATTCCAAGCGGGAACTTCGGTTGATAATAATGGAGTGTGGAAAGTTTCATTGACACAAGAAGACGAATTGGAAAAAGGTGATATCATTAACGTTACTCAATATGATGGAAACAAAGAAAATGCAACAGCTATGAGTATAGTTAAAGATAAAAACAATTTAGATACAGAAAACACAAAGCCTGATGTAGAAAAGAAACCTGAAACAGAAAATAATAAACCAGAAAATCATGAAAAAGATATAGAAAAAGAAAGGTCACAAACACCTACAATAAATCCTGTTACAGAAGGAGATAAGACTATAAGCGGAACTGGAAAAGCTGGTGCAAAGATTCATGTTACAAGCCCTCAAGGTCTTATCATTGGAGAAAATATTGAAGTCGATAAAAATGGTAAATGGATTTTAAATGTTCCAAAAGGAATAGAATTGAAAAAAGGTGATGTGGTTCTAGTTGTTCAACAAGAAGAAGGAAAAGAGATTTCTAAACAAATAAATACTGTTGTAGAAGCAAAGAAAAACGAAAAAAATCCACAACAAAATCCTGATCAAAATAAAAAACCTCAGCAAGATCCACCTTCACAAGAAGACGAAGATGCTCGTGAAAAAGAAGAACAAGCAAAATTGACAGTAAAAGATGTATATGAAGGCGACAAAACAATTAAAGGGACCGCTGCACCAGGACACAAAGTTGGTTTAATAGTAGAATTAAAGAACAAACCAGGTACAAGCATAAGTAAGGATGCTGTTGTTGATGAAAAAAGGTAACTGGTCAGCGACATTAGGTGAAGAGTTAAAAGCGGGCGACAAAATAATAGTTACTCAATATAAGAAATATGCTAACGGAGAAAAAACTGTAATAGTTAAATCAAAAAAACAAAATAATCAACCGCCAGCTGAAGATAACAAAGACAACAAACCAAATCCGCCAGCAAAAGAAAATGAATCAAGAAAAGAAAAATCACAAAAACCAGCAATTAATCCCGTAAAAGAAGGAGATACAGTAATTTCTGGAAAAGGAGTGCCAGGTGCAAAAGTAAGTATTTCAAAAACTGATAAGAACTACTCTAAAGGTGTTATCTTAGCAAAAGATGTAGTTGTTGATGAAAAAGGCGATTGGTCAGTTACAATTGGAGATACGAAAAAATTTAAAGCAGGAGATATTATATTCGCCGTTCAGCGTCAAGATGGAAAAGATTATTCAGATCAAACAGAGATAACTGTTGAAAAAGCTGATTATCAATCAAAACAACCTGAAACAAAACCAACTCCTGATAACAAAACTCCTGAAACGAAACCAGAAGACAAAAAACCAGAAGATAATAAAAAACCAGAAGATAATAAAAAACCAGAAGATAATAAAAAACCAGAAGATAAGAAACCAGAAGACAAAAAACCAGAAGATAAGAAACCAGAAGACAAAAAACCAGAAGATAAGAAACCAGAAGACAAAAAACCAGAAGACAAAAAACCAGAAGATAAGAAACCAGAAGATAAAAAGCCAGAAGACAAGAAACCAGAAACTGAAAAGAAACCTGAAGGTGAAAAGAAACCTGAAGATAATAAAACACCAGAAGTTAAAAAACCAGAAGACAAAAAGCCAGAAGGAGAAACAAAACCAACTCCCGATAACAAAATTCCTGAAACGAAACCCGAAGATAAAAAGCCAAATGAAAAACAAAAAGCATTATCAAGTTTCCCATTAGTACACGACATCAAAACTGGGGATACTAAAGTAACAGGTAAAGGAGTTCCTGGCGCTACAATTAATGTAACAAAACTACCTAAAAATGGAGAAAGAGATGGCGTATCATTAAGCACAGTGGTTGGAAAAGATGGTAACTGGTCAGTTGATTTGAAAGAAGCAGCAAAAGAAGGCGATGAATATATAATTCAACAACAAGAAAAAGGCAAAAAAGATTCACCAAAAATTTTAAAAGTTGTTCAAAAAGCAGACAAGAAACCAGAAGACAAGAAACCAGAAGACAAGAAACCAGAAGACAAGAAACCAGAAGACAAGAAACCAGAAGACAAGAAACCAGAAGACAAAAAACCAGAAGACAAGAAACCAGAAGATAAAAAACCGGAAAACAAAACTCCTGAAACGAAACCAGAAGTTAAAAAGCCAGAAGCTAAAAAGCCGGAAGCAAAAACACCCGAAGTTAAAAAGCCAGAAGATAAAAAACCGGAAAACAAAACTCCTGAAACGAAACCAGAAGTTAAAAAGCCGGAAGCAAAAACACCAGAAGTGAAAAAACCAAAAGATAAAGCAAATAATCCTCAAAGAAGAAATAAGGCAAATAACAAAAATAATCCAAAAAGAAGATTACCAAAAGCGGGATATGAAAATGAAATTTTATCATTAGCAATTGCTGGAATTACGACTCTGGGAGGAGTTTATTTATCAAAAAAAAAGAAAAATAAATAAAATTATTACAAGGAGCTGAGCACAAATGTGTATCAGTTCTTTTTCTTGACAAATAATAAAAACAAAAATATAATAGCTATGAAAATCCAATAGTGTGTTCCCAGAATTTTACGTGGTGTTATTGTACATAGCACTTTGTTTTGCGAATGTAGAACTTTGCATAAAATCCTGCGAAATTTGGGTAAAAAATGGGATGTTCTGAGTTTGCCAGCGACTGTCTATTGGATAATATCCAAAGCATGAATTTTCATCTTGCAATTGGATTTATCGAGGCAAACAGTATTATTTGTTTCAAAAAAGATTTGTAAAAGGAGAAGACATGGAAATATTTAAAATACTTTTACCTTTGATTATAACAGTGATATTAGTTCTAATCGTCATCAAAAAATCGAAGAAACAATCAGATAAAACCGATGATAATTATATGTCACTTGGAATGGCGTTAGGAATGACGCTAGGCGCGGGTTTCGGAACTGCTTTAGGAAAAGACAACATCGCGACTTCTATATCAATCGGTATGCTTTTGGGTATGGTTATAGGAATGAGCATAACAAAAAAATAATCAAAATGAAAATGGCTCCTTAGAAGGTGCCATTTTAAATTATTACGAATCCAATAAAACTTACAATGAACACTATAATAGATAAGATATATTTTCTAGGATGTTTCCAAATATCCATATTAGTTTTTTGGTTTTGTATATTAAATTTATTTTCTAAAATGAATGAGCCTATGATATCGATCAGACATGCGATAATAATTAGAGTAACTAATTTAATGCTCAAATCCTTGTAATTCACGGCTAGTACAAGTAAATTAGCAATCGCAAAATAAATCGATAAAACCTTTAGGTATTCTGAAGAAAGGCTAACGAATTTACTAGGTAACATTTTTGCATAATATTTAAGACCTTTTTCTGTTGAAAAAATTGTCAATAATGGAGAATTTATCGTAGCTACAGCCAAAGCGAGAGGAATGTTTATAGGTTTTGGCATTAATAATGAAACTAAAATCATCATCGACAAAATGGCTAGAGTATTCACCCAATATATTTTCTCTGCAAAAATGAACTTCAAGAAATAATTTGAAATATTAGTATTACCAATTACATTTGAATCATTGCTGTTTACAATGATTTTCTTAAATAAAACAAAGTATGAAATTACACAATAAATTATAGCTTCTATTAAAAGTATGGCAATTGATATGAGCTCTAATCCAAAATTTTTATCAAGAAAATAAATGCTTGCAATAATTAACAGCGATACGATGACAAATATTGTCTTTTCTGATTTAAGGATATTAGTAGAATTGCATACAAAAGCCATATTACAAACGATTAAGCCTATTATGAATATGAAACAGTAGTTGTAAACATTTGATTTCATCAAAAATAAAAATATAAATATTATCGACATTTTTCTAATAATCGTGTCAACAATGAGTGCTGATAAAAACCCGATATTTATTTTTTCTCTACTAAAAGGAAGTGCATAGTAAAGCAAAATATTATCGGAATTTGAGAAAGATTTTACAAAAAAATAAGTCGTACTGAGTAGTGCCAAGAAAATGAAGTATAAGAAATTTATATTAATATTCACACTCAAAAATCCAGGTTGTTTATCCATTAAATAACTCACACCAGTAAAAAACAAAACACAAGTTAGAAGATAATTTCTGATAGTTTTTCTATCGAGCATATCTTTAAGAAACACCTTAGTCATCTTCTTCACCTTTAAAAACCTTCATAATATCTTCCATGTTTAAACGTCCGTCTAACTCTTTCTTTTCTGACAAATATCCGTCTTTCAATAAAACAAGCTGATCACAAGACTCATTAATACTTTCCAAAATATGAGATGACATAAACACTGATCCATACTTTTTGTATTCTTTAATTAATTTATATAAGAAACTTGTAGATTCAAAATCTAACCCGTCGACCGGCTCATCTAATAAAACTAAAGGAAGCTTCAGTGACATAGCAGCAATAATAAAAAACTTCTTCTTATTTCCCGTAGACAAGTCCTTGCAAGGTTTTTTCAAGTACTTTTTGAAATTAAATTCCTCAATCATGTACTCTTCATAGCTTTTATCAAAATTTCTGTTATATGATTTGTGCAAGAAGTTGTTGTATTCTTCAAAAGTCCAATACTTAAATGAATTATCTTCTGTAAACACTGCTATCCTATTTAATTTAAAATTTTCATCAGAAAAATCAGAACCCTTGTCCATGAATTTCATATTTTTTACACTAAACTTAGGATGAATATCCATTAAAGTTTTTATTAGAGTTGTCTTTCCAGAGCCATTTGAACCAACTAATGCCACATTTTCATTATTGTTTATATGAAAACTGACATCCTTTAAAACCAGATTACCTTCTTCGTACCATGATTTTAAATTTTCGACCAACAAAATTACATTATTCATATATACCTCCAGGTTGTCATAGCTTTACTACTTATATGATTGAACACAAGCATCATAGAAATAATAAATACGTGTAAAATATTTGTAAAAATATCAAAAAATAGTATAAATAGCTTATTTTTCACGAATAATCGGGTATAAATATAAATAAATACACGTGCAATTAAAGTGAGTGAAAGGAAAAGCAGTGAGGAAAAAATACAGGGATAAATTCACCAATCCCGAAATCGTAAAACGAATTAAACAAATAGAAAATTCTCCACAAATGCAATCAAAACTACATTCAGTAAAAAATGGAATGAAGAATAACATCATTAATCCATTTGTATTAGTTATAGGTGCCATATTCGGATTTATTGCATTAAGAGCGATGCTAGATATTTATTCGCTTCTTGTAATGGCTGCTATAGTGTATTTTTGGAACAAATATTCAAAACAACGAAGAAATGAACTTGCAAAATCCTATATTGATAATTTCCTATTACCAGTGTTGAATGAAATCTTGCCGGATACAACAATTGATTATTCTAAGAAAATTGATGTGAAAGTAATGAAAAGGCTGGTTCCTGATTCTCAGTATTATTTTGGAAACTGCCACATAGTATTTGGTGATGATTACAAAACAGAGTTTTCTAATATGCAAGCATACACAGAAACTGAAGATAGCGAAGGACACACACGACGAATTATCGATTTTTGTGGACAGGTTTTGATGGCCAAATTTGACACTAAAATAAATGGACACATAAGAGTAGTTCCCATAAAAAAAGGTAAAGTACTTGGACTTAGAAATCATGGAAACTACGGCAAGAAAACAAAAATAGAAAAAGGAATTGAGACGGAATCCATTGAATTTAACAACTCATACGCAATATATTCAACAGATGATTTCTACACAAGACTAATTCTAGATCCTAAAATTATAGAGTTATTGAACGATTGGAAAGAGAAAATGAGAGTGTGCTTATACATGAATGAACAATACATCTCCGTATCATTCGAATCAAATGAGTTTTTATTTACATTACCACAAACGAAAAAACAAGTTGATGAATTGTCGCTTTCAGCAGAATACGAAAAAGTTAGAGAAAAATTATCAGGATTTTACTCTCTAATAGATATAATAGGTGAAAAATTATAAGGAGAAATTATGGACAGATTTTTAAATTCGGAATTCACAGCAATTGGAATAATTGCATTAATCATTTTTATAGTATTAATTTGGTGGGTAAAAACATCGAATAGATTTAACCGATACAAAGTCGTAATAGACGAATCCAAGAAAAACGTGGACATTGCATTAGCAAAAAGATACGACACAATTTGTGAAATGATAAAAGTTGCCAAATCATACGCAAAACATGAAAGCTCAACTTTTTCGGATGTAATTAAACTTCGACAAAATGCAAATATCAAAGAATTCAACACTGCAATACAAAACCAAGACAAAGAAATCAGCAAAATATTTGCACTTGCTGAAAGCTATCCGGACCTTAAATCATCACAAGAATTCATCAATCTCCAAGATGAAATTAGCGACGAAAATGAACAATTAGCAGCCGCGAAAAGAATCGTTAATAACAATATCAGCATAATAAATCAAGAAATCGTGTCATTTCCTAAATCAGTTGTCGCAAAATCTAAAGGATTGAAAGAAATGGAATTTCTTAAAGAAAAAAACATAGACAGCAAAAGATCGATAAATGAATTCGACTACGACGTTAAATAATTAGAATAAGTAAAAATATAGGGGATAACTTCTGGGATTGTAATAATCTTGGAAGTTTTTTGTTGAAAACTGTAAAAAGAATAGACAAAAAAGATGTGAGAAAAAACATTGCAAAAAATATATATAAGGAATACAAGATAGATAACAAAAGATTTTTGCAATTATAAATTTGCGAAAGTCAAAAAAAAACGGAGGAAAGTATTTGAAGACAATCCTTTGTTGCAGGTGGCGAAGTATTCGCAGATGCATTGGTAACATCACCAGTAGCTGCAAGTCACGATTCACCAATATTATTAGTTAGCAAAAACGGAGCTTCAAAAGAAGTAAAAGAATACGTTAAGAAAACAATCGACTACTTAATCATAGTTGGTGGGGAAAAATCTATTCCAAATTCAGTAGTATTAGAATTGGAAAAAGCTAGTAAATAGCAAATAACACACAAAATCAGAGCTGATTAAAAAGCTCTGATTTTTTAATGAGTAATTTAAAATTCTCCTTTGTCACGGATATTGTATCATATCCGTGACAAAATTTTATTTCTTCCTATAATCACAAACTTTAGCGAATCGCAAAGATTTCGCTAACACTTCAAAATCCAAGGAATCTGTCGTGAAGATTTCTCCATCGACATTGACCATTAATTCTTTTTCGAATTTGATACTTCCTTTAGTCAATTTTTGAAAATGAATAAGAGGATGTGATAAATGAGCACCTTTTTTGTATTTAAAAATCAAAGGAATTATCTTGTACAATGGCATTGTTTCTGCCAAGCACATTTCCAACACTCCATCGGTCAAATTCGCATATGGTGAAGGATTGAACCCTCCTCCGTAGAAACCACCATTGCAAATGGCACCTAAAAGATAATATCCTTTCAAATTCACATCTCCGTTTTGTCCGTTACTTGTACTAGATTCCAGCTTGTATTTTGGGATTTTAAATATATTTTGAAAAACGGCAAGAGGATATGCATTTGCCCTGAGTTTTGGGTTTTTCTTCAACAAATTATATGCAGAATTTAAAATCACTGTATCAAAACCGAAACTTAGCACGTTCACACAATATCTTCCGTTGACTTTGATTAGATCGATATCGTCGATAAAGGGTTTGATTGTGTTTTCGATTTTGAAGTTTGAATAATCGAAATTCTTAGAGAAATCATTCGCTGTTCCCGATGGAATAAGTCCCACACTGAACTTTGCGTTGATTTCTTTCATTTTATTTATTACTTCGTTTAATGTTCCATCTCCTGAACACACATACAAAACGACGTCCGAACAATCGCAATATTTTTGAACGATTTCACAAGCGTGGTTTTTGTGTTCTGTTTTTATTATTGTATATTTCAAATTATTGCTTGAGTAACACTTCACAATTGAGTGCTCTAATTCTGAGAATGAGCCTGCTCCGGCCTTGCTACTCAACAAAAACACGTATTTCATTTAATCACCATTCATATTATAATATAAACATAAATGCCTGTACATAGAATTTTACGCAAAGGATGATATCATGAATAAATTTGTTTACAATATAATTTACGTGCTGATAGTTGTGGCATTAATCGCTCTATTCGAAAGAATCTTCAGAAATAGAAAAAACAACCCTACGCTCAATAAAGTCTACAAAATAATTGTGGGAATTTTCTGGATAATCGCTGTACTCGTAACGTTTTTGCTATACTGGGCAGGTTACGGATATTTCAAAGAAGGAAATCCATCCGTTGGGACAAAGCTTTTTGTGTTTGGAATTTTGATGACTGTAAGCGTTGGTTATAAGATTTATACTTTGATTGGAAATAAAAATGGAAATAATTAATGAACTAAAATCTCTACAAGATTTTAAATATCGTGATTTCCAAGCAAAACTAATTCCTAATATCGACAAGTCAACGATAATTGGAGTTAGAATGCCTGATTTGAGAAAATTAGCGAAGAAAATTGATGAAAAACAGGCACAAATTTTCATGGAAGATTTGCCACACACATATTACGAAGAAAATATGCTTCATTCTATTTTGGTTTCTAATATGAAAAGTTACGACGATTGTGTCAATCACTTGGAGAGATTTCTTCCGTTTGTCGATAATTGGGCAGTGTGCGACTGTATTTCGCCAAAAATTTTCACCAAAAATACCGACAAATTAATCGGAAAAATAAAATTGTGGGCACAATCATCACACCCTTACACCATTAGAGTGGCTATTTGTCTTTTGATGAAATATTTCTTGGATGATGAGTTCAAGGTAGAGTATTTGAAAATAGCTTCTGATATCAGAAGCGAAGAATACTATGTAAATATGATGATTGCGTGGTTTTTTGCGACAGCATTGGCAAAACAATGGGACGATGTTATATTCGTGCTGGAAGATAATTTGCTGGAGAGTTGGACACACAATAAAACCATTCAAAAAGCGAGGGAAAGTTTCAGAATAACACCGGCACAAAAACAATATCTAAAATCGTTAAAGAAAAGGAGATAAAATGCGAAGAAAAGATCGTGAAATTACAAGTTTTGATGAACAATTGAAGATAATTGATCAGTGCGATGTCTGTAGGCTTGGGCTTGTGGATGATGAGGGTTATCCATATATTTTGCCGCTTAATTTTGGGTATGAAGTGATTGACAATGAATTGGTTTTGTATTTTCATGGAGCGTTGGAAGGCTACAAATACGAACTAATCGACAAGAACAACAAGGCTTCTTTTGAGATGGATACAGGTCACGATTTGTATTCCAATAGAGAAATAGGATACTGCACGATGAATTATTCGAGCATAATGGGCAAGGGTGTAGTCGAATATGTGACAGATCAGCAAGAAAAATTCAAAGCACTAACTGTGATGACGGACAAATATCACATGGAACATTTCGAATTCAATCCCAAGGCAATCCCGAGAACTAGAGTTTTTAAATTAAAAGTCACATCTGTGACTGCAAAACATAAAGAAATGAAAAAATAAACTTATAAAACACAAAAACTATTAATTAAAAATGCTTGACAGTATAACTTTTAAGTTGTATACTGAAAAAGTAGTAAGTAATTAAGGTAGTGAATCAAAGTTTTGTAAAATATTTTATTCTCTTAAATTAATTAGTTATCACAAAAAATAAAATTGTACAGTGGTACAGTTATTCTACGGAATAACAAGGAGGATATTATGAGTAACGGAACAGTTAAATGGTTTAATTCTACTAAAGGATTCGGATTTATAACAGGAGAAGACAACAAGGACATTTTTGTTCACCAAAGCGCAATCCAACAAGAAGGATTCAGAACATTGGAAGAAGGACAAAAAGTTTCCTACGATGTTGAAGCTTCTGAAAAAGGCGACAGAGCAGTTAACGTAGTTAAATTATAATACAACAAGGTTCAATCAATTTTGGTTGGACCTTTTTTATTTTGAAAAAATGGGTATAAATGTATCGTAGGAACGTCGAAATAATTTCAACTTAAGAAAGGACACAAAATGGCAAACGCAGAACAAAAAATAATGGATTTAATTCCAGAAGAATTGAAGAACAAATTACCGGGATTTTTACAAGGTGGTGCACTATCAGAAATTGTAAACAAAGTAAAAGAACAACACCCTGATCTTTACAAAAAAGTTGAAGAATCAGAAGGTCAAATCCCAGAAGATGTAAAACAAAAATTGACAGAAGTTTTCAACAACTTTATTCAACAAAAGTAATTAATAGGATATTCCAGTACGCGTGAAAATGTGTACTGGTTTTTTCTTGTCAAAATATTACAAATTCCTCTAAATGTGATATATTAGTATTATATTTTGAAAATTATGGGAGGAATAATATGGATTTTGGAGAAGTAATCAAAAATCGATATTCTTGCAAAAAATATAGCGACAAAAAGGTAGAAAAGGAAAAACTGGACAAGATTTTGGAAGCTGGAAGACTAGCTCCAACAGCGAAAAACTTGCAAGAACATCACATTTATGTAATACAATCAGAAAAAAATTTGAAGAAAGTCGACGAAGTGACACCTTGTAGATATGGCGCAAGTACAGTTTTGCTTGTAACTTTTGACAAGACAAACGTGTTTACATATCCTGGTGATAGAAGAGATTCTGGAATAGAAGATGCATCTATCGTTGCTACTCATTTGATGTTAGCTGCGAAAAACCAAGGATTGGAAAGTTGTTGGATTAATTTCTTGGATCCAGATATCACTCACAAGAAGTTCCGCCTTCCAGCAAAAGAAGAAGTCCTAATGATGCTTGATTTAGGATATCCTGCTGAAGATTCTGAAATCAATCCACTTCACGACAAAAGAAAAGATTTGTCAGAAACAGTAACATTTATTTAAATCGCAAAACGACTCAGTCACATTGATGACTAAGTCGTTTTTAAATTGCTAACTTGGTAAAAATAATTTGCCAATTCTTCCGTACTTTCCACGCCACCTTTTCTAATCCAATGTAAAATAATTCCCGAATTCAACGACAAAAAAACCTCCGTCGAATAATCTTTCGGCAAAAACGGATGGTTCTCAATAGAATATTTTAATTCAGGAAGAGTATCAATCAACGCCAACAAAAACTTTCTCAACGTATCGTTGATGTAATTGTAGCTGTTCATCGTCAACGCGTAAATAAAATCGAAATCATCCTTTACATAATCGATAACTTTTTTGATGATATCGTAAGAATATTTACTGCCGACTTTTTCCGACGTCAAAATCTCCTTTAATTCTTCGAAGATTTCCTCCACCAAATTATTCACCAAATCCATTTTATCATCGTAGTGCAAATAAAAAGTTCCACGGTTGATGCTAGCCTCTTTCGTCAATTCGCTCACGGAAATATCGTTCAAACTTTTTTCGTTCAACAAAATCGTCAACGCTTTTTTTAATTTGTCCCTGGTATCTGTTTCTCTAATCATAAAATCTCCTTAAATCAACAAACTGTTCACTATTGTTTTGTTACAATTCTACTTTTAATATAAAATAATTTATAAGATAAATCAACACATTGTTCATATAAGAGGTGACACATGGCATACATTGAAATGAGAAACAGCTACAAACGCTATAAATCAGGACAATCTGAAATAATTGCAAACAATGACATATCGTTTGAAATAAAAAAAGGAGAATTGGCGATTATTCTCGGCTCATCAGGAGCGGGCAAATCAACCGTCTTAAATATTCTCGGTGGAATGGATACAAACGACGAAGGAAATGTCATCATAGATGGCAAGGACATCAGCACATTCAACGAAAAAGAACTCACAAATTACAGAAGAAATGACGTAGGATTTGTGTTCCAATTCTACAATCTTGTTCCCAATCTAACTGCCAAAGAAAACGTGGAGCTAGCATCTGAAATCGTAAAAGATGCGCTTGATGCAACAGAAGTCTTACAATCAGTTGGACTTGGAGAAAGAATCGACAACTTTCCAGCACAATTATCCGGAGGAGAGCAACAACGTGTCGCAATCGCACGTGCAGTTGCGAAAAATCCTAAGCTACTTTTGTGTGACGAACCCACAGGGGCTCTGGATTATCATACAGGCAAGCAAGTTTTGAAAATCTTGCAAGATATGGTTAGAAAAGAAGGGGCGACTGTTGTTATCGTTACGCACAACCAAGCGTTGGCGCCGATTGCAGACAGAGTTATTCATATGCACGACTCGAAAATTCGTGATGTTGTAATGAATGCAAATCCACAAAACATAGAAACGTTGGAATACTAAAATGAAGAAAAAAACATTAAACAAGACGATTTTTAAATCGTTTATAGAATCTAAGGGACGATTTTTGTCGATAATGTTGTTGATGATGCTTGGATCCATGACACTTGTCGCGCTCAAAGTCACAGGCCCCGATATCGACAAATCGGCTAACAAATACTACGAAGATTATAATTTGTCCGATGTCAATGTCATCAGCGATTACGGAATCACGACAAATGATGCGAAGGAGATAGACCAAATCAAAAATATCGCAGACGTTGAGTACGGATATTTTTCAGATGCGACGATAGATGACACTCCAACATCGTTTAGAATATTTTCTAATACGAAAAACATATCTAAGTTTGAGCTAGTAAGTGGCAAATTCCCACAAAAAATAGGAGACATAGCACTTACCGATCAATACAAATCCAAATACAAAATCGGAGATAAAATAAAATTCAAAGAAAAAGACGAAGACAGTAAGATTTTGAAAAAAGAAGAATTCACAGTAACGGGATTTGTCAATTCTACAGAAATTGTCTCCAAGACCGCTTTGGGAAATTCTTCTGCTGGATCTGGAAACTTGGAAGGTTACGCAGTTGTAACAGAAGACAACTTCGACACTGATGTCTACACGATTGCACGTGCACGCTTTCACGATGTGCGTGGGCTTAATTATACAGACTCTGAATACATCAGAAAAGTCGACAAACATCAGAAACAACTCGATGAAATCCTGAAAGATAACGGCAAACAACGACTCGAAGAAATCAAATCCAAGGCGAATGACAAAATCACAAAATCCAAGAAGAAAATCGAAGATTCAAAAAAAGAAATATCCGATGCAGAGAAGAAATTATCCGACGGACAAAAGAAAATAGACGACGAAAAAGCAAAGCTAGTATCGGCACAAAAACAAATCGCAGACAAGGAGTCCGTAATCAAGAATTCAAAATACCAAATCGAATCAGCAGAAAGCCGTCTTCAAGCAACCAAGAAACAATTGGACGATGCGAAAGTTCAGCTTGACAACGGACAAAAACAATTGGATTCTAAGAAAAAAGAAGTCGAATCAAACAGAAAGAAGTTATCACAATCAAAAACAACCCTTGATGCTACAAAAGCAAAGCTTGATTCATCAAACGCACAAATCCAACAAGGAAAAGCAAAGCTACAACAAGCAAAACAAAACCTTGAACAAAAGAAAGCAGAACTCAAAAAACAGGGAATAAATCCTGAGGTTGTTCTAGAAATCCAACAAGCTGAAAGTTCAATCGCAGAACAATCAAAAATGATACAACAATCCGAAGCTCAGTATAACCAAGGATTGGCGAAGTACAATCAGGGAATTCAACAATACAAATCTGGAAAGAAAAAAATTGATGAATTTGACACAGCACAACGAAAACTATCCGAAAAGAAAAAGCTCTATCAAAATTCTGTTGCGAAGTATGACTCTGGACGCAATCAGCTTAACGCATCCAAAACAAAATACCAAAACGGAATAGCACAGCTGAATTCATCAAAAAGACAAATCCAAGAAGGACTTAACAAAATTTCCTCGTCACAAAAAGAACTCGACGACAACAAAAAAGAATTTGAAAATGAAAAGAAAAAAGCCGACGACAAAATCCAAGACGCAGAATCCAAAATCCACGACGCACAAATAGAAATCGACGGATTATCGTTGCCAGAATATTCGACATACACGAGAAGGACAATGCCGGGTGGCGACGGAATCAAAATGGTCGAAACGACATCATCGGGAATTACGAAAGTAAGTAACTTATTCCCAGTAGTCTTGTATCTTGTCGCAGCGCTAGTAACAGTCACGACAATGACGAGATTTGTCCAAGAAGAACGAAACAATGCAGGAATTCTGAAGGCATTGGGCTACAATGATACTGATGTCATCAAGAAATTCGTGTTATACGGACTTATCTCTGGAGGGTTGGGCACGATTTTGGGAACACTACTTGGAACGTACGTACTTCCGTACATTTTGTGCACGTCGCTTTTGGCAAATATGACCATACCACCAGTCAAGTACTATTTTTCATTCAAAATACTCGGACTATCAGTGCTATTCGCAATAATTTGCAGCGTACTGCCAGCAGTTTACATCTCAATCAAGGAACTTCGTGAAACAGCGGCACAACTTTTATTGCCGAAACCACCGACAAAAGGCTCCAAGATTTTCATGGAAAGAATCACGCCTTTGTGGAGCAGAATGACATTCACGCAAAAAGTCACAGCAAGAAATATCTTCAGATACAAGCAAAGAATGTTCATGACGATATTTGGAGTTGCAGGGTCTGTCGCACTATTATTTGCAGGACTAGGAATCTCATCATCAATCAAAGGCATCCAAACCAAACAATACGGACAAATCATCCAATACGATGCAGTAGTCGCTAAGAAAGATTTCGTAACAGAAAAAGAACAAGCAAAGATCGATCAATTATTAAAATCAGATGATATTCAAGGCTACATTCCGATTCACTTTGAAGATATAACGAAAAACATCCCTGGAATTGAAGACGAACAAACACTAACCATGCTTGTCACACACGCCGACACATTTTCGCCATATATAAATTTGGAACACAAAAACTCCGAAGACGCACTCAAAATAACGAATGACGGCATAGTTATATCGCAGAAACTAGCCTATTTAATGAAAGTGAATATAGGCGACACCATAACGCTAAAAGTTGCAAACCAAGATAGAAAATTCAAAATCGCACAAATCACCAAAATGTACGCTGGACATTTTATCTTCATGAGTGATGATTATTTTGCGAAAATTACAAATGATAAACCGACAAACAACAGCTACTTCATTGCCCTCAAAGATAAATCCAAGACAAACGTAGAGAAGGTTACAGCGAAATTCATGGCGTCAAACGGAATCAAAGCCGTATCACAAAACACCAACGTCATCATCCAAGTTGAATCGATGACCAACTCGCTCACGAAAGTAATGACAGTGCTAACTATAATGTCGCTATTACTTGCAATAGTAATTCTGTATAACTTGACCAACATCAACGTAGCAGAAAGAATCAGAGAATTATCCACGATAAAAGTATTGGGATTTTTCAACAATGAAGTAACCATGTACATCTATCGTGAAACAATCTGCTTGTCGATTATTGGAATAATCGCTGGAATATTTGGTGGGAAAATACTTCACAAAGTAATTCTCGATAAAGTAGCCCCAGCGGAAATATTCTTCAACCCAAACATCGAAGTGTGGGTATATATCCTACCGGTAATTTTAGTAATTGTTATACTTTACGCGTTGGGAGTAATAGTCAACCACAAATTGAAAAAAGTAGATATGCTTGAAGCATTAAAATCAGTAGATTAAAGTAAAATGGAAAGTAGAAAACCATGCTTGCACGAATATCTAGATTACGAAAATTTGTGATTTCTATATCTCAAAATCCTAAAATTTGAAGCACGCTTCGCTTACGCGGTCAAATTTTGGACGGATTTTTTCGATATGAAATCAACAAAATTTTCTCCATATGATATTCTTAGCAAACATGGTAATCTACTTTTTTCAATTCTATAAAAAGGGGAGAGGGGGTTTCGCAGGACGTATACATCACACAGGGACAGGAAACACAAAAACTCGTAAAACGCTCATCTGTCTACAAAAATTGATAAATTCATCGCTTATGAAACTAAAATTGTGAACTCGCCTTCGGCTCAGATATCACAATTTTTTTACGTTTCATTTCGCTAGAATTTATTTCAATTTTTTCCGAATGATTCACTTATTTACGATGTTTTTGGTTTGTTTCAATGCTAAATTATTCAGCAAACATTCTCCATCTACTTTTTTCTTCCCCGTTTTCGTAGCACATTCGTCTGGCTTACAAAAATTGGAAAATTCTAATCTCAAAATCCTAAAATTTGAAGCACGCTACGCTTACGCGGTCAAATTTTAGCCGGATTTTTTCGATTGAATTTTGCACAATTTTCTCCAGATGACTCATTTAGCTACGATCTTTTTTGTTTATTTCAATGCTAACGGAATTCTAAGCAAAGATGGTAATCTACTTTTTTTAATTCTATAAAAAGGGGAGATTGGGTTTCGCAGGACGTATACATCACACAGTGACAGGGAAACACAAAAACTCGTAAAACGCTCATCTGTCTACAAAAATTGATAAATTCATCGCTTATGAAACTAAAATCGCAAACTCGCTGACGCTTAAACAGTGCGATTTTTTAACGTTTCATTTCGCTAGAATTTATTTCAATTTTTTCCTAATGATTCGCTTATTTACGATGTTTTTGGTTTGTTTTAATGCTAAATTATTCAGCAAACATTCTCCATCTACTTTTTTCTTCCCCGTTTTCGTAGCACATTCGTCTAGCTTACAAAAATTGAAAAATTCTAATCTCAAAATCCTAAAATTTGAAGCACGCTTCGCTTACGCGGTCAAATTTTAGCCGGATTTTTTCGATTGAATTTTGCACAATTTTCTCCAGATGACTCATTCAGCTACGATCTTTTTGTTTATTTCAATGCTAACGGAATTCTAAGCAAAGATGGTATTCTACTTTTTTCAATTCTATAAAAAGGGGAGATGGGGTTTCGCACCACACATACATCGTACAGGGACAGGGAAACACAAAAACTCGTAAAACGCTCATCTATCTACAAAAATTGATAAATTCATCGCTTATGAAACTAAAATTGTGAACTCGCCTTCGGCTCAGACAGCACAATTTTTTTTACGTTTCATTTCGCTAGAATTTATTCCAATTTTTTCCGAATGATTCGCTTATTTACGATGTTTTTGGTTTGTTTACGAAAATCAGAGTCGCACGACGTATACTTTTTTCAAACACTATCAAAACACTTACAACATTTTACACCACACTCCAAAAGTCTCAATATTGTGGTAAAATAAACTAAAGAAATTATCGGGGGAGAAGGCTATGATTAAAAAAATCGTTAAGGTGGATTACAATGATAAATACGACGATGAGATTGACAAGCTCAGAGTGTCAGTGTCGATGCTTTTACTTGAACGCGATAATTTGTTGTTTCATGAATGCAAGAATATTGAAGCTGAATACGTTCTGGAATTCGGAAAGCTTGAATACAAGGTCTATGAAGCGGAATGTGAGTATCGCAGGCTGAAAAGAAAGCTGGAATTAATTATAACTTCTCGCAATCACAACGAGCCTATCGATTTGGATACGATTGAAGAACAACTTGAGAAAGAAATGGAGGAATTCTACAAGATACTTAACGCTAAGCTTGGAGAAATCGAAGATGCGAAAATTCGCCAAGGGTTACCGCGATTATCCGTTGAAGAAGATAAGGAACTAAAATCGCTCTACAGAAAACTAATTAAAAAACTACACCCGGACATGAATCCAAATGTCACAGAATACGAAAAGGAACTTTTCAACAAGGTTGTAGAATGCTACGAAAATGGGAACTTGCTTGAATTACAAATGATAGAAATATCATTGGAGGACAAATCAGTCACAGTCGAAAATTCCCTTGAAGAAAAACAAAGGCTTACCAAATTAGTTGACAAACTAAACTCGCAAATTCAAGAAATCAAATCGACCTATCCTTATATATTAAAAGAAACTTTGGTAAATAAAGAAAAAACCATTCAACGATACAAGGAACTTAACGAAATGTACGACAGGTATTCTTATGAAATACAAATATACACCGAAGAAATCAAACAATTTCTGAAAGAGGAATAAAATGAGTGACATCATAAAAAAGAACAACGATTATTTGAGAATAAAATACACTGATGGACATGGCTTATCTGGAATCAAACCGTTCCAACGTGATATTTTGCTTTTCGATACGCATATCGCAGGAACCACACACATCGAAGGAATGGACGAGTTGGAAAAGCACATCCACATAGGAGATAGGCTGGAATTTTACAGACAACAGGACAATCCTTACGACACTAACGCCATCGAAATCAGAAATGATATGAACGTAAAGCTAGGATACGTGCCAAAAGCGGACAATATTGTATTTTCAAGATTAATGGACGCTGGCAAATTATTGTATGGCAAAGTTATATCCAAAGAAATATTGGATAATTGGGTCAAAATACGAATCGAAATATATTTGCACGAAATATAGGAGAACCAAATGAAGGTCATACTCACAAGTGACATAATGTCCAAGGACAAACGACAACTTAACAGCTTAAATGGATTTGTCGACAAAATCCACGAATATGTAGATGATATCAACTGCCTATACATTCCATCAAATCCATACAGGCAATTTCTCACAAATACAATAAGCTCTCACCACAAAAGAGCATTCGAGAAAAGTGGATTCACAGTCAAAAGCTGGGATGTTTTTTCTCTTTTTCAAAAAAACATTTTAAACAAACTAATATCCAACGCAAACCTCATAATACTCGCAGGAGGGCACGTTCCCACACAAAACAAATTCTTCCACGACATTAGGCTTAAACAATACATAAAAGATTATAAAGGACTTGTAATAGGAATAAGTGCTGGGAGCATGAACTCTGCAACAAAAGTGTACGCACAGCCCGAAAAACTTGGCGAAGCAAAATCGCCGCACTACGACAGATTCCTTGAAGGACTGGCTATTACAGATATCACAGTGCTTCCACACTACAAAGATATCAAAGATGAGCGCCTGGACAATCAAAGAATCATGGAAGATGTCACACTTCCCGACAGCTACGGGAGAAAATTCTACGCAATCGAAGACGGAGCATACATCGTCCCTAATGAAAACAAAATCTACGGAAATTGCTACGTAATCAAAGACGGAAAAGTCAAAAAAATCTGCAACACTGGACAATCCGTAAATCTACGAGGAGATTATTAAAATTAATGACACAATTTTTCAGATACACAGAAGATGCCTACACCGACATCAACATAGCATTACTCAGAATAATGCTATTAATAGTAATATTATTAGCCTACAAAATCAAAAACAAACAAAAATTACTCAAACCAGCACTGGTTCTGGGCTTTGCAGGACAAATCCTTTTGTTTACATGGTATGTAGGAAACCACAACATATTCATAAAAGAAGGATTGCCGCTGTTTCACTGCAGAATATCAGCAATCATGATGCTAGTAGCATACATCCTTCGCAACGACAAACTCATGCGCTACTTCGCATGGCTCGGACTAATCGGAGCGATCATATCATTCGCATTTCCAGACCCATCAAAATACTTGTGGCCACACGTAACCAACCTAACATACACCATGAACCATTTGCTACTAGCATTTACCGGAGCGTTAATAATATCATCACACACATCACACATCAAAATCAAAGACACGCTCATGATAACAAGCATCATGAATGCAGTAATAATGACAGTAAACCTAATTCTTAATACAAATTACGGATATCTCGTACATTTTCCAGAATCCGTACCACTAAAATTATCGCCAGCCACAACATTTTTGATAATGTCAATGATAATCACATCATTAATCGCGTTATCAGACAAAACACAAGAAAACCTATCACACACAAAACAAGAACAAACACAAGTAACTATGCAAGAATAATTGCATAGTTTTTTAGGAGATAAAATGCAAACACACATCCAAAAATTCACACAACTATCCACACAAGAGCTCTATCAAATCTACAAACTCCGAGTAGACGTATTCGTAGTTGAACAAAAATGCCCCTACCACGAAATAGACGACATCGACCTAGAAAGCTACCACATATATCTACAAGACGACAACTCAAAAATCTTGGCTTACTGTAGATTGTACAAAATAGAAGACACATTCCACATCGGAAGAGTAATCGCATCAGAAAGACGCAAAGGATACGGCGCACAAATAATGAAAGCAGCGCTGGAATTTGCAGCGCAAACACTTCACGCAGATACCATAATCATAGAAGCACAAACCTACGCTAAGAACTTCTACGAAAAAATAGGATTCATTCAAAACTCAGAACCATTCGATGAAGATGGAATCGAACACATGCAGATGAAATATATTGTAAGTTAAAACACGACAACACACCAAGGACAAAAAAACTTGGTGTTTTTCTTTGAAAAAAATAAAAATATGAGAAAAAATTACAAAAAAGTTACAAAAACAAATCTCATTTATACTAACAGTACCGATAGTTAACATCTAAAAAAAGATGCATTAGCATAACAGCGTAAATACGAAACATCTGACACAAATCAAACGAACTCAAAATCAAATAACATTGTGCTATAAGTACTACTGCTAGCAATAATTTTATAACAAAGTTGACATGTAAATATTTTCTCATATATCACAATATTCACATAACAACACTACTAATAATTACCACACGAACATATAATAATATATAGAGAAAGAAATCGAAGAAAATTAGAACATAAAAACAAAACAAACTCAAAAAAATAATTTAAATTAAGCGAAATCTACCAATACAAACCAAGAAAAACAAGAATAAATACGTCTAATATCAAAAAAACATCAAAAAACCATTAAAAATATGTAAAAACACAAAAAATTTCTCGAAAAAAGGTTGAAATTTTAATTCGTTATAGTATAATTAAATTTACATAGACACACGTTATCATGAAATGAAAGTTTACTAAGTTATATTTTAGACAAATCAGCACTAAACTTTTATTAAAAAGCTTGATTTATTAAATTATTTGATTTAAAATATAATTACAGATAAACAGTCATAAATGATATAAGTTTAAGTTTATGAAGGTTAAAAATTTTAGGAGGAATAAACCAATGAAATTAAACAAAAAATTATTGACAGCAGCATTAGCTGGTGCTCTAATCGTAACAGCAATTCCAGCTGGAACATTCGCTGATCACAACAAAGCTGAAGATTCTTACACTTATTTATTAAACTTAAGTAAAGAACAAGCAGCAGCAAAGATTGCAGAATACACTGCTATTATTAAAGAAAAATCAGCAAGAAGAGCTGAAATTGTTACTCAACCATTCAATCCAGATGGAACTTCTGAAGGTTTAATTGAAAAATTACAAAAAGAAGAAGCAGCAGCAAAAGCAAAATATGAAGCAGCAAAAGCAAAATATGAAGCAGCTGAAAAAGCATTAACAAAAGCAAAAGATAATGAAGAAAAAGCAAGATTAAACTTAATCAAAGTAAATGATGCATTCGACGCTAAATATGGTGAATACCAAGCAGCAGTAGCAAAAGCTAAAGGTGAATATGAAGCAGCTAAAGAAAAAGCACAAAGAGAATATGATACAGTTATTGCAAATTCTAAGAGAAAATCAGAAGATGCTAAAGTTGCATATGACAAAACTGTAGCTGACAAAGAAGCGGCACAAAAAGCACTTGATGCAGCAGTTGAAGCAGGTTCAGAAGCTGGACACATTACTGAACTAAGATTAATTCTTGAACAAAAAACTCAAGCTGAAGCTAAAGCTAAACTTGTATACGATGCTGAATTAGCAAAGATTGATGATGTTGTAAACGCGGCAAAAGCAACTCAAAAATCAGCTTTTAATACAGCCAAAAACGCTTATGATGCTGAAATTAATAGATTAAACAAAAAATACAAATTAAGTGACGGATGGAATGAATCTGCAGCTGAATTAACAAAGGCTAGAAGAGAAATTGAAAAAGCTACTAAAGCATATGAAGCAGCTCAAGCTGGAACAGTTTCAGCACAAAAAGCTTATGATAGTGCTTTAGAAGGATATAAGACAGCTAAAAAAGCATATGCAGCAGCTAACCAAAAAACTTACAAAGTTGCAGAAGAATTAAAGACTATCGAAAAAACTTTAAAAGAAAACTACACTAAAATAAATGTAATATTAGCTGACCAAAATAAATCAATCAATGATCTAGCAGGTCAATTAAGTGCAGAAACAATTAAAGCTCTTCAAGATTGGGCAAAATTATCAGGTAGCGAACAAGCTGATGCAATTGCTAAATTACAAGAAGAATTAAACAAACTTAAAGAAGAATACAACAAAACAAAAGATGAAATCAAAGAAGTTAAATCAGTATACACTTACAAGTTTGCAGTAAAAGATACTACTGGTAAAGGTGTACAAGGATTAACATTAACTTTCACTAATATCGAAGATACTTCAAAAGTATACGCAGCTACTTCTGACGAAAACGGAGACATCATTGTTAAAGGTATTGTTGAAGGAACTTACAAGATTACAATTACTACAGTCCCAACAGGATACAAAGTGGTTCAAAAAGGTAAAATGGTTTCTGAAGTTAAAAGTTTATTCAGACCAGAAGCTGAAGTAAAAGCTGAAAACAACGTTGAAGAAATATCTGACAAAAAAGACGAAGCTAAAGACAAAGAAATTGAAATTCCTGAATATGTAACTATTAAAGGTGGAAAAGAAGACAAAAAAGAAGAAAAAGATGACGAAAAAGTTATCGAAGGTGGAACTATCGTAGTTGAAAAAGAAAAAGACAACGAAAAGAAACCAGAAGACAACAAAAAACCAGAAAAAGAAGATAACAAAAAACCAGCTAAACCAGCTAAAAAAGTAAAGAAACAATTACCAAAAGCAGGTGCAGCAGCTGAAGCAGCTACAATAGCAGCAGCAGCTATGGCTACAATGGGTGGAGCTTATCTTTCACTTAAAAAACGTAAATAATTTACGCAAATAGATTATACTAAAAAGATTTAGAGAGGACATATGTCCTCTCTTTTTTTAGTTCATAGATTGGTAACTTAATTTGAAATAATTTTTCGTATTAACATAATTCTGTTCAAAAATCTCAAAAATCATAAAAATTCATATTGTCTGAAAAGCCACTTTATTTATATGGAAATGTTGACACTTTTATTTTAATTAAGTCTAATTACTCAATTAAATTGAAAATAACAATTCATTTTAAAATTTAAAACTAAATAGAATTAACATTACTAGTGAAAAAATAATGTTTAAAACAATATAAACTTAACAAATCAAACAAAAATTTAGAATCTTTAACTAATTTCAAAAAAATCATAATTTTTAAAAGAATTGGTGTTTTTGTTAAATGTGATAATTAAGAATAAAAAAGAATAACAATACATGATTTAGTGCGATAAAAACATATGCTCAAATGTTATCATAAACACGCTTTTTAACAGACAATCACAATAAAGTAAGTAAATTGAACGAAGATTCTATTTATTTTATTTGCTATCAATATGGTTGCATTTTTTGTTGATTGTGGTAAAATATCCATACGAAGAGTTGATTTTTTATTTAATGCTAGAAAACTTTTGAACAAATCATTATTTTTTCACATTAGGCTACAAGCCGTTTTCCGGGCATTTCATTATTTAAAAAATAAAATTCTAAGTTCACAATTGTTGTGGTTTGCTTATTAAAATGAATTTAAAAGGGAAATATTACAAAAAAGTAACAATTTTTAATACGAAATTTTATTTTTGTTACAAAAACCAACCACCCAATAGAGAAAATATTCTAAGAAAGGAAAATGTAATGAATAACAAAAAGATATTTGAAAAAATCATTACCGAAAAAAGAGCCAAAAGCTTTAACGAAAGACCAAAATACGGTCTTAGGAAACTAACAGTAGGTGTAGTTTCATGCCTTTTAGGTTACATGATGTTCTTCACACCTAACGTTGTTGCAGCTGAAAAAGTTGACCAACCACAAGCTGTAGAAGCTACAGTTGAATTAACAGAAGCTAACAACGTTGAAAATGTTGAAGAAGAATCAGAACAACCAAAAGAAGAAGCTGCTGAAATTGCAGAAACTGAACAACCAGTTTCTCACGTACAAGCTTATTCTTCACAAGCGACTGAAACAAATGCACAAGATAGATCAGTAAAAGCTACTGCAGAAGAAACATCTGAAGCAACAACTGAAAAAACAGCAGAAAAAACTACTGAATTTAAATTAACAGAAAAACAAAAGAAACAACTTGAAGAAGCTGGATTTGATGCAGAACAAATCCAAAAGATTGAAAACGACATTAAATTAGAACTAGAAAAAGATCCTAATTACGATGTTGAAAAACACATCAAAGATGCTATAGAAAAACTAAATCAACCAGAATTAGCATTAGCACCAAAAGCACCAACAACTGGAGTTAGAGACGCTGCACCACCAGAAGACACAACTACAAGTGCCGATGCAAAAGATGCAGTTCATGGCTATGTTGGTGTTCTAGTTGGCGGCGACATCAATGCTGACTTAGGGGCAGAAACTGGACAAAGATTTAAACCAATAGAAGGGGTAAAGGTATATTTCCAATGGTATGAAGCAAAAGGGAATAGAACATCACCAACTTATTACGCAGTTTCAGGAGCTGACGGACAATTCCACATTAAAATGAAACCATATATTGGCCAAGATGGAAAATTAGTAAAATTCGATGCAGATACGACATCATCAGCAGGGAGTGAATCCTATAAAATGTGGGTAGATGAGTCTACAATTCCAGAAGGCTACCAACTTCAATACTCTACAGGAGAAGGTGTTGAATTTACAGACAGAAAAGTAGCAGGTGGCGATTTCCAACTTGGACCAAACAGACTCGTTAATTACAGAGTTCTTTTGATGGAAAAACAAGATGAAGCAAAGATGCACAAGGGAGCAACTCCAACAACTCCACAAATTTCTAAAACAGGTCAAGGAGCTGTATGGGGAAAAGTTTCTTGGGACTATGAATCTGCAGGTGGTATTCAATGGGGTATCGTATCGACGCCTACATCACCAGCTGAAGGAGTAACAGTTACTGCATCCTACCTATCTGACTATGCATTGAAACAAATTTACAGTGCTAAAACAGCAAAGATGTTAGGCCTTTCCAAACCTAGCGATATACGTGGATCAGGTTGGACATTTAAACTTGAAACCCAATTACAAGAATGGATTGCTAAACAAGTTGCAGCTGATAAAGACAAGTGGATTGCAGAAACAGTAAGCGCTAAAACAAATGATGAAGGCGATTACCTAATCCAATTTAAGGGAACTTGGGGTCCTCATAGAAATACTTCTGCAGTAGCTGAATACGAAAGAGTAGCAGGTAAGTACTATGCAGGCGATGCCCACAAATGGAGCGCGGAAGAAGCAAACCGTCTTGGTACCGTTGCAGAAAATGCCAAAGATGGATCATTCTTAACAGGTGCACTTGATTGGAATGAAAAACACGTAAACTCTGACTGGTTATTTATCTCAACCAAGGATACAGATGATGTTGTAAAGAGAACTCCATGGAACTACAACTGGTACACAGGCTCTGACAATGGCTGGGGTATCCACGGTGGTTGGGCTCAAGCAGCCTTTGGAGTATCAACAGTTCAAGCAGCTAACTCAACAAGAGCTGACTTTAACCTTGCTCCGGCAGAAATTAAATTCAACATTACAAACTTTGATACCCAAGCAAATACAGCAATCCCAGGAGATGTAGCAAAAACTAATACTCAAGGTCTTCCTTACAAAAACACTAATGATTCATTTAAAATCGTATGGTATGACCAAGATGGAAACAAAGTAAAAGAAGAACCTACTCAAAACCCAAAAGCTACAGGTGCATTAGCAGAAGCAGCTTATGATACAAAAGATGTAAAGGAAACAAAAACCTTTATAGCAAAACTTCACTATGTTAAACCGGATGGAGGTCTAGGACCAGTTTTAGCTCAAGATGCCTTTACTGTTAAGGTAGGTAAGATTGTAGTGTCTGCCTATGATGATGTAAATATTGCAAATCCTGCAGCTAATGATGAATCAATGAAGGGTGCAACCTATTCAGCTGAAGGTCTTCCAGAAGGACTTACTATAGATAAAAAAACAGGTACAATCTCCGGGAACGTAAAAGTCCCTGGAAAATACACTGTAACTGTTACAACCTCTATTCTTGATGAAGATTCTGGAGAAATAATGGAAGGAACATCTAACTACACAGCCCTTGTTACAGACTCGCCACTAGAACATGGAGAAGTTGGCCTTGAATACAATAAAACTGTAAAACCTGCAGATATTGAAGGCTATGTATTTAAAAATGTATCTTCCAAATTTATAGATGGCAAAGCTATCGATGGTTTAACTATAGCAGGAGATCAAATCTCTGGAACTCCAACAGTAAAAGTTGAAGCAACACAAGAAGATCCAAACGTAGAAGTAACTTATGATATCTATAAATTAAATGATAAAGGACAAGAAGTCCTAATCAAAAAAGGACACGTAGACAGAGTTCCACTTTCAATTAAAGATGGTGAAGCAACTAAATATGAACCATCTTATACAGCTGTAGATGGAAAAGTAGGAACAGAAGCAACAGTAGCTGCTCCAACATTTACTGACAAAGAAGGAAATCCAGCAACACCAGAAAATGTAACTTACGAATTAGGTGAAGGAGCTCCAGCAGGTGCAAAAGTTAATGCTGACGGTAGCGTGACTTATACACCAGTTGAGGGAGATGCAGAAAAAGCTGTTAAAATTCCTGTAGTAGTAAAATACTCAGATGGAACAACAGATAATGTTAATGCAGTTATTAATGTATCCAAAAAAGCAACAATAGCCGATCAACTAAAAGAACTTGGCGGAATAAGCCCTGAAACAATTAAAGTTTGGAAGGGTGACGACATTGATTGGAAAAAAGGTGTGACACCAAATAATACTACTAATGCAGCTAAAGTAAGGGAACTAATAGAACAAGCAACAGTAACAGATATAACTCAAACAACAAGAGATTCAAGTAAAGCCGGAAAATTTGAAGGTAAACTAAGATTAAGTTTTAATGATGGATCTTCAATAGAAGTTGAAAATCAATGGCTATATGTAAGTGAACATGTAGTAGTTATAGATCCAAATAATACAGATCCTGATGCTATAAAAGAATCAGACCTACCTAACGGTGCAATTCCGGTTGTATTTGCTGGCAAGCTAGGTGTAAGTAAAGTGAACACTAATGGTGTAAAAATATACGCTAAAATGGGCGCAACTTTAGAAGACGATCACTTCCCAACAGATATAACATTTGAAGATGGTTATGGAGGACCAGTAAAATGGGACCCAGCAGATCATAAAGTTACAAATAGAGCGCCATATTATAGCAAACGTGGAATTTTCACGTTCAGAGCTAGTGCAACTTTATTAGATATCATAGACAGAACAGGAAATGAAGACAAACCAACACCAGACGGATATGTAAGAGTAACATTCACAAATGGTGAAGGTGTAAACGACATTGCAAACAACAAAGTATATGATGTAAAGATTGGAACAAAATTACCAGCTGATAAATATCCAACAGTAACAGCAAAAGACGGATACGAAAACCCAACTTGGTCAACAGTACCAGGAACAGCAATCACAGCTGACAATGCAACAATCACAGCAACAGCTACAAAAACAACACCAGCAGTTGAAGCAGAAGCTGAACAAGTAGAATTTGGTGGCACATATGACTTAACAGATAACATCAAAAACTTACCAGAAGGTGCAACAGTAGTAGATGTAACACCAGAAGGCACAATAGATGTAAACAAAACTGGAAGCTATACAGGAAAAGTAAAAGTAACATTTAAAGATGGTTCATCAAGAATAGTAGACGTGGCAGTAACAGTAGGTGAATCACAAGCATCAAAAAATACTCCAAAAGGTCAAGACATAACAGTTAAAAAAGGTGAAACACCAAAAGCAGAAGATGCAATCAAAAACAAAGATTCACTACCAAAAGGTACAAAATATGAATTCAAAGAACCAGTAGACACTAAAACAGATGGATCAAAAGATGCTACAGTAGTAGTAACATATCCAGATGGATCAAAAGATGAAGTATCTGTAAAAGTGAATGTAGCTTCTTGGAATTCACTATTTAACGCAAAAGGCGGAGAATTTGAAGTACCAAAAGGAACTGACGTAAAAGCACACGATGTTTATGAAAAAGTTAAACTAATCTTCAAGGAAAATGGCAAAGAATTTGTAGTCGGCGAAGATAACAGAATCCTTCTACCAATAGGTAATGATTCTCATGCTTGGTTATATGTTGACTCAGCAAAATTACCAACAAAAGATAGTAAAGTTGGTCCATACACTCAAAATGTAACAATCACTTATCCAGATGGATCAAAACAAATAGTTCAAGTTGTTGTTAAGGTAGTAGATAAAACAGATGCACAAAAGAACCCAGTAGTAGCACCTGAAAAGACAGAAGTTAAAGATAAGACTGCTCTTACTCCAGAAGAAAAAGCAGAAGTAGAAAAGAAAGTTAAAGACAAGAATCCAAAAGCTGAAAAAGTTGAAGTAGGAAATGATGGATCAGTAACATTAACATATCCAGACAAATCTACAAACACTTTAACACCTGAACAAACAGTAACTGAAAAAGCAAAAACAGATGCAGAAAAGAATCCAGCAGTAGCACCTGAAAAGACAGAAGTTAAAGATAAGACTGCTCTTACTACAGAAGAAAAAGCAGAAGTAGAAAAGAAAGTTAAAGACAAGAATCCAAAAGCTGAAAAAGTTGAAGTAGGAAATGATGGATCAGTAACATTAACATATCCAGACAAATCTACAAACACTTTAACACCTGAACAAACAGTAACTGAAAAAGCAAAAACAGATGCAGAAAAGAATCCAGCAGTAGCACCTGAAAAGACAGAAGTTAAAGATAAGACTGCTCTTACTACAGAAGAAAAAGCAGAAGTAGAAAAGAAAGTTAAAGACAAGAATCCAAAAGCTGAAAAAGTTGAAGTAGGAAATGATGGATCAGTAACATTAACATATCCAGACAAATCTACAAACACTTTAACACCTGAACAAACAGTAACTGAAAAAGCAAAAACAGATGCAGAAAAGAATCCAGTAGTAGCACCTGAAAAGACAGAAGTTAAAGATAAGACTGCTCTTACTCCAGAAGAAAAAGCAGAAGTAGAAAAGAAAGTTAAAGACAAGAATCCAAAAGCTGAAAAAGTAGAAGTAGGAAATGATGGATCAGTAACATTAACATATCCAGACAAATCTACAAATACTTTAACACCTGAACAAACAGTAACTGAAAAAGCAAAAACAGATGCAGAAAAGAATCCAGTAGTAGCACCTGAAAAGACAGAAGTTAAAGATAAGACTGCTCTTACTCCAGAAGAAAAAGCAGAAGTAGAAAAGAAAGTTAAAGACAAGAATCCAAAAGCTGAAAAAGTAGAAGTAGGAAATGATGGATCAGTAACATTAACATATCCAGACAAATCTACAAATACTTTAACACCTGAACAAACAGTAACTGAAAAAGCAAAAACAGATGCAGAAAAGAATCCAGTAGTAGCACCTGAAAAGACAGAAGTTAAAGATAAGACTGCATTAACAGATGCAGAAAAGAAAGAAGTAGAAGGAAAAGTTAAGACAGCTAACCCAAAAGCTACAAAAGTTGAAGTAGGAAATGATGGATCAGTAACATTAACATATCCAGACAACTCAACAAACACTTTAACACCTGAACAAACAGTAACTGAAAAAGCAAAAACAGATGCAGAAAAGAATCCAGTAGTAGCACCTGAAAAGACAGAAGTTAAAGATAAGACTGCATTAACAGATGCAGAAAAGAAAGAAGTAGAAGGAAAAGTTAAGACAGCTAACCCAAAAGCTACAAAAGTTGAAGTAGGAAATGATGGATCAGTAACATTAACATATCCAGACAACTCAACAAACACTTTAACACCTGAACAAACAGTAACTGAAAAAGCAAAAACAGATGCTGAAAAGAATCCAGCAGTCGCACCAAATAAGACAGAAGTTGAAAATAAGGATAAATTAACTGACGAAGAAAAAGCGAAAGTTAAGGATGAAGTTAAGAAAGTAAATCCTGAAGCTAAAGAAGTTGAAGTTGATGACAAAGGTAATGTAACTATCACTTATCCAGATGGATCAACAAATACCTTAACTCCTGATCAAACTATAACTGAAAAGGGTGCAACTGATGCAGAAAAAGTTCAACCAAATATTCCAGAAGAAAAAACTGGAGTTAAAGATCTTGATAAATTAACTGATAAGGAAAAAGAAAAAGTTAAGAATAAGATTGAAGAAGCTAATAAGGATAAGTTCCCAGAAGGAACAGAAGTATCGGTTGATGACAAGGGTAATGCAACAATCACATACCCAGATGGATCAAAAGATACTATCCCAGCTGAAGATCTTGTATTCGAATACAAACATGGAAATCCAGAAATTGATGGCAGACCAGAACTTCCAATCTCTGATATTATCGACCCAACTATTCCAGGAAAGACTGATGTAGGTGACAAAGATAACTTAACTGATAAGGAAAAAGAAGAAGTTAAGAAGAAGATTGAAGATGCTAATAAGGATAAGTTCCCAGAAGGAACTAAGGTAGACGTTGATGATAAGGGTAATGCAACAATCACATACCCAGATGGATCAAAGGATACTATTCCAGCAGACAAGTTGGTTAATGAAAAATCTACTGGAGATAACCCAGGAACAACTCCAGGTGGCCCAACTGATCCATCAAAACCTGGCGACGGAAACAAACCTGGCGATGACCAAAAACCTGGTGATGGAAACAAACCTGGTGATGGAAACAAACCTGGCGACGGAAACAAACCTGGCGACGGAAACAAACCTGGCGACGGAAACAAACCTGGCGACGGAAACAAACCTGGTGACGGAAATAAACCTGGTGACGGAAATAAACCTGGCGACGGAAACAAACCTGGCGACGGAAACAAACCTGGTGACGGAAACAAACCTGGCGACGGAAACAAACCTGGTGACGGAAATAAACCTGGCGACGGAAACAAACCTGGTGACGGAAACAAACCTGGTGACGGAAACAAACCTGGTGATGACAATAAGCCATCAGACAAGAATATCGCTGATAAGGTAGATCCAACAGTTCCAGGAAAGACTAAGGTTGAAGATCCTTCTAACTTAACTAAGGACGAAAAAGACAAGGTTAAGGATTCTATTGAAAAGGCTAATAAGGATAAATTCCCACAAGGAACTAAGGTTGAAATCGGAAAAGACGGATCAGCTACTATCACTTATCCAGATGGATCTAAGGATACTATCAAGGGTAGTGATTTAGTTGAAAAGATTGCCGATGCACCAACTAGACCTTCTAAACCTTCTAAACAAGACAAACCAGCTAAGAACTTACCAAAAGCAGGTATTGAATCAGAAGCTATGATGATGGCTGCTGCAGCTCTATCTACTTTGGGTGGATTGTATGTTTCAAAGAAGAAAAAAGAAGATGAAGAGTAAATTATAGATTTGATTCTGTAGTTTATTGAACTGAAAATACCCGATCATGTGATCGGGTATTTTTACTTGTCAAAATATTTGTTTTTCAAAAAACTCCAATAAAAAAGAGCCTATTACAGGCTCGTGTTGCTTCGCTGGAGGTATTTCTTAAATTTTGTGAGTTCTTCTTGGTTATTGATTTGAATCCATTTGTGTGAGTAATGTTTTTTCATGTTGGCATAGTTTTCACGCTTTTCTTTGCTGCGTCCATCTATTAGTATCCACTTGATGAATTCAAAGTCCAGTTTTTCGGGGCAATTGTCTGGTAAACTTTCTCTGGTTTTGCCATGGTATTTGATGTAGCGCTTGATGGCTCTTGCAAGGCAATTGAATCTGTTGAAGTTAAGGAAAATTATGATATCAGATAGAGCGAGTCTTTCTGTTTTCTTTAATTTGCTATAGTTTCCGTCTATTACCCAATCGTCTTGTTTCATAAAATTTTCTACTATGTTAATCGCTTCATCAAGGTCACGTTCTTGCCAATTTTCTTTCATGTTTACTTGGTCAAGATGAAGCAATGGCAAATCGTATGTTTGTGATATGTCTTGTGCTAGTGTGGATTTTCCTGATGCGGAATATCCTATTATTGAAATTTTCACACTTTTCTCCTTATATTAATATGATTATCTTCTTCTATTATATATAATAATGGAACTAATGTCACGTTACTATTTCGCGATTTGATGGTATAATGTAAGTAGTGATTTTTTGGAGATTTTTAGGTATATAAAAGTCTTAATATATGTTAAAATAATAATTGTTAATTAGGAGATGATTTTATGAAGAGATTGATACCTATTGCGATTTTGGTGTTGGTGTTGACGACTGGTTGTCTGAGAAAACCAGAACACTACGAATCGATGAGAAATACGGAAACAGCAGAGTCTGTGGAAAATGAATCTACAGAACAAACAAAACCTGAAGATTCAAAACCAGAACAACCAGCAGAAAAGCCTTCTGAAGAAAACACTGCTTCCAATAAACCGGAAGAATCTACTGAAAAGAAGACTATGAAGGTTACTGCGGATATTTTGAATTTGAGAAGTGAAGCTAGCACTAATTCTGATATTGTGACTAAGCTTAAGAAGGACGATGAGCTTAAGGTTATCGAAGAAACAAAGGATGACTATGGGGCTACTTGGGTTAAGGTTGATTTTAATGGTCAAGTAGGTTTTGTTTCTAAGGAATTTTTGGGTGAGTAAATGATTGATATTAATAGCAAGATAATGGCGGACATGAAGAATGGTTCGAGTAATATGGATCAGGCTATTGCGACTGCAATAGAATATGTGAGACTTGGTTACAAAAAGGTTGTGAGTGCCTCTGAGATTTCTACGAATGGAAGGGTTCTGACTGCTGATGAAAAGCAACTTCTTATCGATAGGATTAATGAAGAACTTGATTATCAAAAGATTGATTTTCAGGTGTTGTCGGGCAATTTGATGAGCTGTGATCCTAAGATGATGGAGTATTTTCACAATGATCTGATTAGTTCGATTAATTATTCCAGATATATTCTGCTTGAGCTTCCAAGTACAACTGAATACAAGGATTTGAATAAGTTTATATACGATATCCAAATCAAAGGATATGTTCCGATTATCGTTCATCCGGAAAGATGCAAGTATGTCCAAGAAAATCCAGACTATTTGATTTCTTTGAAAGAAAGGGACTGTTTGGTGCAATTGGATATGAGTTCTGTGGTTAAGTCTAAATCTAGCAGGTTGTTCAAGACTGCTAAGGAGTTGTTGGACAGACAAATGGTGGATGTTGTGGCTACGGAATCTGAAAATGCATATGAGGCGGAATATATTAGAGATGGGATTAAATCTCTTCATAAGATTATAGATTCGGATTATTTTGATTTGATTATGAGACTTAATCCACAACTTATCGTGGAAGATGAAAGAATAGACAGGATTCCTGTATTAGAGAAGAAGAGCGGTGGAGTTTTGTCGAAGATTTTTGGTAAGAGGAGATAAGATGAGAGATAACTTATTTGTAAGAACTTTGAGAAATAGATTTGTGCCTATTGTTATGGTGGCGCTTTTGTTCGGGATTGCGATGATTTGCTACGATGTTATGTGGGTGAGACCTGTGTACAGTGTGGATTCCAAGGTTGTAGTGAGCGCGAAAAGTGGCAACACTTCTACTACTCAAATAGAAACTGTGAAGTCTTTGGTTAAGTCTAGAATGGTGTTGACTGAAGTGAAGCAAAACTTGAAGTTGAGATCAAATGTTGAAGATTTGGGAAAGAAAATTAGCATTTCAGACGAGAACTCAAAGATTGTTAGTATAAATGTTGAGGATACTGTTATTCAACGTGCAAGAGATATTGCCGATGAATTGGCAGATATCACTGTGGAGAACGATGCAGATGAATACAGTGTTAAGGTGTTGGAATACTCTTCTGCTCCATTACAAGCTGTGTCTCCAAATTTGGTTAAGGACACTTTGTTGGCATATGCTGTGGGATTTTTTATTTCATTGATAGCTTTTATGGTGAGAGAATCTCACGATGATGTCATGAGAGTGAATACTGATGTGGAAGATTTGGGAGTAAATGTTATTGGAGATATTCCTTATGTTGATGAAAGGGGTGCTATGATAGATGAAGGATAGGGCTTTGTTTAATGAACAATACAAATATCTAAGAACTAATGTGAAGTTCGCTGGAGCAAATATTAAGTCTATCGTGGTTACTTCAGGATTTTTCGGAGAAGGCAAGACTTCTGTGGCTGCTAACTTGGCGAAGAGCTTTGCTTTGTCCAATCACAAGGTTGTTATTGTGGATATGGATTTGAGAAGACCAAGTTTGAGAAATTTCTACGATATTGACACTGAAATCGGCGTTACAAATGTCGTTGTGAATAAGATGGACTATAATCTTGCGATTAGTCACGACGAATCGATATGGGATTTGGATATTATTCACGCTGGAGCTATTCCACCAAATGCGAATGAGATTATTTCAAGTGAAGCTATGAAGAATTTCATCCGTATTTTGGAAGATAACTACGATTATGTGATTATCGATACTCCACCAATCGAAGCTTATTCTGATGCTGTTGCGTTGTCAGCAATTTGCGATGCGACTTTGTTGGTGTACAAGGTTGGAGAAACTAAAAAGAGCGACATCGAAAAATCAATCGATTCAATTAGAAATGTTAACGGCAATTTGATAGGACTTGTACGTATTAATGAAAAGTAATTATAGGCTGACTGATTTTACACGAATCAGTTGGCTTATTTTTTATAGAGAGGTAAATTATGATTGAAAACTTACGAGAAAAATCTCAAACGGTTTTGTTGAAGCCTTCTATTAGGGTTTTGTATATGAGAAAACTACGAGATTCTGTGAAAAATCATAGAGAAGAGATAATCTCGGCTTTGAAGGAAGATATCGGAAAAAGCGAATATGAGGGTTTCATGACAGAGTATGCAACTGTGATGCAGGAGCTGAATTTCTTCATTAATAACACTGTAAAACTTGCGAGGGCTAAGAATACTTCTTTTGATTTGTTGACTTTTCCGAACAAAACGGAAATCAGAAACAGGGCGTTCGGTGTGTGTTTGATTATTAGTCCGTGGAATTATCCTTTTAATTTGAGTATGATTCCTGTGATTGATGCCATTGCCGCTGGAAATAGTGTTTATTTGATGATGAGTAGAAAAAATCCTAAGATCAGAGAATTAATGAAAAAAGTTCTAGAGCCTGTGGAGGATATTGTTCATCTTGAAAATGACAGAAGTTATGATGAGGTGTTGGAAGAAGAGTTTGACTTTTATTTCTTCACTGGTAGCAAAAACAGAGGACGAGCTGTGTATAAGAAAGCGGCAGAGAATTTGAAGCCATGTGTCTTGGAATTGGGAGGTAAGAGTCCATGTATCGTGGACAAGAATGTTGATTTACAAGATACAGCGAAGAAGATTTGCTGGGCGAAGTTCACAAACTCCGGACAAACTTGTGTGGCTGTTGATTATTTGGTGGTTGAAGAAAGCATCAAGGATAGGCTTATGCATTATATACTGAAGGAGATTGACGAGAATTATTCCGATATTTCAGAGATGTCTAGGATAAAAACGAAGACAAAATACGATGAGTTCAGAAAAATTATGAGAGATAGAACGGATAGAATCGGTGGGAAATACCACGATGATGAGATGATTATTGAACCGTGTGTGTTTACTGATGCGACTTTTAATGATGAGATAATGAAAGACGAGATATTTGGGCCGTTGCTTCCTGTGATTTCATATACTGATATCGATGCGATTTTGATGCACATCAGAAGGATGGACAATCCGTTGGCGTTTTATCTGTTCACCAAGGACAAGAAATTGTGCGATTATATCACTAATTCTGTGGGATTTGGCGGAGGATGCATCAATGATTGTATGATGCACATCTCCAACAACAAGGCGCCTTTCGGTGGATTTGGCAATAGCGGACTTGGCCATTATCATGGCAAATGGGGATTTGACACTTTTTCACACAAACAATCGGTCTATGTTTCCAGAAAAGTCGACAATCCATTTAGATTCAAACCATTTACGGACAAAAAGCTTAATTTAATGAAAAAATTCCTCGGCTAATTAAGACGAATACTACAAGATAAACCAATGAAATCAATGGAATTGAGATGGTGAATTTCTTCTTGTATAGTTTATGTTTGAAGATTATCATGGAGCTCATTGCTCCGATGAAGTCTGCGAGTATGCACAAGAGTATCAGAACATTTTCAGAAATTCGGTATTTGTTGTGAATGGCTTTCCTTTTATCTATGAAGAAGGCTAGAAAAGTTATTAAATTTATTGTTAAAAAATATATACTAAACATTACATCACCCAAAATTATTGTACCATAAGGAGAGATATGAGATTAGATAGAATGCTTAGCGAGATGAAGATCGCAACGAGAAAAGAGATAAAACAAATGGTGAAAAAGGGGATTATCACGGTTAATGATGTGACTGTGAAGAAGTCTTCTGAGCATATAGATGAAAACAACGACGTGGTGAAAATCTACGATGAGGTTATTGAGTACAGAAAGTATTTGTATTTCGTGATGAACAAGAGAAAAGGTGTGACGAGTCATTCGAAAGATCCTATGCACAAGACAGTGATTGACGATATGGGAGAACTTTGTGTGTTTGATTTGAATCCTGTAGGAAGGTTGGATTTGGATACGACAGGGCTTTTGATTATAACGAATGACGGAAAATTTGCACACAATTTGATATCTCCGAAAAAAGATGTGTCCAAGAAGTACAAGGTTACTTTGAGAGATAAGGTTGATGAGAAATACAACGACACTTTCGAAAAAGGAATCAAGTTGATGCCGGAAGACATCATAACGAAACCTGCGAAGATGGAAATTATCGACGATTACAATTGCTACCTTACTATAAAAGAAGGCAAATATCACCAAGTCAAAAGGATGTTTGAAAGAGTTGGAAATGAAGTTGTTGAACTACAAAGAGTTCAGATAAGTGATTTCAAATTGCCAGAGGATTTGGAAGAGGGAGACTTCAGAGAACTTACTGATGAGGAACTCAGAATCCTTGGATTAGAAGAAGAATAAAGAAAAAATCTCAATTTAACTTAAAAGTTGAATTGAGATTTTATTTTGTGCGTCTTTTTTTGAGTACATATTTGTATAATGTGTCGAAAAACAAAAACAACGAATAAGCACCAGGGTCTATCACTCCAACGGAGAAAATCGCGTTGTGACGTGCTTTGCCTTTGTTGGCTGTCATTTCTGAAGTTTGTTCGCAAGCTATCTTGCAATCTACGCTTATTTTTTTCATTAATTTAATTGTATTTTCATTTTTGTTTTTTTCAAAGCTTTCTGTTGCAGCGTGGATGCAATCTAGAATTGTCTTGTCATTTAACTTACAGTTTCCAACAAGTTTCACAGATTCGGTCGTGATTTTCAAAATTTCTCCGAACATTTCACGGTCGATAACATCTACATCTGTAAGATATGCTGAAATCTTATCACATACATAAGAGTAGATAGGGGATGTTGCGCCTTTTACTTTATATGTAAATAGAAATGATAGATTACTGAATTGAGTTGATAGGTTTTCTGATTTGAAATCGGGAAAAGTCGTAAAAAGCTCCCTAAACCCATTATTCAGGTTAGAACCGTGGTCTCTGTTACTTAAATTCTCATCAAGCTTATTCAAAAGAGAACAATTTACCATTAAACATTCCTGATACATCGTGAAAACTCTGTAAATATCATCATTTGTAAATCCCATAAGCCCCCCTTTCTTACTTAATATTATACATGATTACAGAAAATTTTAAAAAAATTTCAAAAAATACTTGACAAGTATGATTTAGGAGCGTATACTGTAATAGTTGTCTGAAAGAGACGTAACAAAAACTTGATTAAGTTTACAAGAATTTAAAAAAGTTTTAAAAAAGTCTTGACAAGCTAAAAAAAGTATAGTATACTTTAATAGTTGTCACTTAAGGCAACGAAATAATTTAACAAAGAACCTTAATAAATTAAATAAAGTAAATACTTTGAGAGAAGTACAAACCAAACAATAATTCGGTGAGAATAAAAAAGCAAAAGTCAGCTGAAAAGCTAGCTTCAAACAAACATTAAATTGAGAGTT
>NZ_JBDLBQ010000005.1:0-211839 GCF_046255015.1 Finegoldia dalianensis
TCAGTGTAAAATGTACTTGGGTCATGTAAAAGTCCTCCTGGGTATGTTTTTGTCGTTAAAAACATTGTACCGTAAAAGGACTGTTATATGGCCTTTTTACTTTTACACAATTATACGGACTTTATCCGATATTGAAAGGCTTCAAAAAATGTACAACTATTTGAATACTCATGGAAAGTTGTACTACATTGAATACAAAAATGAATTAGTTGGAGATATTTCATTGACTGATGACAATGAAATAACAATAGTTGTGTGCAAAGATTTTCAAAACAAACATATCGGTAGAAATTGTGTCACAAAAATTTTGGAATTAGCAAAAGAAAATGGATTAAAATCTGTCATGGCAAATATCTACGCTTTTAATCACCAAAGCAGAAAAATGTTTGAAGCTGTAGGTTTTAAGCAAATCGATGAAGAATTATTTGAATACAAATTTTAAGCGGCGAACTTGTCGCTTTTTTTTGTTGCAATAATTTACTAAACTATCGCAAAACTTTTCAACTCATTATTATTTTGATATTTTTAATGCAATATCGTAATATACAATATCGTAATATTGCATTGTACGATATTGTGTTCTATAATATAGTTGAGGTGAGAATATGAAATTTATTGGTCGTGAACATGAACTTGAAAAACTAAATACAGAATTCTCTAAGGAAAATTTTTCTATGTGTGTAATTTACGGTCGAAGAAGAGTCGGAAAAACTTATTTGATTCAAAAATTTATGAAAGAAAAATCTGGATCGTATTTTGTCGGTGTAGAATCTGATAAGTTTATCAACTTAAATCATTTGTCACAATCAATTTATAAGGCTTGTAATTATGATGGAAATTTACCTACATTTACTGATATTGATCATGCATTTAGATTTTTATTTGAGTATTCCGTGAATCACAGAATCGCATTCGTTATTGATGAATATCCATACATTGCTGAGTCCTTCCCTTCAATTTCTTCAGTTCTTCAAAATTTGATTGATGAGTATAAAACGACAAGCAAATTGTTTTTGATATTATGTGGTTCATCTATGAGTTTTATGGAAAACCAAGTTTTAGGATATAAAAGCCCACTCTATGGAAGAAGATCAATTCAACTAAAAATCAATCCTTTTTCCTATAAGGAATCTGCATTATTTGTAGAGAATTATTCTAATCATGACAAGGCAATTGTTTTTGGATTAACTGGCGGCGTTGCAGAATATCTAGTTTTTTTTGATGATTCTATTAGTTTACAAGAAAATATAATCAATAATTTTTTGTCGGTGCAAGGCAGATTATACGAAGAACCTTCTAATTTATTGAAACAAGAACTTAGGGACCCAAAAAGATACAACGATATTTTGTATTTAATTTCCCATGGACAAACCAAAGTATCTGAAATATCTAATAAATTAGGTGTGCAATCTGGCTCAATCAGTCCTTATCTTGAAAGTTTGATAGAATTAGGAATTATTGAAAGAAAAACTCCTGTAACTAATCGCAAATCCAATCGACCTATTTATTTGATTAAAGATACGATGTTTAATTTCTGGTACAAATTTGTACAACCTAATCTCAATTTGATAAATATTGAATTAGGTAACAGAGTATACTCAGAAAAAATAGAAAATTATATAAATGATTATATGGGTAAAATTTTCGAAAAAATTTCGATAGAATACTTGGAATACAGAATCAAATCTGGAGATTTGAGCTTCTTACCTACTAATTACGGCAATTGGTGGGGTAATGATCCTCTTCGTAAAAAACAATCAGAGATTGATATATTAGCTTATGACAGTGAAAATTATCTGTTCGTGGAATGCAAATGGAGAAATGGACTTTGTCCGAAATCTGTACTCAATGAACTCATTGAAAAATCGAAAATATTTAACAGCAACCAAAAATTTTACTGGATAATTAGCATGTCTGGCTTTGAAGATTTTTCATACGATGACAATGTTGAGCTTATTACTTTAGATGACATGTACGCTTAGTTTTATATGATAATGTACTGGCTAAGTTACCGTAATTTATTTGATTTGTGGTATCATTAATGTATGACAGAAATCTTTTAAGGGAGATTATGATGAATAATAGAGAATTAATTATAAAATTATGGTTTAAAATGTGGTTAGAACAAAAAGACTTTGGAATAGATAACATTTTTGCTGATAATGTTGTCTACACAGAATGTTGGGGTCCAAGGTACTCAGATAAAAAAACTATAAAGATATGGTTTGATGAATGGAATACTCGCGGTAAGGTTATAAAATGGGATATTTTACAAATATTTCATCATGAAAACCAATCAGTTGTTCAGTGGATTTTTGAATGTAAAATGAGTAACGGCGACTTTTCAAGTTTTGAGGGAATTTCGCTTGTTCTATGGAATGATTCAGAGAAAATTATTGAACTAAAAGAATTTCAATGTGATATCAACAACTACAATCCTTATGAAAATGGAAAAACACCTAAATTCAGAAATGATTTCCAAGGGTAGTATATGTTAAAAAAAGCGACTTTGCAAGATATAGAAAATTATTTGGACTTTTCATATAATTTATCACAAGATTTGACAACTTCAGCATTTCCAACTTATTTGGATGGTATCAAGACTAAAAATGATTTTTACAAATCAGCATATTCATCATTTTCAAAATCAAATTCAAAAATACTCTTATTTATAAATAATGATGAAGTGTTAGGTTGGATTGATTACTATTGGATTGAACAAGACCATTATTTAGGTTTTAATGTATTTAATATTCAAAATAATCAACAAAAAGCTATTGAAGAATTTATTGAATTTTCAAAATCCAGATATCCAAACTATACTATTTATTTTGGTTTTCCTTCAGATAATACACTAAGTATTGAGTATTTAAAAAGTATAGATTCAGAAAAAATTGACGAAAACTACGTATACACTTTAAGTTTTGAAAAATATTCTCCTTTAGAATATGATGGAGTCATAGTTAGTGTTAATATTGAGAATTGGAATGATTTTCGAGATTTACATGATAAAACAAGTGATATTTACTGGAATTCCGATAGGCTTTTCAACGCTTTAAATTCAAAGTCAAATAAAAAATGGAATATTTTTTTATATTACGAAAAAAATATTTTAAAAGGATGTATTTATTTTGTGTACACGCCTTTACTTATGGAAATCTTCGGGATTGATTATAAGGATGATTTTGACGAAAATATAATGCGAAGTTTATTGATTAAATGCTTGAATACATCAAAGTTAGATAATCAAAAACATACTACGTTTTTTGTTGAAGAAAAGGAAAGAAAAATAGTTGAAAGTGTTGGTTTTAATTTCGTAGCGAAGTATGAATTATATACTACTAGTTTAAGCAATTAAATGTATAATTTAAGGAGGTTTTTATGCTTGAGTTTTTGAAAAAAGGAGTTTTTAGTGGAACTGATGAGTTTTTGGAACAAAAGAGTAAATTGATTTTAAAAACTTCGGAAAAAACATTCGACTCTCCCCCTTTTGATATAGTTTTAGATGAGATAGACAAGATTTCAGAAGATGCGCTTAGAAATTACAAGGAAGTGAGATCTGGTAAGAAGACTTACTTTTTCTCGTTGGAATTTGTGGGCGAAAGTTTCATTCAAGCGACTTTCATTCCTGCTGCTGATGAGTGTGTCTATCATATTGAATATATGAAAGATATCACTGATAGTTTGGTGAAATGTGTCGATGATGTGAGTGTCGAAGACACAAAGGATTTGTTCAAGGACTTTTATAATAAAAAACCTTTGAGTGATGACTTTGATTGGGAAGATATGAATATTTAAGGAGGTTTTATGGCTAGATCGATTTTAATTTACAATATGCCTGAAAATATTAAAGAATTTTTGAAGATTGAATCTGAGAAGCACGATTTTGAAATAATCGAATGTGACGATTCTGATTTGTGCACTAAAATATCTGTGCTTTTAACAGAAGAAGACGGCGAAAAAATTGAGTGTGCTGAAGAAGGTGTTGATATTAATTTTCTTATGATTAATAAATTCAACAACCAAATTTTAAATAGATTTTTGAAAGATATGCAACGTGAGAATATTTACATTCCAAACAAATGCGTGACTACTGAGCACAATATCAATTGGCCACTTAAACAACTTCTTTTGGAAAACAAAGAAGAGCACGAGGTGATGACGATTTACAAGGAGCTTGCTTCTCTCAGATCACAAGCTATTCAATTGTATAAAGAAAACGACGATGATGAACTTTATGAAACTATTACTGAAGTCACTGAATATATGCAACCAAAAGAATTTGAAAAAGATGAACTTATCAGAAGGTTCAACCATTTAAAATCAGTTATAGAAAGAATTGGCTAGATTTATTTAACTCATAGTCAAAGTAATAAACCCTCATGCTAAGAATATCATACGGAGAAAATTGCTTTGATTTCAATTCGAAAAAATCCGTAAAAATCGAACTGTTTGAACGTAAGTGAGTTTTCGATTTTAGGATTTTGAGATTTAGAAATCAACAATTTTTGTAGTCCAGATATTCGTGTATGAGGGTTTGCTTACGTATTAGAATTAGCAATAGCTAATTCTTTTTTTATTTGACACGATATCACAAGTGTGCTACGATTATGATACAGTATGATACAAGAGGAGGTATGTATGATTACTTTTGAGAATGTGACAAAAAAATATGACAAGAAAATCGCTTTGGATAATTTGAATCTTACAATTAATAGCGGCGAAATCTTTGGTCTTATTGGACATAACGGAGCCGGTAAATCAACTACGATAAAATCCTTAGTTGGTGTTATAAAACCTGAAGAAGGGACTATCAAAGTTGACGATATTGATGTAAAAGATAATCCAATGGAAGCTAAGAAAAAAATCGGATATGTATCTGACAGTCCAGATATGTTTTTGAAGATGACTCCTTACGAATTTTGGAGATTTGTCGGAACGATTTATGAAATTGAAGAAAACAAATTCAATGCTACTTGCAAGATGCTTTCCGAAAAATTTGATTTGACAGAATTTTTCCAACCAATTGAATCTTTTTCACATGGTATGAGACAAAAAGTTTTCGTAATAGCTGCTCTGTTATCTGATCCAGATGTGTGGGTATTGGACGAACCGTTGACAGGACTTGACCCACAAAGCTCTTACAATTTGAAAGAAATGATGAGAGAACACGCCAACAAAGGAAATACTGTTTTGTTCTCAACACATATTTTGGAAATCGCAGAAAAACTTTGCGACAGAATCGGAATTTTACAAAAAGGAAAACTCATATTCTTGGGTACTGTTCAAGAATTAAAAGACTTGCATCCGGATAAATCTTTGGAAGAAATTTATCTTGAAATGATAAAATCACACGATGAGGTTCCAAATGAACAAGACTAAATTAAAAGAATTGATGAAAATCGATTTGTTGAATATAAATCCAATGCTCACAGGGCAAATCAGACAGAAGACGAAGCCTGCGGATAATAAAAGTATTTACAAGAAAATTATCAGACAATATATAATGTCCGCTGTGATGATGATTGTAATTTACGGACTTATGTTCGGACTTATATTTGATTACAGTAAGGCACCTAAGGCGTATGATTTATTCGTGTTTTACTTGGTAATTTTGGGAACTTTACAAAACTTTATCAGCGTATTCAATCTTTTTTATGAAAACAAGGATTCGTTGAAGATGTCCTACTTCCCAATTAGTCAGAAAGAAATGTTCATATCAAAGACTTTCTTGACAATGTTGAGTTCATTGACAGTTTTAAGTCCGATTTTATTGTTGTCGATAAAGTTTTTCATTGATTTCAAATTCAATATATTCTTGGCAATTTTGTTCGGAATTTTGAATTTCGTAGTTTTATTTGTTTTTACAATAATTTTGAATATTGTAGTTGCAGAGCTTTTGGTTAGAACATCTGCCTTGTACAAATTCAACACGCAAATAATGGTTGGACTTAATATATTCATTCAAGTCGTTGCCATAGTGTTTGTGATTTTTATTCAAAATTCAAACATCATGAAAAACACTACAGGACTTGGCCCTATTTCAGGATTACTTCACAATCCAGTTTCAGCGATTATTTTCATCGCTATATTGGCAGTTGTTGAGGTTATTTTAGGAAAGGCAATCCTTGAATTCGCATCTAAGAACTTGTACGAACACATGAGCGATATTCAAAACAGAAAAAATTCTGTCAGAAGAACTAAAGTTGACAAAGAACCAAGCAATATCGGCAAGGAAATGTTCAAATACAACAAAATGCTTTTGAGTGATGCTTCAACTATCACATCGTGTATTTTATTCCCAGTGATGTTCCCAATAATAATGACATTTGCAAACTTGTCAAATATGAGAAGTGACCTCGGTACAAATATTTCCGATTTGCAATCACTTGCTGTTACACTTAGCATTTCATTTATGTACAGTGTGTTCATTGGACTATTTCCTATGAACCTTCAATCGATAATAGTTTCATTAGACGGACAAAATCACGATTATTTGATGAGCCTACCAATGAATAAGAAAACTTATTTGAACGAAAAAGTAAAATTCTCAGCTCTAATTATGGGAGGATTATCCGCACTTGCAATATTAGGATGCTCGATATTCTTCAGAGTAAAATTCTATTTCATAATCGTTGCAATTGTATTGAATTTAATATCTATATTCGTATTTTGTAGATTCAAAGTCGCTGGCGACTACAAACACAAATATGTAAATTGGTCCAGCATTTCAGACATAATGAACAGACAATCCAAATTCGCCTACATTATTAAAATGATGGGACTTTCATTTCTGACAATAGCAATATTCTCATTTGTAATGTTTAGCATTCAATCAGCCCCTATTAAATGGATTCTCTTAGGAATATTAGTTCCATGGGCATTAATAGTGATAGGAATTGAACTTTACAATCAAATCGGTTTTTGGAGAAAAATAAAATAGACACACAAAAATCATCCTCAAGTTTAAAAAATGAGGATGATTTTTTATTGAAATAATAATTATTTGTGTGATTCGTAATATCTTCTTCCTAAAATATCTGCAGTTAATACGAAATCTTTTAATCTTTCTGGTGTGATTTCTCCAACTATGTTGTGGATAGTTTCCCCTTCTACACATGCCTTTTCACAACCTACCATAAGATTTGCTTCTTGTATATTCAAATCGTTAAGTGTCATTGGAAGTCCTATATTGTAGCAGAAATCCATAACCTTCATCAATTCATCTTTTGGAGCTGATTCCATCAACAATTGTACAATCGTACCGAAAGCTACGATTTCTCCGTGCATCGCAGATACTCCTTCTATTTCAGTAAATCCGTTATAGATAGAGTGTGCTGCTGCTAGTCCACCATTATCTGCGCCGACACCACTTAGATAAGTTGCTGCTTCTATTATTTTTTCTACAGATTCGTTCAATACATGCTTTTCTACAGATGTTTTCGCGATTTCTCCATGTTCAAACAAAATTTCATTGCACAATTTGCAAAGAGCCATTGCTGATTCGCTAATTCCACCATTTTCAAGTGAAGGTGCAACAACCTTTTTACAGCTTCTTGCTTCGTAGTAAGTTGCCAAAGCATCGCCCATTCCTGCAACTAAAAATCTCACAGGAGCGTTGGCAATTATTGTAGTATCCACAATTACCATGTTAGGATTATCTGGATAGAAAATATATCTGTCAAATGTGTGATCGTCATTGTAAATAACTGAAAGTCCAGTACAAGGAGCATCAGTTGCTACAACTGTAGGAACTACCAAAACTGGTTTGTTTTCATAAAATGCTGTGGCCTTCGCAGTATCAATAGCAGATCCTCCGCCGATTCCTACGACTGCATCGATTTTTTCATCTACTACGATTTTTCTCATTCTCTCTATTTCTCCATTGGAAGAAATTCCGGAGAAAATTTCATATTTTCTGAAAGCATCAGTTCCTTCAAAACTTTTTTCGATTTTTTCCTTACAATCGTTCAATCCTCTTTTTGAAGATACGAACAAAAACCTGTTTCCATAATCTTTTGCGTATTTACCAAATTCATTCAAAGCGTCTTTGCCTTGAACGTATTTTTGAGGTGTTCTAATTAATTTTAACATTTAATTCTCCTTTCGTAATTTTGATAAACAAGGTTATTTATTTAACATTTATGTCCAAATAACCTCTAAAATATTTATACCCAAATAGATAAAACAAAAACAGCAACAAACTTTTTTCGTTCATTGCTGTTCATTTTTTAATTATTTTGGTTGAATGTAGTCTACTAAGAAAAGTTTTTCTGTTCCATCACTTCTAACTCTTACAACTACATCTTCTTGATCTTTATCGTTGTATTGTCTAGTTAATATGATGTCTCCTTTTTCAAAGCTGAAATTATACGGAAATGATTGATTGTAACCTATTGTCGTAAAATCTTTGAAATATTCCGCATCTTTAATTCGGTATAATTTTTCGTGAGGATATGTGGAGTACTTGTGGCTTATAATTCCATAATAATCTGCTTCAAATTCTCTTCCATTGTATGTGATTTTTTCTGTTGAGATTGGTTTGAGATTTTTACTTTTCAACAAATTAACTGTGTGAAGATTTTTAATTTTATCTTGGATAATTTTCGTCATATTATCGTTAACATAACCTATTCCATCTATATGTGCCAATCCAAAAAATCCAATAACATCTCCTTTTGTCCTGTTATATGTATTCATAAAGTTTTCTGCCATCATTTTGTCTCTGTACTCACTGGCTTTTAAGTCATCAACTTTTTCCTTGTCATAGAAATTCTTACCTTGTTCTATAGCCTTCTCAGTAAGTTCAATATCTTTTTTATCGCCTTTTTCTTTTGCTAATTTAAGATAATCCTTGCCTATAATATCGTATGAATGTCCCACATCTACACCGTAGAATTTAATATCATTCATTTCTTTTTTTATTGTCTTGAAATATTCGATATCGTAATCATAATCATAGTTTCCGTATTTTTTAATAACATCATACATTTTGTTCAAATACTCATCATTATCTGATTTCATCCACAAATTAAGATATTGTGCACCATAATGAGAATCCTCCAAAAAATAATTCCTACCACCTTTTTTGTAGTAATCTCTCAAAATGTTTAACTCTTCATTATAAATAGGTTTTATATCGTGGTCTTCTCCATACAAATACACTTCTCTTTTTCCAATGCTACATGAACACAACATTAAAAGCGCCATTAAAATTGCAAATATTTTCTTTTTCATAAAATTCCTCCTGCTAACTTATACATCCATTCTACCACAAATAAAAATCTCCTCAGCAAATAAATTTGCCAAAGAGATTTGTGCTCAATATTAATGGTGTCGTATTATTTTTGCAGGCATTCCAACTGCTGTGCAATCACTTGGAACATCACTCAAAACAACTGCACCTGCACCGATTTTCGCACGATCTCCAATTTTAATCGGCCCCAAAATAGTCGCTCCAGTTCCAATTATAACATTATCACCTACAATCGGGTGACGTTGGTGTTCTTTTTCGTTGCCAGTACCACCAAGCGTTACGTTATGATAAAAGTGACAATTATCACCAACAATCGCAGTCTCTCCAATCACAACTGCCATCGCGTGATCTATGAACAGATTCTTGCCGATTGTCGCTCCTGGATGAATTTCAATTCCAGTTTTACGCCTCGCTCTTTGTGAGAAAAATCTCGCAAGAGTTGTGTGCTTTTTTCTGTAAAGATAATTTGCGATTCTATGATAAATCAACGCCCTCACGATTGGATACATAAATAACGCTTCAAATTTCGTGCGACATGCAGGATCTTCTTTTAAAATAAAATCACCGTATTCAGATAATCTTTTAATTAGCCTCATTTTCAAATAATTCAGTCGACAAGTATCTTTCTCCAGTGTCTGGAAGAACAGTAACTATCGGACCATCAACTTTCTCTAACATTTTTAATGCGCCAAATACATTTGCGCCCGAAGAAATCCCCACCAAAAGTCCTTCTTCTTTTGCAAGTCTTCTTGCCATATCCAAAGCATCATCACCCTTTACAGTGATTACTTCATCTAACATTTCCCTATCCAAAATTTCTGGAACAAAGTTTGCTCCAATTCCTTGGATTTTGTGTCCACCAGCTTTTCCAGTGCTTAACAACGCTGATTCTTCTGGTTCAATTGCCCACACGGCTACATTTTCATTCTTTTCCTTTAAGAAATGACCAACACCACTAACAGTTCCACCTGTTCCAACACCAGCGATAAATCCTTTAACCTCTGGTAATTCAGAATAGATTTCAGGACCTGTGTATTTTTCGTGAGCCAATGTGTTGTAAGGATTTGCAAATTGATTTGGCATAAAATATTCGCCAGTAGCTTCCAATTCCTTCGCCTTATCAACAGCTGTTTGCATACCACCTTCGCCAGTCAAAATAATTGTAGCGCCATAAGCTTGCATCAATTTACGTCTTTCGATAGACATTGATTCTGGCATAACAATTGTAACTTCGTAGCCCAAAGTTTTACCAATCATTGCAATCGCAATTCCCGTGTTACCACTTGTTGGTTCAACAATCTTCATGCCTGGTTTTAATGAACCATCATCAATCGCACCTTTTATCATTTCAAGAGCTGCTCTGTCTTTGATTGAACCAGTTGCATTTTCCTTTTCAACCTTAACATAAATATTTCCATTTCCTATGTTTTTCAATCTAACAAGTCTTGTATTTCCAATTGTATCTAAAATATTTTTCATTTTTCTCTCCTTTGTTTCCATATATAATAAACCACATTTGATTTTATGTCTATAGTTTAATATAATTTAATGAAAAAGTACGTTGTTAAAACAACATAAGAGGTAGAAATGGAAATATTAAAATCAGAATTATTTAAAAACTTCTCAAAACAAGAAATCGAACAACTATTAAACTCAAATTTTATTTACCAAAAATTCTATAAAAAACACCAATACATATACAAATCTGGGAACACAACAGACACATTCGGGTTAATACTCAAAGGAAAAGTTAGATTAGAAATCACAAATTATTGGGGAAGTAGAATGATACTTTCTAACAGGAACAAATTCCAAATAATAGCAGAGTCCTACGCAATAAGTGGCGAAAAATTAATCATAGATGTAATCGCAAGTGAAGACTGTGAAATCTTGTTTATAAAAACAAACCAAATTTTTACAAATCACAACGATTACAACGACAAATTAATCAAAAATCTTCTCCTTATATTATCGAACGACAATTATTCACTATCACAAAAACTTTGCCAATCCTCCTTCAAAAAAATTCGCCAAAAACTATCCGTCTACCTAAGCTCTGTCGCCCTAAAAAAAGAAACCAACCAATTCGAAATACCATTTAATAGACAAGAACTAGCAGATTACCTGAACGTCGACAGAAGTGCACTATCGAAGGAACTAATGGAAATGAAAAAAGAAGGACTACTCGACTACAATAAAAACCACTTCTCACTCTACAAAAATTTCAAGGAAGAATACTTCTACGTAATCTAGAAATGAGTAACAGCATATTGTGTGAAAAAATATATTTGTTGGTGATATTTGCTATAATCTTAACCTATGTGTGCAACTGTAAATCCGAAGAAACTTTTAAGCGAACAATCGAAGCATTCGAATATCATCATATAAAATTTAATGTTTTTCATGAGCGACGCTTCGAACGATGAAATCTTCATTATTCTTTTCTAAAAAAGATTTCAGAAGTGAGGCTGAGCGATTGAAATCATTATATTTACCAAAGATATTCGTGTGAGATGTTTGCTATAAGCTTGACCTGTGTGTACAGCAACTGTAATATTTCCTATATGCTACCAAATTCCTCCACACAAAAAATGCCCCTATCACACGATAAGAGCATTCTCTACTTAGTATAATTATTTTAATTCAATATCAACTTTCATTTCTTTATCTATTCCATTACAATCAACTTTAATTACTTTTGTACTTTGTGGAGGATTTTGATAGTAAACAGAATAATAAAAATCATCTGTTAAACTCACTTCATCTTCAGTAATTAACTTTCCAATAAGCTTGTCGCCTCTATAAAGTTCAACAACATTTTTCCCTAACTTCTTCTTGATTTTAGGTTGAATTGAAGGATCTAAGTGAAATAGTCTAGTGTATTTATGTTCTTGTTTGTCCAATGATTTTACAGTATCAATTATCGAAATATTTGATAAGTCTTTGTTAAATCTTATATTCCTTTTGAAAGTAATATTTGAAATTCTTTTAGTCACACCTGACATTTCCCATGGAGAATCTGTTTTTGTTATTTTTACATCCTTACCCTTAAATTTATTTCCATCGTCTACAATTAAAGTATTATGGGCTTCAAAATCTGTTTGGTATTTTGTATGAGGATTAGATTCTTCATATCCATACGAACCAAATTCAGTAAATATATTACCGTCCTTATATAGCCAAAAACTCAAATCATCGTTATGATGGTGAGGATTCTTGATGTAACCACCCCTAAACAAAAGAAAAGCTTTTTTGTCCATATTTTTGTAAATGTCATAACCAGATTCATAATAAGTTTGTCTTTTGTTAGTGTTTCTATTATTTAAAATATCATCACTATAATAATCATTTAGATTAATCTTCATCGACCAGGAATCACCAATATTAGGTATGATTCCACTTGGAAGAAGAGTTTGGTAGGCAAAATCTGCGGATTTTACGTAAATTTCCTTTAATTCATTGTAATTTGGAATCACATTTTCGTCATAATTATCTAAAACTTTTTTTAATTCAGCAACTAACACATAGTGATATTCAGATGAATTTTCCAAATGGACACCATCATTATCAAAGTTATCTTTAATATATTTTTCTATTCTTTTACTGCATATATCTTTTATGTCATCTCTACCATATTTTACTGCATACATAAGACCTGCTTCATCTTGAAAAAACCCATGATTGTTATTACCAGAATAGAAATCAGTAAATGCAAAAAGTTCTGCGGTTTTCTTCAAATTATCGTCAAGCAATTCTTCATCTTTATTAGACAATTTAAAATCTAATTGTTCAGTTTTTTTAATAAAGTTTAGAATATTTGTCATTCTAAGAGCAGTTGTTTCATCATGCCATGACATTTTACTTTTATCAAACTCCATTTGCTCTACAAAAGAAATAATCAATGAATACCCTTCTTTTATATATGAAATATCCTTTGTATCTACATACGCATTAAAAAAATCGTCTAAAAAAGAAAATCCATAAATCAATCTTTGAAAAGATCTTTCTATATTACTGAAAGCTCTCCAATCTCCATCAAATTTATATGTCTGTTCTTTACCTTTAAAATCAATAACCATTGTACCATTGATAATTTTATCTGCAGTAATTTTAGATTTCGAATTATTTGTTTGCTCAATTTTTTGTTCTGGTTTATTATTTAATTTTTCTTGCCCACAAGCAGACAGAACAATAGACGATAATATAACCAGACATAAAATCCTTAACTTCATATTAACTCCTTGTATGCATTTTTCATATATAATATCAATATTAGCTTACAATAAATCAAATGTATTTGCAATAGAAATAAATAATAGATTAATATATATTTAAGTAAGTCTTGTGCTTTCACGCTAATATCTCAACACTTATTTTCCTCACGCAAAAATGCCCCTATCACACGATAAGGGCATCTCTAATTTTATTGTTCTTTAATTATTTCTTCTGTAACATTAGAAGGAACTTCTTCATATCTGACAAATTCCATTTCAAATTCTCCTCTTGCTTGAGTCATTGATCTCAAATCTATTGAATATTCGAATAATTCTTTGTGAGGAGCTTCTGCGATTACTACTTGGTTACCGTCTTCGTCAGATTCCATTCCCAATATTTTACCACGGCGTTTGTTCATATCTCCCATTACATCTCCCATGTATTCTTCAGGGATTTTGATTGTAACTTTCATAATAGGTTCTAATAAAATTGGTTTCGCTTCTTCAATTCCTTTTTTAAATGCGATTTGAGCTGCGATCTTGAATGCCATTTCATTTGAATCTACAGGGTGATATTTTCCATCGTAAAGTATCGCCTTGACACCAACTACAGGATATCCTGCCAAAGGTCCCTTTTCCAAAGATTCTTCCAAGCCTTTTTCAACTGCTGGGAAGAAATTCTTAGGAACAGCTCCACCGAATACTTCTTCTTCAAATACGAAGTTTTCTTCAGAATCTGTCAATGGTTCAAATCTAATAAATACATCCGCAAATTGTCCAGCACCACCAGATTGTTTCTTGTGTTTTCCTTCGACGTCTGATTTTGATTTGATAGTTTCACGATATGCAATTCTCAATGGAACAACTTCCGTTTCTACTTGGTATTCATCTTTTAATCTATCCATCATTACTTGAAGTTGAACATTGCCTCGTCCACCGATTAATAATTGCTTAGTTTCATTATTTCTTTCAGATACAAATGACAAATCTTCAGTTTGCAATTTAGTTAATGCTGTTGAAATCTTGTCATCATCTGATTTTGATTTTGGTTGAATAGCAAAGAATAATGTTGCAGGCTTTAATTTCAAACGTTTGTAAACAGTTGGATCATTCTTATCAGAAATAGTATCTCCTGTTTCTGTTTCAACCAATTTGCTAATTGCACCGATGTCACCTGCGTGAACTTCATCGGTTTTTATTTGTTCCTTGCCACGTAAGAAGAACAAATCACCAATTTTTTCGTCAACTTCCTTGCTTGAATTATATATTAAAGTATCTTTGGTTATTTTACCTGATATAACCTTGAAAATTGAAATCTTTCCAACAAAAGGATCCACAATTGTCTTAAATACAACTGCACTCATTGGTTCGTCAACTGAGAATTTACGTTGTTTATCATCTGCATGTCTGAAACCGTATTTTGCTCTTTCATCGTCAGGTGTTGGCATGTATTTTTCGATAATTTCTAATAAAACATCAACACCTACTCCTGTAAGCGCACTTCCTGCTATAAGTGGTACACAACTACCTTCAAGAAGTGCCGATACCAAAGCTTTTTTGAATTCTTCGTGAGTAAATTCTTCTCCGTTAAAATATTTTTCCATCAAATCATCGTCTGTTTGAGCGACAACTTCACAAATTTCATCGAATACGACGTTAACTTCATCCACTCTATCTTCTGGAATAGGAACTTCCTTAAATTCGAAACCATTGTATTCATATGCTTTCTTGTCGATAACATCAATAACTCCCTTAAAGTCTTCGCCTTCTCCAAGAGTCAAAGTGAACGGAATAATATTATTACCAAACTTAACGTGCAAATCACTAACGCATTTGTTGAAATTAGCATTTTCTTTTTCCATTTTATTTACGAAAATAATTCTTGGAAGATCTATTGATTGAGTATAACGAAGAACTTTTTCTGTTCCTACTTCTATACCATTAACAGCATCAATAACAATAAGAGCTGCTTCAGATGCTCTTAATGATTGATATACTTCTCTTTCAAAATCAAAATAGCCCGGAGTGTCTATGAAATTGATTTTTATGTCGTTGTGTTCGATTGGAATAACAGAGCTGGATATAGAAATACCCCTCTTCATTTCTTGCTTAGAATAGTCAGAAACTGTGTTTTTGTCCTCAACTTTTCCGACTCTGTTAATCACATTGGTTAAGTATAGGCATGCTTCAGTGAGTTGAGTTTTTCCACTTCCACTATGCCCAACCAAGCTAAGATTTCTGATTTTGTTTGTTGGATAAGATTTCATAATTGTGCCTCCTATTATTTATAAGAAAACATTTGCATTTTTATTGCATAGTTTAATACGCAAACTGATAAATAAATTTGCCAAACAATATTTATAATATCGTTTGCAAAATGACCGCAACGTTTCTCTTATATTATTAAAATATATATACCCAAAAATTAAAATTCCTAACAACCTAAAAAATATTATGCAAAAATTCCTACTTACATATTTATATTTTTTTTAATGAGATTTTGTTTTGCTTGAATCTAAATCTAATGTCTTCCATCTGCATAAAATAATCTTCAAGCACGATATCTTTCTAAAATAAAATAATTATCCTCATAAAACATAAAACCTCTGTAATTTAAATAAAACTAAGTTTTTTTCATATATGATTCCCCCAAATTTTTGCTTAAATATATAAAAATTAAAGGCAGGTTGATAAAATAACCACCTGCCTATCTTAGCTAAATATATTCTTAAATTTTTACTTTTATAACCATCAAATCGCTATCCTCAAGAGCCTTAAGAGCATGGATTTCATTAGGATCCATTGTGATTATATCACCTGGAATTATTATCTGATTTCCGTTCTCTCCCTTAAAATCTACCTTGCCCTTATAAATTACAACTACTACACTTTTATCTGACTTGTGACTTGGTATTTCATCGCCCTTTTTGATTTGTAAGTGGGTTATTTGTAAATTATCCTCATCCACCAAATGCTCAAATTTGCCGTCTAAAATATTCGCACTTATTTTTTTCATATTTTCTCTCCTTGTTAATGACCATTACCATAAAAAATGGTATACAATAAATTTTTACAAACACAATTTATCTCAGCTTTTTTACAATTTTCTTTAACTCAGGCAGAACCTCCTCTCTAAAAAAAGGATTTTTTGCTATCCACCTGTTGTTTAGAGGACTTGGGTGGGCTATTGGGAAATATTCTGGCAAAAATTCTTTGTAAGATTTTACTGTTTCGGTTAAATTTTTCTTAAATTTATCCTTCAAATAAAACTTTTGAGCATAGGTTCCTATCAAAATGGTTAACTTTATATCCTTCAATTCATTTAATAATAGTGGATGGTATTCTTTTGAAATAAAAGATCTAGGAGCCTTGTCGCCCGATTTCCCCTTTCCAGGATAATAAAAATCCATTGGAATTATAGAAAAATCTTCACTATGGAGGACGTCTTCCGATATACCCAACCATTTGACAAGATTTTCCCCACTCTTATCATTAAATAAAATACCAGTTTCTTCAACCTTTTCCCCAGGAGCTTGCCCAATTATCAAAATTTTTGATTTTGGATTTAGCTGGAATATTGGGTTAATTCCTCTATTTGTGTAGGTTTCATTTCTGCTATCTTCTCTTAATTTTTTAATAATGAGTTTTTCTTTCATAATTTTGCCATCACCTTCATTAGAAATAGAACCTTACCAAGCTTTAGAGCAAGTAACAATTTTCGTAAAAAATCTATTCTTAGCATAGTAAAACTTTTAACCTACATAATATTATTACCCATTTTTCTCTTGATTCTAATCATGAATTGCATAATCTACTATCATTCCTTGTGATGTTAAATTTTCTTTTATAAATCTTTCAATTAAGTTTTTATTTTCATTTAAAGATAATTTTTTTGGTAGTCCTATTATTAATTGTCTTTTTAGTTGTGCATTAGAATTTTTTTCTGCCATTTCTACTTTATTCCATAAGGTCGACATATCCCAAATCATTCAAAATACTAGATTTTATTTTTTAGAGTATCACTAAATCCATCTAATTATAGGATGTTTTCAAATTTTTAGTCCCATCCCATTACCTGAGAATAATAATTTGTAGATCTGTAATTATTAAATCTATCATGCAGATTTTTTAGTTTGGAATCATTTTCTATTTTTTAAAAACATTGTCTCATTTTCCTGTAAGCTTACGTGCTCTTCCATTTTGTTTCTTATTCTTTTAAAAATATCCAAATGAATTTCGTGAGTAAAATTTTCTATTAAAATTTCATAACTATCATCAAAAAATTCTTTTATGCTTTTTTTAGCACTTATATCTGCCATTGTATATATTATAAAAATTCCTTCTAAAATCTCTTTGGTAACCAATGGATCACCTGCTGAATAGGAAATTATCTGGCTGAAACCAAGATATAGTTCATCCTCCACAGAATAACTTTGATAAATTATTTTTACATTTTCGTCTTCTTTCATGATTATAAAATGATTGCCTGCAGATAATAGTTTCCCTAGCAATGATGACATTTTATTTATACACATTATTGCAGTATTTGGATCATTTGTTCCAGGACTTAGCGCCATATTCGCAATTTCCGTTAAGTTTACAATTCCACGGTGATAATCTTCTTCTCTATTATTGTAAGCATTTATTATAAACAATGGACTTAATTTTTCTTTTAATTCTTTTTTATCATTATCATCTAACTCACATTCGAAAATATTTAATTCTCCTAAGGTTTCGCCTTTGGTTGTGTATTCACCAATTCTCTTGTTTATAACAAGTTCTGCTTTTATACCATTAAGCTCTTTAAAAATCTCATCTGATTTTATTTCAAATAAATAACCTGAGCTCTCAGCTACAATTGATAACTTTGTAGATTCGTCATCTACTTCATAATGCTTAGCTTTTTTTCTTAGTTCTACCTCTTTATCAATAAGTTTCTCGCAATCATTAAAAATATTTTCTATAATATTTGATACTTTTAGATTATCAAGAACCTGTCTTGAGAAAGCGATAAAACTTAGCATCGCAATTATGGAATAAGCAATTCCTAGACTTCCAGCGACAACATGTTGGTATGGAGCAATATCTTGCAATAATAGGATACTGATTACTGAATAGAAAAAACCACTGACAAATATACCATATAAACCAAGAACTCCGGTCCTATCTATGAAACTCTGAAGCATCCTAGGTGATATGCTACTGCTATATTTATTAAGTACAGTGACAATAATTGTAAAACAAAAAGTACTTATAGTCAGAAATATTCCAGATATATTAGAAAGGAAATCTATCGAAACTTCAACCGACAGCAATAGTTGTTTGGGAATATAAGATTTAATTTCAATATATTGATGATCAAAAATCCAGGTAACTAAAAGAAGCGACACTGTTAAAATTAAAAATCTTGACATCCTTAAAAAATTCTTATGATTAAAAAACCACAATTTAATTTTGGACAACATACATCAATCCTCCTGTTTAAATATTGTAATTATTGGACTATATTATCATATACTTGATTTTTGTACAATATGAATTTATATATTTATATCCTTGTCATTGAAAATTCACTAGCGATTTTCTCGCTTAGTGTTTCGGACTCAGATTTGTTTCATATCGAAAATGACCGATGCTTTAGCATCGGTCACCCTTAGATGTAGTTACTATTCTCATTCTTTTTTCCAAACGTACAATATATCCCAAACCATTCAAAACACTAGGTTCTAATTTTTCTTGTATCACTAAATCCACCTAATTATAGGACGCTTTCAAATTTTTAGTCCTGTCCCAGTCCCAGTACCGGACAAAACTCTATAATAATTTTAATTAGAAAAATTTTTAATATCTAATTGGTTTAATTTCTCTAAAGATATAAGTTGGGTCTTTGCAAGATTTCTAAGTTCAATCATTCTTTCTTTTTGCTCTAACCCTTTTTCAATTAAATTTGCATTGTAGGATTCCATATTAGAAAGTACTAATAGTTCATTAAGACTTATTTTGCTATACAATTGAATTCTCTATCAAAAGTTCTATCACTTTCTTTTAAATTTTGTCCAAACCGACACTCAAACCGAAAATTTATTGTCGCTTTTAAGTGTATAACATATCAAATAAAAAAGACCATAACACTTAAGTTATGATCTAAGTTTTTGTCCTCATGTAAACCACTTGGAACTATTATTCAATTTATTCTTTTTTACAAATGTTCCCATTTTAATCCTAGTTACATTTATTTATTTTTATTATAACTTATTGAAGTTTTAAATCTTAATAAGTACAACAAAAAAAGGATAAGCATTTCGCATATCCTCTAGTTAAAATATTTAATTAACTTTTTATTTTTATCTTCTCTATTTATTAGATGAAAATATTTTACAAAAAACAAAATAATTGAAATTACAATTAGTATTTTTCCAGCAGTCCTTAGAGACTCATATTGATTAAAAAAATTGAAATTTAAAAATATTAACCCTAAGGCAACAGTAAGCGGATATAGTTTTGATAAATTTTTCATAAATACCTTCCTTCATAGATATAGAGTTTCACTGCTCTGTGCGCTCCTAACTATTTTTCTCGTAGAACTCACGCACAGTGGAATTCTTTACCCATTATATCATGTTTGTTAGATATTAATTTTAATTAGCAAAAAGCACCTAGTTTTTCTAGGTGCCTTATTGAGATTGTCTTGATTTATTTCTTTGCGGTTACTTCCATAAAGTAGTGATCTAGATCCTTGGATAGGATTAGGCTCTTAATATTTTTTTCTAAATCAAATGCAAAGTTTTGTTCTCCTATGTCTAGCTTGTCGTAGTCGATGATTTCTGTTTCGAATTTATCCAAGTCTATGGCTGAGTCTACGTTGGTTAATAGGTCGTAGCCATATATTTTCTGGTCATTTCTTTTACCGTAAAAGTCGTAGGATCCTTGCTTATAGGAGCTTATAGTTATTTGACTTGCTTTGTTTTCTCCTAGGTCTATTTCAAATTCAGCATAGATGATTCTTTGAATGTTGGTTACATCCATTAGGTCTAGATTGCCATCTTCGTATCTCATCATTGGTTCTTCGCTAAGCACGCCTGTGGCATATAGTTCTCTGATATAGAGAGCTTTGTATTCTTCATAAGATAAGGTGTATGATGGAATAATATCATTATCAAATTTCCAATAGGCAGCGCCTTTTTCTCTTGATGATTGATTATCTTTATATCCGTCGAAAAGAATTGGTAATGTCAAATCTAATGCTTCATCCAGACTCATTTCTTGTCGATCTAGGTCTGCTCCAGCATTTTTCAAATTATTTCTAAGCTTGGATGATTTGTCTTCGTAGCCATCCCAGCCCCCTGTACTTTGGGCTTCAATTTTTACTCTTGGTGTGTCTTGGCCTAGTATAATCAGATAGCGTTTGTCTCCATGGAAGGATTTTTCATCCTTTTTGGGTATGGAGTACTGGTAAAATTCTTCCTTGCCATCGTCAAGTTTGGCAAAGCCATCAAAGCCTAGGCTTATGACCTTGGACTTGTCCCTATCAATTTGGATACCAGCAACTAAAGTTGGATTTTTCGCTTGTGGGCTTTCTTCATAGTAGCTATTTGTAAAACTATAAACTGTTACTGGTATATCCTTGGTATCTGTGGCGTGGCTAAGGGCGTCTTTCAAATATGATCCGTCATTTAAGGCTTTTTGATAGTCTTTCCAAGATTTATAATCCATAAGGTTTAGGGTTTCAGATGGATCTATTTCATTGACACTTGAAACAAAGTCCCCTGTATATTTGCCATAATACAATTTTGCTTGCAAAACTTTTCCATCTTGCTCAATTTTTGGATATGAGTAGGCCAAGTCATCAGCGCTTGATATGAATGGATAGAAGACCTTTATTTTCTTTGCAGAGCCCTTGTTTTTTATCAAATATTGGTCCTTTAGTAAGGCTCTTTTCGGGCTTGAATCTGCGATATTCGTAGAAAAGAAATCAAAAGTTAATTTACGTTCAGCACTTATATCATCCATATAATCGGCATAGCCTAGGATTAGCGGTAGGATTGGTCCCTCGTATCGCATAAATGAGCCTGACTCATCAGTAGTGATTTTCTTAGATGGCCCCCTAGAACTAATGCCAGGCAACATATCTATCAAAAGGCTAACAGAAACAATTACTAAGGCTATGCACGCTGCAAGGCCTCCAAATTTTTTCCATGAAAAATTTTTATACCTAGCCTTTGTGGTCGGGTCAATAGTTTCTCCCCCAGTTGACTTATAGCTATCTTCTTCTAGGTCACCAATTGCCTTAAAGAGAATCTCGGCATTATTATTTTCTCTATTAATTTTTCTCATAATAATTTCTCGCTTTCTAAGATGTCTCTTAGTTTTTTCCTAAGCCTATAGAGCTTTGTCACTAAATTGTTGTACTTGTAGTTTGAATTTGATGCGATTTCCTTGATTGGTATGGCGTAGAAGTAACGTTGTAGAAAGATTGTTTTATCTTCGTCGGATAAGTTTTTGACAAAGTCATTTAAAAGACTTAACAAATCTCTATAGATAACCTCTTGCTCCAAGTCATTATTACCTGCAATAACCTCATCTAGCTCGTCAAGTATCAATGGCATTTGCCCTCCTCTTCTTTTTTCGGCATGTATTTTTCGATAGCAGTCTAGGGACAAATTTCTTGTAATTTTTGCCAGAAATAATTTGAAAATATTGGGATTTTGAGGTGGTATGGTCATCCAAGTCTCTAGGTAGGTATCATTAACACATTCCTCTGAGCTTTGGAAATCATCCAAAATATTGTTACTAATGCTAAAGCAATAGGGCCCATATTTTAAATTTGTTTCTTTGATTGCAGCTTCATCTCTATCAAAATATAGTTTGATTATGTCCTTATCATCCATAAAAGCATTCACCCCCTCTATCCTATAAGACGTATATTAGTGAGAAATATTACATAAATCTTCTATTTTTTATGAATTTTGCTAGTTTTATATTCATTAGCATCCATCTGAGAACTAAAATCATAAGAATCTGCACAAAGTTTATGGCAAAGATTAATAGTAGTTCCCATGTACACTCTATTTGTTAATATAATTATAACAAAAAAACATATTTTTAACTAAAAAGACCGTAGCTTGAAACTACGGTCTAATTTTTTGTCCTCATGTAAACCACTTGGAACTATTATTCAATTTATTCTTTTTTATAAATGTTCCCATTTTAATCCCGCAGCACTGTCTAATTTGTGGAAATAAATGGATGGATTAGACGCCGATGAGGAGCCTCGCAGCCGAGTCGTACAATTAGTACGTCGAGGTTGTGAGGCGACGAATCAAGTTTAATACGCCATTTAGACCGCAAATTTATTCCCATTCAATTGTTGCTGGTGGTTTACTTGTTATGTCGTAAACTATTCTATTGATGTGGTCTACTTCGTTGATTATTCTTACTGAAGTTTTATCTAATACTTCGTATGGGATTCTTGCCCAATCAGCTGTCATGAAGTCTGTTGTTGTTACGGCTCTTAGTGCTAATGTGTAGTCGTAAGTTCTGAAATCTCCCATTACTCCAACAGTTCTATTGTTAGTGATTACTGCGAAGTATTGGTTGATGTCTTTGTCGATTCCTGCTTTTGCAACTTCGTCTCTGAATATATAGTCTGCTTCACGCAACACTTCTAATTTTTCTTCAGTGATTTCTCCCATAACTCTGATTCCAAGTCCTGGTCCTGGGAATGGTTGACGATATACCAAATATTCTGGCATTTCTAATTCTAATCCTAATCTTCTGACTTCGTCTTTGAATAAATCTCTTAATGGTTCAATCAAATCTTTGAAATCAACTACATCAGGAAGTCCTCCAACGTTGTGGTGAGATTTGATAACTGATGCATCGCCTTGTCCAGATTCTATTACATCGGGATAGATTGTCCCTTGCGCTAGGAAATCCACAGATCCGATTTTCTTAGCTTCATCTTCAAATACTCTGATGAATTCTTCTCCGATGATTTTTCTCTTTTGTTCTGGATCTGATACGCCTTTTAATTTATCTAGGAATCTGTCTTTTGCATCTACTCTTACGAAGTTCAATTCGTCATTTTTGAATGCGGCTTCAACTTCGTCGCCTTCATTTTTTCTCATTAATCCATGATCAACGAATACACATGTTAAGTTTTTGCCGATAGCTTTTGATAAAAGTGATGCACATACGGAACTGTCTACCCCACCTGATAATGCCAACAAAACTTTTTTGTCGTCAACAGTTTTTCTGATTTTTTGGATTTGTTCTTCCAAGAAGTTTTCCATTGTCCAATCTCCGTCTGCTTTACAGATTTCATAAAGGAAGTTTTTGATAAGTATTTTACCTTCAACTGTATGATTAACTTCTGGGTGATATTGAACAGCGTAGATTTTCTTGTCTTCATTTGCAATTGCTGCTACTGGGCAAGAATCCGTTGTTTGAATGATGTCAAATCCTTCTGGTTTTTCTGATACGAAATCAGTGTGACTCATCCACACGATGCTTTCGTCGCTCATGTCCTTTAATATAGGGCTTTGGTTTTCGATTTTGGAATCAGTTTTACCAAATTCACGATTTTTTGCCTTTTCAACAACTCCACCAAAATCTTTGGAGATAAGTTGCATTCCGTAGCACATTCCCAAAATAGGAATATTTAATTCAAAAATTTCTTTGTCGATTTGTGGAGAATTTTCTTCGTAAACGCTGTTTGGTCCACCTGTAAAGATTATCCCGATTGGTTGTTTTTCTTTGATAACATCCAATGCTTTTTTGTAAGGAACAACTTCGCAGTACACGTTCAAATCTCTAACGCGGCGAGCGATTAGTTGATTATATTGTCCTCCAAAATCTACTACAATAACTAATTGATGTTTCATTTCTACTCCTAATTATTAGTTAAATATTTTTCTATATAGTCTTCGTAATTCATTGATACGTCACGATAAGTTCCGTCATCAAATATTTCAATAATTCTATTTGCAACAGAAGATACAAATTGGTGATCGAGTGATGTGAACAAAATATTTGATTTAAATGTAATCAAACCGTTATTTACAGCTTCGATACTTTCCAAATCCAAATGGTTTGTAGGTTGATCGAACACCAAGACATTCGCCGGTGTTACCATCATTTTGGAAAACATCATTCTGACTTTTTCGCCCCCGCTAAGAACGTTGGCTTTCTTCAAAGCTTCATCACCTGAAAAAAGCATCTTTCCCAAAAATCCTCTGATGTGAATTTCAGATTTTTCTTCGCTGAATTGTCTCAACCAATCAATCAAATTCAAATCGCAACCTTCGAAGAACCTAGTGTTATCTTTTGGAAAATACGTGTGAGTTATAGTTTGTCCCCATTTGTATTCTCCTGTATAATCATCATCGTTTCCGTTGATTATTTCGAAGAATTTCGTTATGGCGATTTCGTTTCCGATGAATCCAATCTTATCTCCTTTGTTTACTCTGAAGCTCAAATTATCGATAAGCTTGCTGCCATTTTGTTCTACAGTCAAGTTTTCTACATTTAGAATTTCATTACCAACTTCTCTTGAAAGCTCGAATCCAACGAATGGATAACGTCTACTAGATGGTTTAATGTCATCTAATGTGATTTTGTCTAAAAGTTTCTTCCTACTTGTAGCTTGTTTGGATTTTGATTTATTTGCAGAAAATCTTTGAATGAAATCTTGAAGTTCTTTGATTTTGTCTTCTTTTTTCTTGTTTTGTTCTTTTTGCATTCGAAGTGCAAGTTGGCTTGATTCATACCAGAAATCGTAGTTACCAACGAACATATTAATCTTTCCGTAGTCAACATCGACCATATGAGTGCACACTTCGTTTAAGAAATATCTATCGTGAGATACTATGATTACAATTCCTGGAAAATCCATCAGAAAATCTTGTAGCCACAATATTGCTTTTAAATCCAAACCATTTGTAGGTTCGTCTAGTAGCAATATTCCTGGATTTCCGAACAAAGCTTGTGCTAATAACACCTTTACCTTGTCAGATTCTTTCAAATCTTTCATCAACATAAAATGTTGTTGTGTCGTTATTCCCAAACCTTGCAGCAAAGATGAACTTTCCGCTTCTGCTTCATATCCTCCAAGTTCTTGGAATTCTGCTTCTAATTCCGCTGCTCTCATTCCATCTTCATCGCTGAAATCTGGTTTCATGTATATCGCATCTTTTTCTTTTTGGATATCGTAAAGCTTTTTATTTCCCATCAAAACTGTATCCATTACGCTGTTTTCTTCAAAAGCGTAGTGATCTTGGTTAAGTTTTGATAATCTTGTGTTCTTATCTATCGTGACATTGCCTTTTGTGGGCTCTTTTTCTCCGGATAAAATTTTGAGGAATGTAGATTTCCCAGCACCATTCGCACCAATAACTCCGTAACAGTTACCTGGATTAAAAATTAGGTTAACATCCTCAAATAATTTTTTATCGGGGAATATGACACTTAAATTGTTAACTGTTAACATCTAAATCCCTCCAATACTCACATATTATACCATAAAAGTATTATCAAGTCTTGATATCACAATATTTGAATACATTTTTCAATTCAAAAACAACCATTTAATTTTGAAAAATAAATGGTTGTTAATTTTATAAATTTATATATTGGTCAATCCTTTTGGCAAAAGTATTTTTACTTAGTTTCTTAAATTTTCTGTACCGAAATTCTAAAGTATATACTTATTTAAAAAATTCATTTATTCAAAAATTAGTCCAGATTAATCGCAACTTTTGTTTCTGTTTGTTTGCAAACTCCGCATTTTTTTGCTTTTGGATCTATTTTTTGTAATATTTCAAGAGATTTATCCACATCTTTTGCATCTACTACAACTACCATTCCAATTCCCATGTTAAATGTGGAGAACATTTCTTTTGTTTCGACATTTCCCCATTCTTGAATTGCTTTGAACACAGGATCAATTTCTGATTCTTTTAAGTCAAATTCTATTCCTATACTTTCAGGCAACATTCTAGGTACGTTTTCGTACAATCCACCACCTGTGATATGAGCAATTCCTTTGATTTGAACTTCTTTTAATAATGCAGAGATTTCTTTTTCGTAAATTCTCGTAGGAACCAAAAGTCTTTCTCCAACTGTAGTGTCTTCAAATTTATCAGATAATTTTACATTTGCCATATCCAATGCCGCTCTTACAAGTGAAAATCCATTGCTGTGAACTCCGCTTGAAGATAGTGATATTGCAACGTCTCCTTCTTTGATGCTACTTCCGTCAATTATTTTTTCGCGGTCTACAATTCCAACTGCAAATCCCGCCAAATCATAATCATTTTCTTTGTACAATCCTGGCATTTCGGCAGTTTCTCCACCAATTAATGCACATTCTGATTGTGTACAACCTTCTGCTACACCACGAACCAAATCCGCCATTTTTTCTGGTTTTAAACTTCCTGTAGCGATGTAATCCAAGAAAAACAATGGCTTTGCTCCTTGGCACAAAACATCATTAACACACATTGCAACCAAATCAATACCAACTGTATCGTGTTTATCTAGTTCCATTGCTAATTTGATTTTTGTTCCAACGCCATCAGTTCCACTAACCAATACAGGTTCTTTCATATCGGAGATTTCTGGTTTAAATAAACCAGCAAATCCACCGATACCTGTTAGAACTTCTTTTCCATGAGTTTTCTTTACGATTTCTTTTATGATTTGAACTTCTTCGTAGCCTTTTTCTTTATCTACACCAGAATCTTTGTAAGTTAATCCCATTATATTTCTTCTAACTCCCTGTCAGAATCAATGACACCTTGTTTCATTTCTTCTTTGTAATCTTTTAATTTTTGAGCTAGTTTTTCGTCAGACAAAGCAATCATTTGAGCTGCTAAGATAGCTGCATTCTCTCCACCATCGATTGCTACAGTTGCAACTGGAACTCCTTTAGGCATTTGAACTATTGAATACAAAGCATCCATTCCAGCAAGTGCAGATCCTTTTACAGGAATTCCTATAACTGGTTTTGTTGTCATTCCTGCTGTTACTCCACCTAAGTGTGCTGCTTTGCCCGCGATTGTGATGTAAACTTTGCAGTCGTCTTTTTCAACAGTTTCTTTTAAAACATCCAATGCTCTGTGTGCTGAAATAACTGATACTTCATAAGATAGATCAAATTTTTTCAACATTTTAGTAACTTTTTTTGCAACTTCAATATCTGAACTGCTTCCCATTATTAATCTAATATCCATTGTTTGCTCCTATTTTTTTGTATAGTTTGGAGATTCTCTAGTAATTGTAATATCATGTGGATGATTTTCTACAAGTGTTGCTGGAGAAATCTTCACGAATTTTGATTTTTCTTTTAATTCAACTAAGTCTTTGCTTCCTACATAACCCATACCTGAACGAAGTCCACCAACTAATTGATAAACAACTTCTGCTACAGATCCTTTGTAAGCAACTCTACCTTCTACTCCTTCTGGAACGTATTTTTTAGTGTTATTTTGGAAATATCTGTCTCCACTTCCAGCTTTCATAGCTCCAAGTGAACCCATTCCTCTGTATTCTTTGTATTGTCTACCTTCTAATACAACTAATTCTCCAGGGCTTTCTTCAGTACCAGCGAACAAGCTACCTGCCATGATAACAGATGCACCTGCTGCTAATGCTTTTGTAATATCTCCTGAGTATTTAATACCACCATCGGCGATGATTGGAATACCGTGTTTATCAGCTTCTTTCGCACATTCGATTATAGCTGTCATTTGAGGAACACCTATACCTGTTACAACTCTTGTCGTACAAATAGATCCAGGTCCAATACCAACTTTAACACAATCTGCCCCAGCTTCTATCAAATCCCTTGTAGCATCTGCTGTTGCAACATTACCTGCGATTATTTGAAGATCTGGGAAAGCTTCTTTTAATTTTCTGACAGCATTCAAAACTCCTCTTGAATGACCGTGAGCTGTATCAATAGTTACGACATCAACTTTTGCATCTACTAAAGCTTGACATCTTTCAATCATATCATTAGTGATACCAACTGCTGCACCAACTAATAATCTTCCTTGTGAATCTCTGGCTGAATTTGGATATTGTATTGTTTTTTCAACATCTTTTGTAGTGATGAGACCTTTTAATTTGAAGTTTTCATCTACAATTGGAAGTTTTTCAATCTTAGCATTCATCATTTTTTCCAAGGCTTCGTCCATTGATATGTTTTCGTGACCTGTAATCAATCCTTCTTTAGTCATAACATCTCCAATTGGAAGTTGTTCGTCTTTTACGAATCTAACATCTCTGTTAGTTAGGATTCCGACTAAAGTCATATCATCATTAACTATAGGTACACCGCTAATTCTGTAATGACTCATCAATTTCAAAGCATCAACGATTTTGTCATCTGCAGATAAGTAAAAAGGATCAGTAATTATTCCATTTTCTGAACGTTTAACTCTATCTACTTCTCTTGCTTGTTCTTCAATAGTCATGTTCTTGTGAATAATTCCGATCCCGCCTTGTCTCGCCATAGCGATAGCCATTTTTGACTCAGTTACAGTGTCCATTCCTGCTGACATCATAGGAATGTTCAATTCAATTTTTTTAGTTAATCTTGTTTTCAAGATAGTTTCATTAGGTAACACTTCTGATGGACCTGGTACTAAAAGTACATCATCAAATGTTAATCCTTCGCCGATAAATTGCATAATACCCTCCTCATAAAATAAATAAAAACTTTGTTAAAAATTTTTAATGTTGAGAATAAATTTACCATACAAATGATCACAAGTCAAGCAAATTTATTCCTTTTATTTTCTTTACAGTTATTATATCAGAAATACAAATTTTTGAGCAAGAAAAAAGCACCAAAAAAACTTTTGATGCGTAAATCTTCTATAATAATTCAACATTTATTTGTTCTGCTACTTCGTTTATTTTATCTGCGTCCAGCTTTTCAACTTCTGAAACTCTCGCATTTAATACGCCAAGAGATAAAGCCTTCAAAACAGTTTCCATTACGCCTTCTTCATCATCCAAGAATTTCGCGAGGCCTGCCACAGTAGCATCTCCACTTCCGACGGTTCTTTGAATTTTGTACTGAGGAACAGAAATCCTGTACAAATTATCTTTGTATTTTAAAATCGCTCCGTATTTTCCATTGGTAACCAAAACAATTTCAATATCATCCAACAATTTATTGCTGAAAATTTCCTTCAAATACTCAGAATCTTTGTTGACGAAATCTTCTGAAGAAACATCTTCTGTTAAACCAATGATTTCCTTAAATTCGTAGAAATTAGGCTTGATAGCAAATGGTTTATAATTATTTTCCAAAACTTTTTTAGTCACTTGTCCATTTGTATCTAAAATAATCTTGCTCTTAGCTTTTAGAATATCCATAGTTTCTTCGACAAAATCTTCGGATAAACCGTTCATCAAACTTCCACTGATTACTGCTATATTGTAATTTTTTCCGATTTCTTTTATAAGTGACATAAAAGTTCTTTCAAATCTAGAATCAATTTTGTTAGTTTTTTCAAAGATTTCAAATTGCTTATCGCCATGAATCACTCTAATGCAGTTTCTTGTGTCGACATTTGTAAAAATAAAATCGTGCTTGATATTCACATCGTCCAACTTGTCGATTACATAATCTCCGTTACTTCCTCCAATAAAGCCTGTAACCATGAAATCTGCTCTCAACAAATCCAAAACTTTGGACACATTTATCCCTTTGCCTCCAGGCGTTTTGTACGCATCATCAACAACATTTACTCCATTAGTATCCAGCTCATCCATTTCGTAAATCACATCAATAGCAGGATTCGCAGTTATACAAAGTATCATTTTATTCCCCTCTTCAAATTAATTAAAAATTTATCTTTAATAAATATACCCAATAATTTAGCTTTTTAAATTATTTGGATAATTTGGATGTAAGAATAACTTCAGCAGCCTTCAATCCGTCAATAGCACTTGACACGATTCCTCCAGAATATCCACTACCTTCGCCAATCACATACAAATTATCAACATTTTCGCTTCTTAACAAATCATCTCGATCCATTCTCACTGCACACGATGTTCTCGTTTCAACTCCTGTGAGTATAGCATCATCCATTGAAAATCCGTGAAGCTTGTTGTCCATCATTTTAATCGCAGTTTTAATGTAATTTGTAACATGCTCTGGGTAAATATCATTCAAATTGCTTAAAACATATCCAGGTTTCACAGTCGGGACGACTTCACCGATTTTTTCAGATTTTTTATCATCCATAAAATCTTTTACCAATTGAACTGGAGCATTGTAATTCGATCCTCCCAATTCAAAAGCCTTGCGTTCAATCTCTTGTTGGAATTTAATTCCGTCCAACAAATTGTGCCCGTAAGTATTCTCATCTATACCACACACAATCGCACTATTTGCGTTTTTGCCGTCTCTTTTGTGAAAACTCATACCATTGACGCACAATTCATTTTCTTCACTAGAAGCATTGATTACATATCCGCCTGGACACATACAGAAAGTGTACACTCCTCTTTTGTTTTCTTCAGAATAAGAAAGCTGATAAGTCGCACTTGGAAGATCTCTGTCGCATTTATATTGTGCAAAATCAATCATTTTTTGTGGATGCTCAATCCTAAATCCAACCGCAAATGGTTTGTTCGTCATTTTAATCTTGTCGGCTAACATCATCACAGTGTCTCTAGAACTATTTCCAAGAGCCAAAACGTAACAGTCAGATTGAATTTTTCTATTATGTGATTTTATTCCCACACATTTTTCATTTTCAATTTCGACATCGTCGATCAATGTATCGAATTCAAATTCACAACCCATTTTGATAAGGTCATTTCTCATATTCACAATTACTTTTTGTAATTCATCGGTTCCGATGTGTGGCTTGGAGTCGTACATGATTTCACTTGGAGCGCCGTAGTCAACAAATGTCTTCAAAACTTCCCTGACTCTTTTGTCTTTGGAACGTGCAGTTAATTTTCCGTCAGAAAAAGTTCCAGCTCCACCTTCACCAAATTGCACGTTACTGTTTGTGTTTAGCTTACCAGTATCCAAGAATTTGTTGATATCGTCAACTCTTTTGGATACCTCGCTTCCTCGTTCAATAACTTTCACCTTAGCTCCGTTTTTCGCTAATAAATACGCACAAAACAATCCCGCAGGACCACTTCCAACAACTGTGACGCTTTTCGAATTATCGACATCTTCTAAGTTAAAATCTTCCTCATGATATCTCTCGCAATTTTTGATTGATTTTATTTTTTTATCAGACAAATCAACATCCACGATAACTTGGTAATTAAACAGAATTCCTCTTCTAGCATCAATTGATTTTCTGTAGATTTCATAATTTAAGTTTTTCATTCCAATCATTTTAGAGATTTTTTTCTTCAATTCATTTTCGTCGTCATTTTTTAATTTTATATTTCTAATAATAATCATAATTTTCTCTCTTTCATTTGTTACTTGTATTATATCATTATTTAAATAGAAATATTTATTAGCAAAGCATAATGATTTTTAAAAATCTAATGCACGAATATCTAGACTACAAAAATTGTAGATTTCTAAATCTCAAAATCCTAAAATCGCAAACTCGCCTTCGCTCAAACAGTGCGATTTTAGCCGGATTTTTTCGATTTGAAATCAAGCCAATTTTTTCCGTATGATATTCTTAGCATTAGTATTTTTAAATCCACACTTAAAAAGCTGCCTACCAAAGTAGACAGCTCTCATTTTATTTTTCTTCAAACATTTCCTCTAATATATCTATTGCATCGTTCACAGCTTGTGGACATTTTCTTTGCATCGTGTTTTCTTGTTCGATTTTTTCAAGACTTTCTGCTATATTATCTCCCAATATTTCTTCACAAATTATCGTAGATTGTTTTTCTTTGAATTTGGTATCGAATTCGAACATTTTTTTTACTAATTCAACTTTCTTTTCGCCTTCATTCGGCTTTGAATGTCCGTATTTGATTCCTAAAACCATATAGGCACCAGTTACTGCTCCACAAGTCATTCCTTTGTAAATTCCACCTGTAAATGGTGATGCAATTTTTGTAACAAGTTCCTTGTCCACTCCCAAATCATCTGCGAAATATCTCAAAACTACTTGCGCACAATCTATTCCTTCTGTAAATTGTTGCCAAATTTCTTCGTTAGTTAATTTACTCATCCAATGCACCTCCACAACTTGATCCACTTCCTGCAGTACAACCGTAGCAGTAATCTTTCCACACGATTTCTCTGGACAAATCCTTCACATCTATTAAATCTTTGATGTTTGTGTAGTCTTTCATTGGGACTTTTTCTGCTAAGTGGAAGTCGCAATCGTGAAGATTTCCTAAGCTATCCACAGAAATTTGGAATCTACACATTATATTTTCACAAGTTTCTTCATTGTAATTATCTTCCAACAATTTCATGTAATCTTCGTATTCGCCTTTTTCAATTAAAAAATCTTTGAAATATCCAATAGGCATATTTGTAATAGTGAACAAATTGTTGAACACAACATCCTTCTTTTTCAATTCGCGTTCATAATCTGATTGAAGATTGGATTGTTCTGGTGGTAAGAATCCACCAAGTGGATTGTAAACCAAGTCCAATTCTTTTTCAGTTCCATAGCCCATTTCATTAAGTTTCTTTAAGTTTGCAATGACTTTGTCGTATACGCCATCTCCTCTTTGGCTATCTACATTGTCTTGTGTGTAGCAAGGAAGAGATACGACGATTTTGATTTTTTCTTTATCAAATAAATCCATTAATTCTTTGTTTTTTTCGATATCTGTTGCGTTTGTTCTAATAATAAGTTCGTCTACTCTTTTCAAGCATTCCTTCATAAACCACACAATTTCTGGATGTGTTGTTGGTTCTCCACCTGTAATATCCACAGTTTTCATCTTGTGGTTATCCAAAAACTTCAAGCAATCTTCCATAGTTTTTTTGCTCATTTCTAAGTTTTCGCTGTTCTTCATAACGTGGCAGTGTTTACAACGCAAATTACATTTTTCAGTAATGTTTAATTGTAGTGTTGTGATATCGCCAGTTGTTTTATATTTTTCAGAAATTCTATCTTCGAATCTCATTTTCTCCCCCTAAATTTTCCTTTTAATGCATTTTTGAAAAAGCTTGGATCGCATTTTTCATCTATACCAACCATTTTACTTACAAAGTGGTGCACTTCATTATTTGCCACAAACTTGGACGAACAAGTCGCACAATAAGTATACATCTTTTCGTTTTTAATGGAGTTTTGCATTTGAGTTGCGATGTCTTTTTCGCTTTTTCCTGCAATTCCACCTGCTCCACAGCAGTTTGTACTTATGTATTTATTGTTAAATCCTTTGATATGTCTTTTGATTTCTTCAAAAATTATGTGATTATATCTGTCAGAGCATGGGAAGAACACATTTACTTCCTCATCAATATCTTGTATCATATCTCTTTCTTCAAGCCATTTGAAAATCGTAATAACTTCAACCGACAAATTTTTGTAAAATTTGTGGAAACAGTTTGGACACACGCACACAATTCTTTCCACTTCTTTGTCTTTGAGTTCTTTTTCAAATCTTTCCATATAATTATTTTCAAATCCCGTATAATCACTTGGAAGATTGCAACAATCAATTGAATAATCAAATCCTTCTTTGTTGAATAATTCCATTAAATATTTTGTAGTATCTGGATAAAATGCTGGGAAATTACAGCCCAAATACAACAAATCTTTTGTTTTTCTTTTAGATTTGTTTTTGAAGAAATAATTTTCTTTTTGTTTTTTCACAGATTCGAATTTAGGATTTTGTTTTCTTAAAATAAGAGAAATCTTTTTTCCATCCAAATCAACCGGACACACCGCTTTGCATTTTTGACACAAGAAACAAGAAAATGCCAAGTCTTGTCTGTCAGCAAAATCTTTTAAATTAATCTTGTATTTCGTCAAAAAAGGACAACATTTTGTGCATTTACCACATTCAATACACTTGTCCTTAACTTCTTGTAAGTAATCATTTGTACTTTTGTTTGATATCATCTATTTTTTCCCCCTTGCGATACATGTATTGACATTTCTGCATCATCCACATAGTCCTAAAAGGACCATTTTTTTGAAATCTACGCGATGAAGAATATATCTTCATTTTTGAAAGGAAAATTTTGTATCCTTTTTCCTTTACTCTAATCGAAAAATCGTAATCTTCCATTAAATCAATATTTTTGAATCCACCCATCTCATCGTAAAAATCTCTCGTGAAAAACATTCCCTGATCACCAAAAGCGATGTCTCTTTGTCTGACACGATTACTAGAATTAAATGCGACAATTTGCATTATGAACTGTTTTGGAACAAACGAAATGCTAAAACAACCCATTTTATAATTTTGTAAAATTGATTTGATTTCTTCTTTTGGATTTTCTTTGAAGAAAGTATCCGCGTGAAGAATCAGAATTATTTCTCCTGTTGAATTTGCAATTCCATTTATAATTTGATTGCCACGACCCCTGATGCTTCTAATCGGTTTATATCCTCTGTCTCTGATTTTTTCAAACGTGTCGTCATCTCCACTCACGCTGAAAATCACCTCAAACTCATCATCAAAAACATCCAGATGGTCGATGAATCTATCGATTTTGTCAGATTCATTATACACTGGCACTATTACTGAAATCATTCGCTTTTATAAACTCCCATATATTATCCAAAAATTCATCAGACAAATATGCTTTTATCTTTTCAAAGGTAAATCCACTATCTCTATTCTCATCCACGTATTGAGTATATGCCATGGAACACCAAGTAATCCCTCTGAGACATGTAAACAGCAAATACTTTACAAATTTTTTCCTATCGACTTTTATTTTTGATAATTTGTCGTATTCATTTAAGAAATCATCCATTGTGTCTTTGTCAAAAATCACATCCGTCTTCCAAAAAGTAGTCGTTGGTGCCAAAAAATGCGCTAAATCTTGTTCACGCTCTCCTATAATCGGTTTTTCCCAATCTATAACGTAAGATTTTTCATCAATTATAAAATTTTTGTTGTTTAATTCAGTGTTGATAAGACATGGATTTTCAAGTGTAGAATCAAGCCCTAAATTTTTGATGTATTTTAGCATATTCGAAATCTTTTCTTCAGTTGCATTGTTTTTCTTATCCCATTTTTGATAATGAAAAAACATCTGTGTAAATTCGTCGAACATCATATTAAAAGGGCTGCCTGCTTTTATAAAATCTTGTCCTGTCACATCTAATGAGTGGATTTGTGAAAGCAAATATGCTGCGATTTTTAAATCAGTATGATAATCCAAATCCCTTCCTATTAAATATTCTTCCGTAAGATAAGAAATTCCTGATAATTTATCCTTTTTCAAATCGTAAACCTTGGCAGTTACATTTGATTTTTCTAAAAACTTGAGCGCATTATACTCGTATTCAATTTGATTATCCAAATGCATTTGTGAGCCTCTTGCAATTCTTATCAAATAATCCCCATCTATTAAATAATTAGAATTATACTCACCTTTGCCAAGTAATTTGACATTTTTAGATTGCGATATGTATTTGATAAAATCAATATCAGTGTCTACATCGTGAGTTTGTCTCAATTTAAAATAGGACAAGCCATTTTCAATCAGACAATTTTCCAAATCATTTTCTACATTTGGATTGGAATATGTCTTGTTTTCGAATAAAATATCGTGTGTTTTTTTCATTCCTATTAAACTGTATCCGCCATCTTCGGTTGGACTGAACACTACATCATTGCTATTTAATTTGTTAAAAGCATTATCAAAAATCTCACCGTCAAAATCTATAATGTCAGATCCCACCAAAATCACCTTTGAATATCCTAGTGACAAAACATACTTTATGGAATTATTCATCCTTTGACCGATATCTTCTCCTTTTTGTTTGATGCAATCATAGGAAGAATTTTTTTCGTAATCAGAAAATAGTTCATCTGGAGTCAGAGATAAGAAAACTTTGTAATCTTTTATTGTATTCAGATTTTTTTCAATCAAACTTTCACTAAACTTTATCCTTTGTCCTTCTGATAAAATTGTCGATAATCTAGTTTTGGAATTTTTATTTGGAATTTTTGTCATTAAAATTACTGCGTTCATTTTATCTCCTGTAAAAAAAGCGACTCACACATGAGCCGCTTTAATTTTAAAAAACTATTTTACTAATTCGTAATCGTGTTCTTTAGTTCCATCTAAAGAGTTGAATACTTCTTTGTTTCCTCTGTCAATTAGTTTTTGTGCTAATTGACCAGATTTATTTCCAGAATAGCAATAAGTGTAAACCGGTTTATCTGTAGGAATTTCTGATAATCTTGCATCTGCTTCATCTAATGGAATGTTAATTGCATTTTTGATATGACCTGCATCATAATCTTTTTTATCCCTAACATCAACTATTACGTTGTTAGTATCTTCGGAAGCTTTTACTAAATCTTCTGGTAAAATGTTAGCGAATTTAACTAATTTGTATTCAAATTTCTTAACGCCTTCTGCGTTTGTAACATCTTTGAATCCGTTATTTACTAAAATTTCAGCAGCTTTTTGGCTTTTCTTTCCAGTGTTGCAAACTGTAATTACAGCTTTATCTTTGTAAGCATCTAACTTAGAAACTTCTTGTTCAAAAGTGTCGATTGGCATATTGATAGCCCATTTAACGTGACCTTGGTCGTATTCTTCTTTGCTTCTAACGTCAACAACCAATACAGTTTCTTTTTTCTTCTTGTCTTGTTCGATTGCTTCAAGATCAGCGCCTTTCATTTCTTTTATGGCTGCTTTTTCTTCAGTTTTTTCTTCAGTCTTTTCTGCTGGTTTTTCAGCATTTTCTTCTGTTTTAGTATTATTGTCAGCTGGTTTATCTGAATTATTTGAACATCCAGTAACAGTTAAAGCTGATACTAAAGCTAATGTTAATAAAAGTTTTTTCACTATAAATTCCTCCTAAAAATCTTTTCGATAACATTGTATCATACAGACACAACAAATTCCAAGATTCATTTATTGAAATTTTCTATAAATGATTTTGAGTATTAATTTTTATCTCTTATTCCACAGCTTATCGCATCAACAGGGCAGGCATTTTTGCATCTTGCACATCTAATACATTCCTTATGATTGCAATTTTTCGTAGGATCCACATTCATTTGGCAAACTTTCTTACACCTTCCACAACTAATACATTTGTCTTTGTCCAATCTATATTTAAAAATAGAAATCGGATTGAAAAATGAATAAATCGCACCCAAAGGACAAATATATTTGCAGAAAGGTCTGTAAATCATTATTGAAAGTAAAATCGTAAGTATCAGAATAGTTCCCTTCCAATAATACAAAAATCCAATCGCTCCTCTCATACTTTTGTTGAGTAATACGAGAGGAATTCCTCCTTCAAGCATTCCTATCGGACAAATCAGTTTGCAAAAATACGGAGAACCTTGTCCCAAAATATCCACCACAAACATCGGCAAAATTATTACAAAAATTAGCAAAATAAAATATTTTAATTTTCTCAAATGTTTATCGTATTTAAAAGTTTTTATCTTTTTGAAAAAAGGGATTTTGTATAACAAATCTTGAATCAATCCAAACGGGCACAACCATCCACACACAAATCTTCCCATCAAAGCTCCAATGAAAAATAAAAATCCTACTATGTAATAGCTAAACTTAAAATTAGAGTTTCCAATTACAGCTTGTAATGAACCAATCGGGCAAGAGCCTTTCGCTCCGGGGCAGGAATAGCAATTCATCCCCGGAACGCAAATTTTCTTGAGATTTCCACTGTAAATCTTTCCGGTTTTAAAACCTTCTACATAAGAATTTGTAATCAAAAACCACAGCGATTGGAAAGCGTGTCTGAAATTATCCATTATTTTATATCTGTTTTTCTTCGTTCCAAAGCTTAGTAAATCTTTAATCTTATCCAATTCCAATACACTCCATGCAAATTCTTATAGCCTTATCCAAAACAACTTTTACTTCGCCGTTGTTGTAACCGTAATAAATCATCCCAATAGACAGAAATAAAATCGTAACTGAAAATATACGGCTATGAATAAATTTTTTGTACATTTAAATCACCTAATTTTATTTATTTTTTAAATTAGCTAATTCTTTTTCGATAACTTGTTTCCATTCTTCTTTTGATTTTGCACCAGAATAAGTTTCTCCTACAATATTTCCATTTTTATCGACAAAGAAAGTTTCTGGCATTGCTTGTATTCCGTTTAATCTGCCGTTGAAGTTTGATTTATCTGGCATTAAAAATGGATATGAAGCTTTTGTTTTTTCTTGAATTAGTTTTGCCTTTTTCAATGCTTCATTATTAGTACCATTATCGTCCACAGTATCTGTAACAACTCCGACGATGTTTACGCCTTTGGACTTCATTTCTTTTTGAACCTCACTCAAATCAGGAATTTCATTCACGCAAGCACTACACCAAGTGGCAAATACATTTACCATTGTAAGGTCGTATTTTGAAAAATCTTTGCTTGAGAAATCTTTGCCATTGATGTCTTTTGTGGATAAATTGTTCAAACCCTTAACAGATTTTTTGTCGAATGCTTCTGTGTTTTCCAAATCAGTTTTTTCAGATAATACAAATCCATTTTCAGGACGTGGTTTTTTGTCTATAATATCAATTTGAGTTTTAGCAAATTCTTTTGCAAAACCTTCATCCATTTTACCTTTTGAACTTATGTAGTAAGCAAACTTACCGTCTTTTGATTCACCTAATTTTTTGTTATTATCGCATTTTGTGATTTTGGCGATTTCAGCTTCAGTCATATTTTTGTCAAACATTCCAATAGAACCCACTCTTTCAAGTTCTTTTTGCCATTTTTCGTATCCATCACCCATTTTTTCGACTACTGCATTTTTTTGTTCTTCAGTTAATTTGCTGAAAGTAAGCATAGCGTATTTCAATTCCTTGTCGATAGGACTTTGTTCATCCAACATCGCAATCTTCTTGTCTTTCATATCTTTTTTAACTTGTTCTGAAAGCTTGAACTTCAATCCCAAAAACTCATATACAAATTCATCTTTTGGTTGTAATGAATAATCAGCAGGTTTGAATTTTTCATTTTCACCGCTTTTATCACCCTTCATTCCCGCTTCTTTTGGACTTACCACTTTAGTTTCTTTTCCCGTATTTCCACTAGATTTTTGGCATCCAACTGCTCCAACGCTAAAACACAATGCTAGTAGCAAAGTAGTTCCTTTTAATACATTTTTTCTCATAATTTCCTCCATAAAATATCTAAGTTCATATTTAGATAACACGCATTCGTGTGATCTGATATTATATTACGATAGTTTTATGAAATGTTCGTGAAACAAAAAACTTTTTCTAATTAAATCGGAGTTAACAAAATCTATATTTGAGCAAAAAAATAATGCGTTATAAAAAACGCACTATTATTTATTTAAAATTTCTATATATAATTTTAGATTAAACTTCAGTGTTTACAATTCCAACAGCAATGCTGCCATTTCCCGAATGGCAAACTAAAACTGGAGATAATAATTCGATATCAAAAGGTATATTATTTTCAGTTTTTAATTCATCGTATATTTCACTAGCCTCTTGTTTTGAGTCTGCATGTACCACGAAAAATTCATTGCCTTTATGTGCATTATTTTTTTCCGATTTAATCAATTTCAGCAAATGTTTTATGGCTCTTTTCTTGCCAATAACTTTATCCACAATGTCTAATTTACCATCTTCCAATTTCAGTATAGGTTTTAGACTTAGTGCATTTCCTATTAATCTTTTGGATTTGCTAATTCTCCCACCTTTTTCAAGATATTTTAAAGTGTCCACTAACAAAAAAATCTTACCGGTTAATTTGATTTTGTTTACATAATCTTCTATCTCATCCAACGACTTATTTTGCCTCATCATTTCTACAGCTTTTTTAATTAAAATCCCCTGTCCAAGAGATGCCGATAAACTATCAACAATCCTGATATCCACATCATACTGTTCTTGAATAATTCTCTTGGCAATTTCTGCTGATTGGTAAGACCCACTTAGTTCAGATGTTATAGTAAAACATATTATGTCATAACCTTGTTTTGCTGCCTTTTCAAATTCGATTTTGTAATCGTCAGGACTTGGCTGAGAAGTTTTCGCAAAAAATTGCGAATCATTCTTCATCATCTCCAATAATTCTTCTGATTGTATTTCTATTTTGTCTTTAAGTGATGTAACTTCGTTTATTATTATGTTAAATGGAACAATTCCTATATTATTTTGTTCCGTATAGGCTTTTTTCAAATCGCAAGCTGAATCTGATATAATTTTTATCATCGTTTGCTCCTCCTAATTAATTTTTTTAATGATAACATTTATTGTTCATGTGGTCAATTATATGTAATATATATACATAAACTCATAAAATTTTAGCCAATTATACAATTTTAATTCGAATTATTAATTTTATCCGAATAATTTATCAAATAAAAACACAAAAAAATCTATTATCAAGCGACTAACTCAATAATAGATTTTCTCATTTTTATTAACTTTTTTTTACAAATTTATGCCCACAATGAGGACAAGTTACTTTGATTTTTCCTTTATTTCTTGGAATTTTCATTTCTTTTTTGCAGTTAGGACATTTAATGTACTTCTTGTCCTTGGAATTTGCGGCTCTGATTTTGTATTTTTCAAAAAAATCAGTCATAGGTTTTACAGCCTTTGAGAATTTTTGATTCTCAATCATACGTTGATATTTATTAACAGAAAAAACTCTGAAAATTCCGAAATAAACAATCAAAATCATTGTGATGATTTCTACAACTCTATTTTTAAATTTTAAATTAATCAAAGAAAGTATCAGAGCAACTATTATCATAGTTTTCGACAAAAAATCAACTCCGTACACTTTTTGCAAATAATTTTTGATTTTATCTTTCATCTATATCCCTCGTCACATATTCTAAAGTTTTTGCAATATCGTCGTGAATCACGATATTTGCCATATTATCGTAGCTTGTACGATCTAGATTAATTAGTATCAAATTATCTCCTCTAAAATAATTGATAAGACCACTTGCAGGATACACGACAAGTGAACTTCCGGCTACAATCATCGTGTCTGCTTTGTTAATCCAACTGATAGCTTTTGCAAATTCCCTTTGCGGTGGAACTTCTCCGTACAATGTAACATCTGGACGAACAACACCTCCACATTTTTCACATTTGCATGGTCTTTGTTGTTTGTAATAATCCAAATCGTATTTTGCACCACAATTTACACAATAATAATCTCTCAAATTACCGTGAATTTCTGCGATATTTTTCGTTCCAGCCATTTTATCTAAGCTGTCGATATTTTGAGTAATAACTCCTAGAAGTTTATTTGCTCTTTCTAATTTTGTAAGTGATAAATGTGCTTTGTTCGGTTTAACTCCTTCAATAATTAAATTTTCAAGAACATAGTTTTGAAATAAATCAGGGCGTGTCACGAAAAATTCGTGACTTAACATATATTCCGGTGAAAAATCGCTGTCGTTTTTCTTGTTGTAAAGTCCCGTTGCTGATCTAAAATCTGGAATTCCAGATGCAGTGGACACTCCTGCTCCACCGAAAAACACGATTTTGTCACTTTGTTCTACAATTTGTTTCAATCTTTCAACATCATCCATTATTTACACTTCCCTTTGCTTTTCTTTCTTGAAATCTCGTTGAAACTGCCAGTATCATCACTGACATAAATATCATAAAACAGCCAAGCAATCTTCTTGGATCTGTAGTTTCGTTAAATAAAATAATTCCCAATATTACAGATGTAATTGGCTCTAAAGTCGAAAAAATCGTGTATGTGCTGACACCTGCGTTTACTATTGCCAGCTGAATGAATAATGTGCCAAATACTGAAACCAATATCGAAATCACAAATGCAATTATCCACGCATATCTTGATAAAGACAATGTAAAATCTCCAGTAATAAGCCCAAATACCAAAAGCATCGTTGAGTTAATTGTGCAATTGTAAAATGTAACTTTGACACTGTCCATGTTTTTAAGTCCGGATACATCCATATAAATCAAATAAAAAGAATAAGTACAACCAGATGCCACTGCCAAGAACATTCCCAATGGAAAATTACTGCTTCCACCGACATTGTTCGCTAGTAAAATTACTCCGATTATAGATGCAATCAGTGAGATAAATTTGTATTTCGTCATCTTTTCATTTAGGAACATAACCGAATACACCGTTACAATCGTCGGAAAAATAAAGTGAATGGATGTTGCAAGGCCGACGGAAATGTATTGATACGAAGCATAAAGCATTGTCATTGTAATGCAACCACCAATGCTACACATCAAAATTAGTTTTTTCAATTCTTGGTTTGTAACTTTGAGGCTAACATTTCTGCTTTTCAATGAAATAATCAAAAATGGAATTACGAAAAACCCCCTCAAAAAAGAAGTCATTATTACGTTACTTCCATTACTCAACGTTTCTCTGACCATTATTGGCGTAAATCCGAAAATCAACGCCGAAATAATGGCGAACATCATTCCTTTAGCTTTTCTCACTATTTATAACACTCCTTTTTTACGCATTTATTATCTTCATAATAAAGCACGATTTCAGAATATTCCCCGTCGTAAATAGCGAAAATTTCACCCATAGAATCGCTATGTCCATCCATGTTTTTTAATTCATCGTAATCTATAAATTCCAATGTCCCTTCGACATTTTCTTTTACCAATTCTCCAGAAAAATCGTCAGTTTCATACAAAAATCCGACAATTCTGTCGTCGTTGCCCATGTCGTACCAGCTAATCATTCCAACATATTTTATATTTTCAATATCCAAATTAGTTTCTTCTTTCGCTTCTCTAATGACAGATTCAGTTATAGATTCTATTTTTTCGACATGACCTCCTGGAAAAGTTAACCCTTCCCAGCCGTATTTTTTTACTTTATCTAAAACCAAAACATCATTTCCACGATTGATTTTTATCATATTGCACAAAATATTTTCCATAAATACCTTCTAAATTTTAAATTTTTGGATAATGTAGTTTGTAAACTCTGATGGATTATTGATATCGAAATTATCGAACCCACTAAAATTTCTGTCGCTGATAATTCCATATTTGTTCACATCGCTACATACCAAATCATCTGTAAGAGTACATTCGTATTTAATGAAATCTGAATCCTTCATTCCTTCGATAATAATCAAATCAACATCGTCTAATAATTTGATCAAATCATAAATATTTTTACTCCTACCATCTAATTTAAAGTATTTATCGTTAAAAATCAAGGTCTGACAAGCGCCGTACTCTTTGTAATAAAAAGTGTCAGTATCTTTGAAATCAAGTTCAAAATCGTGCCCATCGTGTTTAATTACCGAGCAAGTTTTATCTCTTTTTTTCAATTCGTAAACAAGCTTTTTAATAAAAGTAGTCTTGCCACTATTTTTTTTGCCACAAATACAAATCAAAGGTGTTGTATTTTGTTTCAGTTCTTCTGGATAATTAATATTAACAAATTCATCCTCAAAAATTGTGTATTTCAAATTAACAAATTTCGCATCGATTTTCTTAACCAAATTCATCACACGATAATCTTTACTTTCAAGCATTTCTTCCAAAATAGGAATTATTTTTTTTGAAAAAATCCCGCAAGTAGGATAGCATCTCTCATCTGTTTCAAAAATTACAGCTTCATCTGAAAAACTTGCGATAGATGCTGCAAAATCCACCAAATCAGATTTTACATTTATCATATCGCAAGAAGTTACAAATACATATTCATTTGTAGAATTTTTCAAAATCTCCAATATTCCACTCAAAGGTCCCGCATCAATATAAGTGTCCTTTACAGTTTTAATTGGAGAATAATCGGCTGTATTGGATGAAACAATTACTTCAAAATCTTTGAACCTATCTATTAATTCCTCTATAAAAGTGTGACCGTAAAAGTTCAAATCAAATTTGTCTTGACCCATTCTCACACTTTTTCCACCAGCCAATATTCCTACAGAAACTCTCATATTTCACCCAAATATATATAATCCACGCTTGAACCCACATCCAAGCTTTCATTTTGTTTTTGAAGTAAAAGCGCATTGCAATTAGTCAAATCTTGTAGCATGGAATTTTTGTGCTTATCAAAGATAGTAATCTCAGAATCTTTTACAAAACATCTGACGTATCGTTGAAGCTTCGAAGGTTTCATCGATCCTTTTACAACTTTTCCTTTTTCAAATTGTTTTACACTTAATCCATAATATTTATTGTACAAATCCCAAAATAAAACTTCAAAATTACAAAAAGCTGCAAACGGACTTCCAGAACACGACAGAACGATTGTGTCACCTACTTTTGATGCCATCACTGGAGTTCCAGGCTTCATGGCAATTCTATGAAACAAAACTTCTCCGATTTGTTTCATGCAGGTTTCCATTAAATCTTTGTCACCAACACTAACTCCGCCCGTTGTTATAACGATATCTGATTTTTGTGTTAGATTTTTTATTTCTTTTATAATTGATTGTTCATCATCCATGCAGTTTTTTTGTTCGACAACTTCTACGCCTGAATTTTTTAGAATAGATTTCAATGTAAAAGTAGTTGAACTGTAGATTTTACCTGGAGTATAATCATCTCCAGGATACAACAATTCAGATCCTGTCGACAATAGCGCTACTTTTAATTTCCTATAAACTTTAACTTTTGCATAACCATTTGAAGCCAAAATCGATAAATCAACTGAAGAAATCCTCGTGTTTTTAGGAATTAACAAATCTCCTTTGGACACATCTTCGCCTTCTTTGATGTAGTAATCAAAAGGCTTGTAAGATTTTTTGATTTCAATAAAATCATCAACTACTTCGCAGTCTTCTTGTTTTACGATTGCATCGTAGCCTCGTGGTACGAATGCACCTGTCATTATTCTCACGCAAGTATTTTCTTCGTAATCAAAATCATTGCAATCTCCAGCAAAATTCGTTCCAATAATTTTCTTTTTCGATAATTTGTCAGAATCTTTGCTACTTACAGCATATCCATCCATTGCACTTTTTGGATAAGGAGGATTGTTGAACTTCGCCAACACATCCTCCGCCAAAACTCTGTTATAAGCATCATCGATATCAATTTCTTCAATATCAGATGCTTTTTTTTGTGTTTCTCTAAGAATTTCCTTTGCTTTTTCTACTTGTAATAACATTAATTCAACCTTATTCGTTTTTTAATTTTGTGTTGATATTTCTCATTGTTGGAATCAAAATTCCGCCCAATACATTACCCAAAGTAATGACAATTAGAGCGATAATTGTTTGTGAATTCCACATTCTTGCCATTTGAATGTAAAACATATCTGCAATACAGTGTTCAAATCCGCATAGGATAAATACCATAATGCTCATTACAATTCCCAAATATTTTCCAATTTCGTGAGGATTGTTTAAGTATTGATCCACAGCGTGAACAACCATAATATTACAGAAAATACCCAAAACAAACAAACTAATCAAAGTATCGTCTGCTTTTACTTGAACCAATTTCGTGGATTTTTCGATAATTCCTGGAGCAACTCTTGTAAGACGAACCAATTCCGCTACGATAATACTACCAACTAAATTTCCAACCCACACCATCAAGCACCATGGCAAATAAGTTTTCACATCATTACAGAACAGATATCCAACTTTTCCCGTAAACAAATTGTACTTCAAAGTACACACAGCAAAAAGTCCCAAACTGAACATAAATGCTCCAACGATTTTATTGTCTAGGCTCAAAAACACAACTCCGCCCATAGCAATAAATGCCCCTGCCATAATGGCATACAAAAAATCCGCTAATTTTTTCATAACTAATCCTTCTTCCTAAAATCCCTATAAATATTTAAACGACTTTGTTTACAAAAGCCGATTACGGACAAATTATATTTGCTTGCTAGTTCCAAAGAAATATCCGTTGGTGCACTTCTAGAAACTATGACAGAAATTCCTGAATTGATACATTTTTGAACAATTGATGAAGGAATTCTCCCTGATGTAAATGCAATCAGATCGGATAATTTTTCGCCTTTCAATACAGCTGTTCCCACAGATTTGTCAAAAGCGTTGTATCTTCCAATATCATCACATTGGCAGATTATTTCTTCTCCTTTTGCCAAAACAACAGAATGCACATTGCCAGTTTCTTTGAATAACTGCGATCCCGATAAATTGTAATTGGAAATCTTCAACAACGTTTCTTCGTCCCAATCAATCGGAGTGACTTTTTCATCTCTGTTTGTAAAATTGTATGGAACATTTTTGTAATCTCCACTTTCTGTAGTCACGTGACTTGGAGTGTTATCGATATCTTTCAACTCTACATTACAAATATTTCCATCAATACGTATATCTACGTTTTGTATATCTTCTGGCCTTACAATATTTTCTGTGATAAGATATCCCGTCACAAGTTCTTGTAAATCCTTTTCAATACATAAAAGTTTAACAATCGGTTTGGAATTAATATTGATATCCAACAAAAATTCTCTAAGAATAACATCTTCTACTTCTTCTATAACTCCATCGTTATATTTCTTAACCATTACATTTTTTTCAAAATTCATAAAATCTCCTTTATTTAATTATATCAAACAACTTTAGCCGATACAAATACTTAACACCATTATCAATTTTGTTTTGAAAATTTCTCACAAAAAAATCGGCGATAAAAATCACCGATTCAATCAATCATTATTATGTCGTTGTTCTGCTTCTTTCTTACTGTAAACGCATCCGCAGTAATCTTGCCTATACAAATCAAATTCCTTTGACAATTCAATAGATCTTTTGTAGCCATTTTTTTTCTTAAAATCAGAATGCAAAAATTTTGTTTTGTGTGTTTGTTCTAATTTTTCTCCGATTTCATTAATCCATTGGCTGTTTTTATGAGGGCTAACCGATAACGTCGTCGTTACAAAATCAAAACCCATCTCATCTGCAATCTCAAAAGTTCTATCAATTCTCAAATCATAGCACTCATAACAGCGCTGTGATTTTTCTCCCAAATCCTTATAAGGAGCAACTCTTTCGTAAAATTCATCTGGATCGTATTTGTCAACAATTATGTCAATAGGATATTTTGCTTTTGTATTTGCGATGACTTTTTTCTGCTCCACAACTCTTTTATCAAACTCAGATTGCGGAGAAATGTTTGGGTTGTAAAACAAAATAGTTATCTTAAAATACTGTGACAAATATTCCAAAACATAACTGGAACAAGGCCCACAACAACTGTGAAGAAGAAGTGTTTCTCCTCCATTTAGATTTTCAATTGTTTTATCCAATATTTTTTGGTAATTCTCCATAAAAATCAACTATCCTTCTTTGATCAGAAATCACAAAATCTGCTCCCGATTCTACAAGTTCTTCTCTTTCTCTAAATCCCCATTCAACACCGACACTTGTTACATTCGCATTTTTACACGTCTCAATATCTGTATCAGTGTCTCCAAAATATACAATCTCTTCTTTTTTAATATCCAAATCTTCCACGATTTTTTCTAGCAAAAATGGATTAGGCTTTCTTTTGGTTTCATCTTCCAATGCAGACACATAATCAAAATAGCCTTGTGGAAATAAATTGTTCAAAATTTTCTCCGCTGCTGGAAGAGTTTTATTCGTGCATACGCAAACAAGTGCGCCCATTTCTTTTAATTTATCCAGACTTTCTCTAATGTATGGATACATCTGCGTTTTCTTATCGTCATATCCGTTGTAATACTCAATATAGCTGTCGTAGATTTCATAAAATTTCGAATTAATCACTGCTTCATCCAAATTATCGCGCTCTATTAAATAATCCAGAGATTTTTCCACCAAAATTTTAGGTCCATCTCCAAGAAAATAATTAAATTTTTCCTTTTCTACAGGTTTAAGCCCAAATTTTTTAGTAGTATAATTGAAACAATTATTTATCATCTCAATAGAATCTATCAACGTTCCATCCAAATCAAATACAAAAACCCTCTTCATTAAATCGCCCTCGATTGATACATTGCAATAGAACAAGCTATCGGTAAATTCAAGGAATCCACATCCTTAGATTGATTGATGAAAATCTTATTTTCATTGTAGTATTCTTTTGGAAGCCCTGCCCCTTCATTTCCAAATGCCAAGCTAAATGGTTGTTCGAACTTCACATCGCCAAGTTCATCTGAACTTTCATCTAACAAAAACGAATAAATCTTATTTTCTGGGAAATTTTTCTTGTAATCTTGTAAATTATCGAATCTTTGTATATTCAATTTAAAGAAAGCCCCCATACTGGCACGGACAACTTTAGGATTGTAAACATCACACGTATTTGATATCAAAGCCAAATCCTTATATCCAAATGCAAGCATACTTCTCATAATAGTACCTAAGTTTCCCATGTTGTCTATTCCGTCCAAAATTATGTGGTTTTTTTCTTGTAATATTGATTTTTCCTTTTTGAAAACTCCAATCACGTATTCCTTATCTTTTAATGAAATTTTGTTTATTTGTTTACTTGAAATCGTATAGGGAATTTTCTTATCATTCAATATATTTATCAGTTTTTCTGTGTCATTGAAATCCTCAGAAATTAAGACCTCCTCAACAATATCAGCCTTATTTTCAATAAGTTCATAAGTTGGAAAAGGTCCCATTGTATAAGAATATTCAAGATCTTTTTTGTATTTTGTGTATTTTTTCATTTATACTCCATTACTAAACACCCACATCGCTTTGATTTGTGGTTGTAATCTGTCATATTTCCATGATTTTTGTGAATTAGTAAAGCTATTCGGATCGTTAATTATAATATTGCCATTTGAATCTATTCCCGAAATCACCATAACATGTCCCGTTTGTGTGAAATCACCAGGTCTTACAGAAATTAGAATCGGATTTCCTTTTTTTATATTCTCTTTTATAACATTATAATTCGCATCCATTTGCACAGCTTTCAATCCGTATTTCCTTGCGATATAAGGATAAAATCCCCAGCTTGTTCCTTCAGATGACGAATATCCGTTGCGATCACTTTCTTCTGCTATTTTTGCAGGAGTGATTGAAGGATCGTTTTTCAAATACGACATCGCCATAGCGCAACTTGTAGGGCCACATCCAGTAAAACCTATAATTCCGTAGCCGTATTTTTCATAACCCCATCTCTTGTCCCACTGCAAATACAATGGCACATTTGAATTATTTGCGTTTTCTGGATATGAATAGTCGTTTTTAATTGTAGAATCAATTGTTTTCGCCACGAAATTAACTGCAGTGTAGTTATTACCAGCAAGTTTTAAAAGAGATGGATGAATGTCATCAGCGTTTTTCATCACTAATTTTGCATTAGGATTGTACTTAGCGTAAACTTCCAAATTGTGCAACAATTCATTTCTCTTAAATGTGTTTTGGTAAATATTTTCAGTTTTTTTGATTTTTTCAAAAACTTCTTCATCAGTTTTCTCTTTTTCCACTGGTTCTTCGGGTTTGGAGTCTTGTTGTACGGAAGTTTTTTTCTCCTGAGCTATCTCAGCTTGTTTTTGTTCAACTGCATGCTCTTGTCTATCGTTTTTTACTTTTATGATTGAAAATAGAATTACTAAAAGAAATACTGAAAACACAATCCTTCGTTTTACTGCGCGCCTTCTTTTTTCTTCTAGAAATCTATCGTGATTATTACGTATCAAGTTTCCACCTCATTTATCTAATTATATCACAGGATTTGAAATTATTACAAAATTATGACAACTTTATAAAATTGTAACATTCTTTTGGGTATAAATACATTAGAGGTGATGATATGAGTAAATTTTACGATTCAATTTCAGATAATTACGAAGATATTTTCCAGCCAAATGATAAACAAATTAGTTTCTTAGAAGAACTTGCTCACGGTAAAATCTTGGATGTAGCATGTGCCACCGGAAAAGTTGCGAAAAGACTTCAAGATGATGGATTTGATGTGATGGGGATTGATTTGGAAGAAAAGTTTGTGAACAAAGCGATTAATGAAAATAAAATCGATGCTAAATGTATGAATATGCTAGATATCGACAAGTTGAGAGATAATTTCGGTTTGATTTATTGCATTGGAAATTCTTTGGTACACTTAGATTCTTCAGAAAAAATAAATGAATTCTTGAAAAAATGCTACGACAAGTTAGACACAAAAGGAAATCTTGTAATTCAAATCATTAACTTCCATCCATTTTTACAAGTAGATGATGATTACTTGGGAGATCTTCCTACTATCAAAAACGAAAAAGTGGAATTTGTACGAAAATATTTCAGAAATGGTGATTTTATACGATTTAACACAGTTATGACAGCCGGTGATAAATCCATTGAAAACGACGTTAATTTATTCCCAATAACATCTGACGAATTAGTATCACTTTTAGAACAAAATGGTTTTGAGAATATAAAAATATACGGAGGATTTAATAAAGCAGACTTTGATAAGGAAAATTCTAGACCGTTAGTATTAGTCGCTGAAAAACTATAAAATAAAATTTAGCACATTTAAAAACCTCCCTTCTGGGAGGTTTATTAAAATTTTATGCTTTTTTTTATTGACCCGAAAATTCCACGCGCTATATCTCTTCCGATTTGTCTTGTAAAACTACCAAGCATGGAGTTGATGCTTTTAGACGCGAAATCTTCTATCGGAGATTTTTCTTGTTTTTTAGATTTCTTAGTTTGTTTTTCCGGCTCTTCTTTGATTTGATTTTGCAATTTTTTTTGCAGTATTTCATAAGCAGATTCTCTGTCGATTGATTGTGAATATTTTTGATGCAAATCAGAGTTTTTCACAATATAATCCACGTCTGATTGAGAAAGTGGCGTAAACGATGAGTGTGGTGGAAGTACAAGTCCTTTTTTAGTTATACTTGGTGCTCCTTTTTCATCCAAAAATGAAATCAACGCTTCACCTGTTCTTAAGTTTACAATTTCATCTTTTACATTCATATCTGCGTTTGCTCTGAAAGTTTCAGAAACTTTTTGCACAGCCTTCAATTCTTTTGGAGAGAAAGCTCTCAATTGATGCACAATTCTATTTCCTAATTGCGAAGAAATCGAATCTGGGATGTCTAGTGGGTTTTGTGTGATGAAGAATATTCCCACACCTTTTGAACGAATAAGTCTTACAACTTGTTCAATTTTATCCATTATCATCTTGTTTGCATTATCGAATAACAAATGTGCTTCGTCAAAGAAGAACACAAGTTTTGGGGTTTCTGGATTTCCAACTTCTGGTAGTGATTCGAAAAGTTCTGACAATAGCCACAACAAAAACATCGAATACAAGTTTTTGTCGTTAATAAGTCTTGCAGCAGAAATTATATTCACAAATCCGCGTCCATCAGAATCTGTCTTCATCAAATCTCTTATATCCAAACTTGGTTCTCCCAAGAATTTATCTGCACCCATATCTTCGATGTACAATAATTTTCTCATGATTGCACTGATACTTTGAGTTGTGATATTTCCGTATTTTTTTGAATAAACTTCCCTGTTGTCTGACAAATGATTAAGCATAGAACGCAAATCTTTTATGTCCAACAACAATAGTCCTTCCTCATCTGAAACCCTGAATGCAATATTCAAAATTCCAGCTTGTGTATCGTTCAAATCCAAAATTTGCGATAACAAAATCGGACCCATTTCAGAAACTGAAACTCTCAATGGAAGTCCAGCTTCTCCGTAAACATCCCATAAATTTACCGGATAGTTTTTGAAATTAAAATCAGTGATATTCATTTCATCTAGTCTAGATTTAAGATTATCGTTCATTTCACCAACCGATGCTAAGTTTGACAAATCTCCCTTAACGTCTGACAAAATAGTTGGCACTCCCAAATCGGAGAAATATTCGCACAACACTTTTAATGTAACTGTCTTTCCGCTTCCAGTCGCTCCTACGATAAGCCCATGTTGATTTACTTTATTTGAAAGAAGTTCGATATCTTCGTTTCCTCTTGCAATCAATAATTTTTCCACAATTTCCTCCGCATTCTAATTTTCTTGAATAATTTGTTTCAAATCAATGAAATTGAACAAAGCTTTATTGTAAAAAGCTTTTGTTTTCTTGTACTTGTTGTAATTGTTGTACACGTTTATTCCGTAAACAAACAAACTAAACACCATCAATATGTATTTGCCAAATATCAAATACAAAATCATTCCCATAATAACATAAAATATTGGGCTGTAATCAAACGGCAAATCATAAAAAACACTGTAGAGTATTCTGTTAATACATATTACTGCCAATAACAACCACACATAAATCGCCAAATTGAGTGTATTTGATTCTAATAAATTAAGAATGATTGCTGGAATAAAATACACTCCCGCTCCTATTATTGGCACGAATGAAAATACAGTTATAAAAAACGATTTAACAAAAACATGGTCTACCTTAGCAAATTTCAAAAATAAAACAGATGTCAATAAAATCAATATTATTTTCGAAATTTCGTAGCTTTTCTCGTACAAAACTATTTTCTTTAAATTCTCTTTCATATTAATAACCCGGCTTTTCTAATAATTTAAACATTTGCTTCTTGTATTCTTCAACTCCCGGTTGATTAAAAGGATTCACTCCCAAAACAAGCGCCGAAATTGCTACACTCATTTCAAAGAAATAAATCATATATCCTAGATTTTCTTCATTAATCTCATCAATTTTCACGACAACACTTTCAACATTTGACGACAAGTGCGCATTAAGCGTTCCTTGCATAGCCATCTTATTCACGTAATCCACTGATTTACCGCTCAAATAATTCAGATTATCCAAATTATCAGCATCGGATTTTATATACAAATCTTTGCGTGGATTTTCTACTGAAATCACAGTTTCAAATACATTTTTTTGTCCATCTTGAATCATTTGACCTACTGAATGCAAATCAGTCGTGAAATTACACATCATCGGGAATATTCCTTTGTTGTTTTTCCCTTCCGATTCTGCGAATAATTGCTTGAACCATTCAGAAAAATATTTTAATCTCATTTCGTAATTAATAAGTATCTCAATATCTTTTCCATTGCGATACATATCATTTCTAAATGAAGCGTATTGCAAAGCAAAATTTGATTCGTAATCAAGTTTTGTAAAATCTTCCATTGCATTTGCTGCACCCACCATCAATTGATCAATGTCCAATCCTTTTACGCAAAGTGGCAACAATCCAACAGAAGTTAGAACGGAAAATCTTCCACCGATGTCATCTGGCACTACAAAAGTTTCATAACCATTGATATCAGACAATTCTTTCAATGCACCTTTTTGTTTATCAGTAGTGGCGAAAATTCTGCTCTTTTGTTCTTCTTTTGTGTATTTTTCATCCATTAATTCCTTTATAAATCTAAAAGCGATTGCAGGTTCTGTAGTAGTTCCCGATTTGCTAATTACATTTACACAAAAATCCTTGTCTTTCAAATAATCCAAAAGTTCAGCCAAATACGTAGAAGACAATTGGAAACCAGCGTAGATGATTTCGATGCCCGATTTCTCAAAATAATCGCTCATCGCATAATCAATCGCCTTAGCTCCCATGTAACTTCCACCGATTCCAATGACAACTAAACAATCAGACGTTTCTCTTATCTTCTTAGCACATTTTTTAATTCTCTCGAATTCTTCTCTGTCGTAATTTTTAGGCAAATCAATCCATCCTGTGAATTCCTTACCTTCACAGGATTTATTTAAAAGCTTTTCTAAAGCATTTACGGATTCTGTCCTCAAAGTATCCACAGAATTATGACTTGTCGTATTTGAAAAATCTAGCTTGAACATATTTCCTCCTATAGAACCTTCAAACTCACTAGAACAATATCGTCATCCTGTTCCAAAAACCTAAAAGAATTCAATTCGCTTAGCACATATTCAATTCTTCTGTCTGGAACTTTCATTAAATCTCTTTTTAGTCTTTCTTCGCCGTAAAATTCGTTGTCAAATCCTCTAGTTTCAGTTATCCCATCAGTGTACATAATTAATTCATCACCACTGGAGACCAATATATCTCTTTGGTCAAACCCAACTCCTTCAAACATTGGAGAGATGGGATGACCTGTAACTTTTAATTCTTCTAATTTATCATTGGAAATCAAAAATGGAATACCATTGTGACCAGCATTTGCATATGAAAATATTTTGAGTTTTCTATCGTATAATCCATAAAAAATCGTAAAATATTTGTCTACCGATAAATTAAGTTCAGTAAATGTGGTATTCAAATCCTTCAGCACTCTTTTCGGTCTAGAATCTGTAATTCTACTTACCAAATACCTCATTGTCTGTCTGATAAACATCGTCAGAATAGATGCCGCAATCCCATGGCCCACAACATCTGCGATGTAAATTCCTACAAATCTTTCGTCAATGTCTATGCAATCGATGATATCTCCAGACAAATCCCTAGATGAAATATAGCTGTAATCCAAATCCAAACCAACATGCTCACCCTTACTAGGCAAAGTTTTGCTTTGAATGTGCTTGGCGAATATGATTTCATCCTTGATGTCCTTGTTCGCATTAATCAAATCAATCTGAGTTTTGACCTCTTTTGAAATATCTCTGAAAACCTCGACAGTACTTACCACTTCTCCATCTTTATCCATAACTGGAGAAGAAGTTATGGAATAATCCACGCCATTTATTTTTCTTTTTTCTTTGATAGTGCTGTTCAAACGGTATTTCCTATCTGCCAAACATTTTGGAAAATCTTCACTATAATCCAAATAGCAATTCACTCCTATTGGATTGATAGGCATAGATTTTATCATGCTAGTATTGGCAAATATTATTACCCCATCTTTATCTATTACTCTAACTAAATCCTTCATAGAATTTAGAACTTCGTAATCAGATCCTTTGAAATCACTAACATCTTCACTTGATTTCTTCTCCAAGGATATCTCCTCCTATTTAGGTCTCGGACCAAAATATTGATACAAATAACACTTCATATTTCCGTTGTACATCTTTCTATTTTTAGATGCTTTTTTGCCGTAAAATTTCTCAAACTCTTCGCAATCTGTGATTATATATTGTGAGGCGGTCTTGAATTTCGCCATTTTAATTCCCAAATCCTTATAAATTTTCTCGGCTTCTTGTCTTTCGCCAAGCCTTTTTCCATAAGGTGGGTTAGATATTAGAACGAAGTAATTATCATTTAACACAACATTTCTGAAATCTCTCGTCACGAATCTAATATCCTCCCTGACTCCAGCATTTTCCGCATTTGCTATTGCTTTTTCAATCGCTGAGCCGTCCACATCACTAGCGAAAATATCTATCTTTTTATCGTAATCAATGCTCTCCAAGGCTTTGGTACGCTCTTGTTTGTAGGCATCGTTGAATTTATCATTAAAGTTAATAAAATCGAATTTCCTGTCAATCCCTGGTGCAATATTTCTGAATTTTCTCGCAGCTTCTATCGCAAAAGTTCCACTACCACAGAACAAGTCCACAAGAGGTCTGTCGCTGTTTGCAAATGACAAATCGATAATTCCTGCTGCTAAGTTTTCTCTTATAGGGGCAAGAACTGATTCTTCTCTGTAGCCTCTTTTGTGAAGTCCGTCTCCCGAGGTATCCAAAGTTATCGAACAAATATCTTTTACAAGACTAACTTCAATCCTAAATCTCCCCTTGGATTTTGAGAACCAATCCACCTTGTATTTTTTCTGAAGAGATTTAATAATCGCCTTTTCTGTAATCGATTGACAGTCTTTAATAGAAAATAATTTTGATTTGTAACTTCTGCCTTCTACAATAAAATTAGAATCCGCTTCCAAAATATCTAACCAATTTATTTTTTCAACGCCCTTAAAAAGTTGTTCAAATGATACAGCCTTAAAATTACCCAATTCGATTAGAACTCTGTCTGCACATCTCAAATTTATATTTAATTTTGCGATATCTTTTTCATCGCATTCAAGCATTATTCTTCCGTCGTTTACATTCAAATTTTCATAGCCCATATCCAAAAGTTGTCTTTTGACTAAACTCTCCAAACCGAATGCGCAAGTTACTATTATTTTCAAAATTATTATTCCTCCATATTACCTTCTATTTTATCATATTTTCAATGTTTTTTTTACGTTATAATAATATTTAACTGTAAATTTACAATAAAAAAACTGCAACGAAAAATCATTGCAGTCTATTTAAATTCTAATCTACAGTAATATCTCCACTAACTGTTGCAGCACTTATTTCGATTTCATCATTTGAGAATGATTGGTCGTGAGATTTACTGATTTTTTTCGAACTATCTTTGTAGTAACTATCAATTTGAATTTCACCGCTAACAGTTCTAAGTTCTATAGAACCTTTCTTTTCTTTGATATGGATATTGATATCGCTAGATACACCCCTCACATTCAAATCTTTGTTTTCGTTCACATCGATTTCGATATCTCCACTTACAGTGTTCACTGTGATTTCTGGATTTTCAGAATTCACCTTCACATCACCGCTTACAGTATTAACATAAATTTCTTTTTTGCATTTGGAAACTTGAACATCTCCACTTGCAGTGTTGACATTTACATTGTTTGATTGTGTAGTGATATTTACATCACCACTTGAAGTGTTGCAAGTAACATCATTACTAATAACATCTACATTTACATCTCCACTTGCTGTGGCGATGTTTAGTCCCAAATCACTGTCTTGTGGAATTTTGATAGAAATTGATTTGATGAAACTTTTTTGGAAGAATTTTTCCATTTTAACTTTACCAAGCTTCAACACGTGATTCATATAATCTACATCTAACTTTTGTGTTTCATCAGTTGTAGTGTAAGTTACGATTATTTTATCCAATTCGTGAGTTGACACATCTATGTCCGCATTCGATTTAACTTCAATTCTGTGGAAATCATTGTCGAATTCCAATGTTTGTTGTGACAAATCATAGTCTTTGTCTTTGGATTGGTCAAAAATTTTGGAATTAAAGAAATCACCAATGCTATCCAAGTTAAACATACCGAATAAGTTGTTTTCTCTGATGATTCCAGCTTCTTTACATTCGTTGAATATCTCTCTTGGATTACCTAATTCAGTTGAAATCTCTTCTTCAGTTTTTCCGTTTTCAACGCCGATTCTAAAATGTTCTTCGTAATCATTCTTTATTTCTCTGTAAGTTGTTTCGTCGACATTTCTGAAATAATAATCTAAAAGTTCCATAAATTGTTCTTTATTCATTTAAAAACCCTCCTCTAACAAGGTCTTAACACTTTCAACCAATTTTTTATAATCTTCAAGTTGTGAGTGCAAATAAGTTTTTCCTTCGTCTGTTATCTTATAGTATTTTCTAGATGGACCTGACTCTGATTGTTCAGTGTAATCTTCCAAGTATTTGTCGTTTTTCAATCTTCTAAGCATAGGATAAATTGTTCCTTCGCTCATTGGTATCTTATCTTTTATCTGATCTATAATTTCGTATCCGTAGCTGTCTTGTTTAGATATAACCGATAAGACACATAATTCTAAAATCCCTTTTTTTAATTGTGTGTTCATACCTTACCTCCTGATTACATTATAATACACAGTAGTAAATATTGCAAGGTATTATGCAAAGTTTTTTACTATAAAAATTTTAACTGCTCGAAAGTCGTGTCGCTAAGGTTTGCAGCAGTAATCCCAAAAAGTCTGACAGGCTTTTCAATTTTAGTGTTAACCACAAGATACTTCACAATCCTGTAAATATCCTTGACATCACTAATGTATTCATCAAGAGTCATTGATTTTGTAATCACCGAAAAATCGCTAAGCTTTATTTTAATCCTAATTGTTTTCGCTTTAATATTTTTCTTATGAAGATCTTCCGCCAATTCTTCGCTGAATTCACTGGCTTTTTTTAGTAACTCATTGTAATTTCTCAAATCTCTTTCAAAAGTGTACTCAACGCCAATAGATTTTCTAATTCTTGACAAATCCAACTGTCTATCGTCAATACCACGAATTCTATCGTAAATCACTTCGCCAAATTTACCAAATAATTCTCTCAAATTATTTCTGGATAAATCATACAAATCGCATACTTTTTTTATCCCAATATTATTTAGTTTTTCCTCAGATTTTCTACCAATTCCTTGAATCTTACCAACATTTAAGTTCATCAAAATATCTGGAATATCATCCTGTGTGATAATTTTGATTCCATGAGGCTTGTTCCAATCTGACGCAAGCTTTGCAAGGCTCATATTGTAGCTAATTCCTATAGAGATAGACAATCCCGTTTTTATCCTGACATTTTCTTGGACTAGATTTGCCAGTTCCAACCTATCCATATCGATATGAGAAATATCCATGCAACCTTCATCTATACTCATCTTTTGAATTTTAGTCGAAAATGCCGACAAAACCTTGAAAACTTTCTCGCTGTTTCTTCTGTATTTTTCAAAATCCGGGGGTACTATAACAAGATTTGGAACGATCTTTTTCGCTTGAAATATTGGCATCGCAGAATGCAAACCGTACTTTCTCGCTTCGTAATTTGCAGTAGTAATTATTCCCCTCTGACTTCTTCCACCGACAACCATTGGGACGTGTTTTAGCTTCGGATTATCCAGAATTTCACAAGAGGCAAAGAAAGCATCCAAATCAAAATGCAAAAAATTTAAATCCATAACACACCCCTTTCTACTAAAAAAGCCCTCATTATTGAGAGCAGTTTCAATTATAACTTGCAAACCGTAATGCTAAGAACATCATACGATAAAAATTTAATTGATTTCAAATTGAAAATCTTCGTTGAAAAATCCGTCTGTTTGAGCGAATGCTAGTTACGGATTTTAGAATATTGAAATTTAGAAATCACAAATTTTTGGAGTCCGATGTTCGTGCATGAAGGTTTGCAATGTGCAAAAAGCCCTCATTATTGAGAGCTTAATCGTTAATTTCTAAGTTGTTTGATGATATCCATGCGTCGTATGATTTTAGTGAATCTGCACTTTTTATTATCGCATGGCACCATACTCTTTGACCTGAATCTGGTTTTGCTTCATAAATGTACACTTCACTTCCCATAGGAATTGAGGAAATCACTTGTGATTTATTGCTTGGTTCTTCGTATATTTTGGCATTATCTGCAGTTACCAAGTAAGTTTTGCCAACTAAACGAATGCACAAATCAATAAGTCTTTTGTTATCATCAGTTTCATAACTTTCATCTTTTTTTTCTGGTTTTTTTGTGCTTTCTTTTTCTTTCTTTAATTCTTCTGCTGATTCATTGGCAAGTTTTTCAGCTTTTTCTCTGGCTTCTTTTTCCTTTTTCTCAGACAATGCACGTTGTTTTTCTTCGTCTTGTTTTTTCTCATTGTATTGATTTTTTGCTTTTTCAACTTCTTTTATCTTGTCGATAACAATAGTTTCGTGTGGCATTACACGTGCGTATGAGTTTAACATATTCAAACTTGCATCAAAGTTGTCATCTTCTGCAAATGAATCACTTGCAATTATCACAGCTTGTGTGCTTTCTTGCAATCTTTGTTGCGCTTTTTGATAATTGACGCTATCTTTGTTGCTTACTTTCAAGAAACTTTTTGCTGCATCGACATACTTCATTTCCTTTAAATAATTTACGCCATAATCGTAATTATTTTTAGAAGATAAAAGTTCCACAGCTTCACGTTTTTTATCTATATAAGATCCATCGTTTGTTCTATCGTATAATTCACTATAATAATCTACAGCTTTTTGGTAATTACCATCTACTATACATTGGTGAGCCAATTTATCTAATTTTTCTGCCTTTGATGAATTAAAAATATTTAATCCTACAAAAGTTCCAACAAATATTACTACAGTTATCAAAACTACAGCAATAATATTCTTCTGCTTCATTCATTACACCTCTCTAATATTCTAATGAATAAGCTAGAATAAGTCAATAAACGAAAACGTTATATTTTACGTATTTTTACATATTTTACATAAAAAAGTGGAGTGTAAAATTACACCCCACTTAATTTAAAAACTATTATTCTTTAATTGGTTGTTCAGATGTAAGTTCAAGTTGATTCCATCTGAAGTCATCTTTGTTAAGATCTTGAACATATCTTGTATCAAACTTTTTAACTCTCTTGTTGATTGGAGTCAATGATTCTCTGTAAAGTGTTGGAATCAATGGTACATTGTCTTCCATAACTTTTGCAAAATCTTTGTAAGCTTGTGCTCTTTCTTCATCAGATGATTTACCATCAGCTATCTTATCCAATGCTTGTTGCATTTCTGGATTAGTATATCTGTAGTAGTTAAATGATGCATTCTTACTGAATAATCCTGATGGGTCAGGGTTAGTACCTACAGCCCAAGCTCCTTGGAATACGTCAACTTCAGGGTCATCATTTTTAAGCTTGTCGTAGAATGCGTTGAATTCTATCAATCTTCCGCCTGTCAACTCAACATTCAATCCAATTTCTTTCCAGCATTGGATATAGTATGCTGACAATGGTTCTGCGATTTCTCCACCTGACATTGATGCGAATTTAATTACAAATGGTTTACCGTTTTTGTCTTCTCTTATTCCATCATTGTCTACGTCTTTGTATCCAGCTTCATCTAACAATTTTTTAGCTTTTTCTTGGTCAAAATTGTATCCTTTTAATTCAGTGTTAAAGTAATCTTTAAATATAGGAAGAACAACTGATGTCGCTTGTGATCTGTATCCTTGATAGAATTTTTCACCAACTGCGTTGTTATCAATTGCATAACCCATTGCTTTACGTAAGTTAGGATCAGCCATCTTAGCGTTAGGATCTACAACAACTTCGCCTTTTTCTTTGTCCCATTTACCTAGTTTGAATCCTAAGTAAGTGTAAGCCATGTCTTGTTGTCTTGCAACTTTGTATCCTTTTAATTCTGATATTTCTTTGAATGTATCTGATGGTGCTCCACCTGCGATATAATCGTATTTACCAGATTTTAATGATGCTAAAATTTGTGAAGTAGGAACTACTTCCATTACAACTTTATCGATTTTAGGTTTTCCGCCCCAGAAGTGTTCGTTAGCACTAAATTCAACTGATTGTCCTGGTACTACATTAGAAATATAGAAAGGTCCTGCTGATTTAGGATTTTTTCTGATTGGGTCAGAAGATATAATATCTTTTATAGCTATGTCTTTAACTTGTTCGTAGTTTGTTGGTTCGTGCCAAATACCAGCACCCCATTTGATTGAAGGTTTCCATTCTTTGAATGAGATTTGAACTGTTTTTTCATCTACTTCTTTAACACCAGATATGTCTTGTGTTTTTCCATCGTGATAATCTTCCATACCAACAATGTTAATCATATCATCATCATAACGTACACCAGGATAATCCTTGTGTCCAATGATTAAGTAGTTGATGATAATGTCTTTTGCAGTAACTGGTTTGCCGTCATTCCATTTGAATGAGTCTGATAATTTGATAGTAGCAGTCTTTGCCTTTTCATCCCATTCGAATTTTTCAGCACCAGAATCTCTCAATTCCATGCTTTCTCCACCATTTGCTGAACCGTACATTGTAGGTCCGATAATTGTCCAGTCGAAGTTATCGTCTTGTAATGCAACATTAAATATACCTTTAAAAGGTGAATCTGTAGGAATACCTACTTTAAAAGTTCCACCTTTAATTGGTTCGCCTTCGTTTTCAATAAGCACGCCGCCGCCCATTTGTTCTCCGACTATGTTGCCTTTACCTTCTCCGTTTGCCTTTTTACCAGTGCTGGATTCTTGTTTAGAACCAGAATCTGATGATTTTCCGCTATCTTTATTAGATTTTCCACATCCTGTAAGTACAAATGCTAATACTAAAAAGATTGCCAATAATGATTTAAATTTCTTTTTCATTATTTTTCCCCCTTATCCTTTCCTTTGTTTTGCATCGGAAGCCCTTCTTAATGCTTGACCGATATAATTTATACACAACATCATTACTAATATCAATAATGATGCAGGTAGCCATACATATAACTTATCTGATATAACTTCTGGTTTTCTGGCTAATGATACCAACGTTCCTAGTGATGGATCTGATGGTGGAAGCCCGAAACCTAGAAAGCTTAGTCCAGTTTCAATACCAATATTTCCTGCAAAACTCAATGTCATATCTACAATTAATATTGAAGAAATGTTTGGTAAAATGCCTGTAAACATAGTCTTCAAATCGCTAGTACCCATTGTTTTGGATGCATTTACATAGTCTTTTTTGCTTTCAGCAAGAGCTTTTGATCTGACAAGTCTTGCCATTCCTGTCCAATAGAACACCGTAAATATCAATACGAATGTAAACATCGAATATTTTGGAACAATTGTTACGAAAACTATGATAATCATCATTGTTGGAAGAATTTGGATGAAATCTATAATTCTCATTATAATATTGTCCAACCATCCTCCGTAATATCCTATCAATAAACCTACAACTATTCCTATTACAGATGTAAGTATTGTCACGGCGATTCCTATGACAATTGAGTTTCTAGCTCCAATAATTAATTGTCCAAATAAATCCCTACCGCCTTGGTCAGTTCCTAGTATGTGTCCAGCTTCTCCTGGTCTTACGTATGAATTAAGTATGTCAACTTTCATTACTTGTTCCTTATCAAGTAACATCGCTCCTATGAAAATTCCTATCCACAAAACTGCCAATATTACCAAAGAAAAAATTGCTAGTTTGTCTTTTTTGAATTCATTAACAATTACTTTAAATCCAGTAGGATTATCTTTTGCAAGGTCTTTATATTCTTCAAGCTTTTCTTCTGTTACTTTTACTTCTTTCATAAAAACCTCCTAATCTATCCTTATTCTAGGATCCACGATACTCATGATAATATCACTTAATAATGAACCACAAAGTGTCAAGAAACCATAAATCATTACAAGAGCTGTCATAACTGAGTAGTCCCTTTGGTTAATACAATCAACGAATAATGAGCCCATTCCTTGGTATCCGAAAATTGTTTCAATCATGATAGAACCAGCTAACAATCCTGTGATTTGGAATCCGAAGAATGCAGCTATTGGTAAAAGTGAGTTTCTAAAAATGTGTTTACTGTAAACTTTTTTAATAGGAACCCCTTTTGCTCTTGCAGTTCTTACGTAGTCTTGACTTTTTGCATCTACAACTTCATTTCTCAAATATTGAATAGTTCCAATAGTTGTAAGAAGTGCATATGATATTGCAGGAAGTAGCATATGATAAAATCTACTTAATACCGCTGCCACGCCACCTTTTGCTGATGCTTCAAGGCTTATAATTCCGCTTGTAGGAAACCATCCTAACTTGTATCCGAATATTAAAAGCATTATCAAGTAAAATACGAATCCCGGGGTAGCCAGAGCGAGGAAGTTGTACAAGTTAACCCCCTGATCGAATGCCGACCCGCTATACCTACCTGCGTTTATTCCTAGAGGAATTGCAATTGCGTACATTATTATCAATGAGAACAATGATAAGAAGAATGTGTTCTTAGCTCTTTGACCTATAACATCTTTTACAGGTAATTTTTGAGTATAGGAATCTCCAAAATCTCCTTGAAGTGCATTTCCAACCCATCTCTTATATTTCACATACCATGGATCGTAAAATCCAGATTTTATTTTAAGTTCTTCTTCAACCTTTGAGTTACCAGTACTTGGTGTGATTTTCCCTGTAAAAGGGTCCCCTGGCATCTTTTGAGCTACAAAGAATATAAATAAACTTAACACTATCAATTGAGGAATCATTATTAAAAATCTTCTGATTATTGTTTTAGTCATATTATATTTCCCCCTTTCTAGCTGCTACATAATGGGAATCTTTGTACTTCGTCAAATCGTACACCGATCCATTTTCATCGTAGTAGACATTTTTTTGTTCATCAAACTTCTTTTCAATAGCTTGTCTAGCATCTCTAAGCTCTTTTCTTCTATTTGGTTCGATTTGAGGAATCGCTGCGATAAGTCTTTTTGTGTAAATATGTTGAGGATCAGAGTATAACTCTTCACGATTACCAGTTTCCACAAATTTGCCGTTATGCATAATATAAATGTAATCACACATGTGTCTTACAACCCCCAAATCGTGAGAGATGAAAATGTAGCTTAGATTAAACTCTTGTTGAATCAACTTCATGTAGTTTAATACTTGCGCTTGAACTGATAGGTCAAGTGCACTAACTGGTTCGTCTGCAACTATCAATCTTGGGTTACATGCAACAGCTCTTGCAACACCAATTCTTTGTCTTTGACCACCTGAGAATTCAAATGGATATTTGTAAATTGCACTTTCGTTAAGTCCAACTATGTCTAATAATTTAAACACCTTTTCTTTTTCTTCTTTAGGTGTTAAGTTTTCGAAATTTCTGATTGGTTCAGCGATTATATCCAAAATCCTTTTTTTAGGATCAAGCGAACTCATTGAGTCTTGGAAAATCATTTGAACATCTTGATTGTAGTTAATCTTTTTTCTGTAAGATCTACTTGTAACATCTTTTCCTTCATACAAAATGTGTCCATCTGTAATCTTTTCGAGTCCTACTATAGCTTTTCCGATAGTTGACTTTCCAGAACCTGACTCTCCAATCAATCCATAAGTTTTTCCTTGTTCAATATCCATATCAACTCCATCAACAGCTTTGATATAGTCTTGAATTGTATTAAAAAATCCACCACGAATTGGATAATGAACTTTCAAATTTTTAACTTCTAAAAATCCCATATTTTCCTCCTATTCGTCTTTAAAATGGAAGTTCTTCCAGCATGTACAACGAACTAAGTGTCCATTACCAACATCATGTAATACTGGGTTTTCTTCGTGTTCATGATCGTCTATCCAAGGAATACGAGGTGCAAATCTGCATCCTTTTCTTGGCAAATCTTTTAATGAAGGAACCATACCTTCTATTACGTGTAACTGATCAGATTCATTATCTGCTTGTGGAATGGAATTTAATAAACTTCTTGTGTATGGATGAAGTGGATTATTGAACAACTCATCCACAGGTGCAATCTCAACGATTTGACCTGCATACATTACGCAAACTCTGTCAGCGGTTTGTGCTACAACTCCTAAATCATGGGTTATCAATATAATTCCTGAATTCATTTGATTTTGTAATTCTTTTAGTAAATCTAGAATTTGTGCTTGAATTGTAACATCAAGTGCAGTAGTTGGCTCATCAGCTATCAAAACTCTAGGTTTACAACTCAAAGCAATCGCAATGATTACTCTTTGTCTCATACCTCCTGATAATTGATGAGGAAATTGTCTTGCTATAACTTCAGCATTTTCAATCCCTACTTTTTTTAGAAGATCAATAGCTTTTGCTTGACGTTGTTTCTTGTCCAAATCAGTGTGATATAACAAAGCTTCTTCAATTTGTTCGCCAATTCTCATTAATGGATTAAGAGATGCCAATGGATCTTGGAATATCATACCAATTTCTCCACCTCTCAACTCATTGAATTGAGCTTCTGTATAATTCAAAATATTTTCGCCGTTATATATAACTTCACCGCTAATTTGAGTGTAATTCATATTATGTAAACCCATAATAGTAGTAGCAAGTGTAGATTTACCACAACCAGATTCACCAACCATAGCTAATACTTCATTTTCATACAATTCAAATGAAACATCGTCTACGGCGTCATAATAATCGTCTTTTATTCTAAAAGCTGTATGCATATTATTAACTTCCAATATTTTCTTATTAGCAGACATCTTATTCTCCTTTCAGTTTATTTTTCGTATGATTTATGTATGAATAATAAATAATACTTTATCTCATTATAGTGACATAAAACGGATTTGTCAATTATTATTTATTTTTTAATTTAAAATTTCAGTATAAAATACAGTTTTTTCATGCTTTTTCGAATTAAGTTACACTTTTTAGCTACAATAATAAAATTTATGATTTTGTTTTTCCATTGTAGTTCCGCCATTTATAATTAATTATGAAAATAAAATTAAATTATTTTTATTCATTTTTAAAATTTGTTCTCTTAAGAAAATAAATTGTATTTTTGCATAAAAATGACTTGACATAATTTCTTTATTATGGTAAAGTTATGATAATCATGAGCCTATTTACAAATTTATTAATTTTTAAAAAATGTAACAAAAAGCTTGCATTCGTTATATTGAAATGGTAAAATATATTTAATTATTGAAAACTTTTTCATTTTCAATTAAATCTCCATTTCTTAATTTATTACAACATAAAAAAACAAGGTATGAATTAAATTCAACACCTTGTTTTTTTATTTTAGTCTATTTTTATTATATTAATATCTTTAAAGCAATCATCTATTTGGAATTTTTTCGGCAAATCCTTAGTCTTCAACGAAGCTAGTGCACAGGCATTTGCCATTTCAAAAGACTTTTCATAATCTGAAGTTCTGATAAATGTCGCGATAAATCCCGCGATTATTGAGTCAATAACAAAATCTCTTTTTTGGTTTAGCAGCTGTTCTATGTCAAAAGCATAGATTGAATTCTTTTGGAACAAATATACTTTATTATCTACAAAGGGCACTATTACAAATTTAGAATTCAAATCAAATATTTCATTTTTCCATTTAAGCAAATCTGATTCTGAATCTATTTTTGTTTTAAATAGATGCTCCAAGCATTTTACACTTATTTTTTCAAGTAATGATCCCTCGTTAGCAAACCTCTCCAAATAATACTCATCTATATCAAGTACGAATTGTGCTTTGTTGGCTTTGCAAATTGCAATCATTCTTTCGATTACAGTTTCTGTTATATTTTTCGGAAAAGCTGTGGACAAAAACACAGTATCTCCCTCTTTAACTCTTGATAGATAGTATAACAATTCCTGTAGTTCTTGATGAGAAATGCTAGGTCCTTTTGATTCGATTACGGTTTTCGAAGAGCCTGTGATTTTGATATTAATTCTAGTATTATCATCAATTCTTATGAACTCAGATTTGATATCTTCTCTTCTTAGCCAATCTTCTACAAATTCTCCAGTAAAACCTCCTGCAAATCCAGTTGCAACAGTCGGAAGTCCAAGTTGTTTTAAAACTCTCGAAACATTGATTCCTTTTCCAGCTGGAAGCATTAAATCAAAATCCGATATATTGTTTTTGTCAAATTCAAAATCCGAAACTTCACTTACAAATTCAAGTGCTGGATTCATAGTAACTGTGTAAATCATTTAATCACCTACATTAATCCCGGAGCAAGTCCAAAAAATATTTTTTGAAGAAGTGTCATAACGACCATAAACACAACAAGTCTTGTTATCACAATTCCAGCTGCATTAAGTCCGTAAACTTTCCACAAATTTTTGTAATCAAATCTATCTACTAAAATAATCGTTGCAAATAATATCAATATTACCAATGAAATTAGATATATAAAAGCGTGTGCACCCAAAAATGTAAACGTGAAAACTGACGAACTAAAACCAACAAGTCCTCCTGCAGTTAAAACGCCAAACAAGCTAAATATGAGAGATTCTATAACCGAAAGTAAAACTGAGATATTATATCTCAAATCCTTGTCGATTGGTTGATATAATTTCGTTCCTGCTAGTTTGAGACCCAGACTGTAGGATAAAAGTTTTTGGAAAACATCCAAAACCAACACCGAAACCATAACTACGATTGCTTTTGATTTTTGAGTAAATGTCCAGTGATTTGTAGAATTCATGTAAAAGAATAAAAGCGGCAACGCAGATAACACTACAACCGCAAGTCTCATTGAGAACCTGTAAGGTTGTGTGCCTCCCATCATTTTCTTCAATATTTTAGTAAAGAACAAATTGATTTTGTCAAAAACTTGTTTACTTTTAACCTCAAAAGTATCCATAAATTGGTCATCATCTTCATCTTCGTCTTCAAACTTATGAATAGTAAACTCATTTGCCGAAGTGAATCTTATCGATTCATCTCTTTTAATTTTTTCTTGTTTTTCGTCATAACCTTTGGTAATAAAAATCGTGTTTTCATAATTTTCTTCAGGTTCTTTTTCTTCCTCGTGGTTTATTTTCTTCTCAACTTCTTTGTCGGGATTGAACTTTCCATACTGAGATTTGTTTTTGTTAATCACTTGAAAAATATCTTCAATCCTTTTAGGTTTGTGTTCAGTTTTGTTTTTGTTTATGATATCTTCAGCCTTTTGTTCTTCAGCTGATTTTTCACGATTTTTTATATTAAAAATATTTTTGATATCATCTGAATACGAAAAGTCTTTGTCAACAGATGAATGGTTATCATCAATTGTCGTGTTTTCAGATTCGTCTTGTTGTTCATTCAAATTTTCACGGTATTCTTTCAAATTAAACCCACAATTGTGACAGAAATTCACCGTATCTAACACTTTTTCATTGCAATTAGGACAACGCATTTACTCACCTCCGTAACCGTATTATATCACAATACATTATACTCAATTATAACTTTGCCAAATCTTAATATTTGGGCAATAAAATAAGAGATATTTTATATCTCCTATTTTTCAAAGAGTAAATACACATCATGCACGAATATCTAGACTATAAAAATTGTTGATTTCTGAATCTCAAAATCCTAAAATCGTAAGCACGCTTCGCTTACGCGGTACGATTTTGGACGGATTTTTTCGATGTGAAATCAAAGCAATTTTTTCCGTATGATATTCTTAGCATGAACGTGTAATACTCTTTTTCTCTATTTTCTTTTAAACACCATATATCTATAATCCATACCTTCGTAAGTTTTGATGTCTGATTCTTCCGCTACATAATAGTCTGAATCTTCGAATAAGTTTCTGATTTTTGCATCATATTCAAATTCTGCGTCAACATAAGTGATTACGAATTCATCAACTAAATGTATCAATGATTCAATCGTGTTTGCTCCACCTATCAAATACTCTGTCATTTTGTGGTCTGGGTTGATTTCTTTGAGAGTGCGTAGCAATTCTTCTTCGTTTTTTACGCAAAGCATACCGTCTAAATCTTTGCTTGTAATTATTATGTTGGTTCTATTTGGTAGAGGTTTTGAATCCGGCAAAGATTCCAATGTTTTTCTTCCCATTATAACGATATTTCCAGTTGTTAATTCCTTAAATCTTTGCATATCTTCAGGAATTGAAAAAAGCATATCTCCATCTTTTCCTATCGCAAAATTTCTATCTACCGCTAATATAACTTTCATTAACAAAAATCTCCCTTCCTTATATTACTTACAATTTCGTTCAATTTTTCCATTGCATGATCATCTGTCCAATCAAAATCACCTTCGCATATCCTTACGACAAGTATACCCATTTCCTCACAGCAAATATCAAGCATAGTGCTATAGATTGCATTTTGCAAATCAGACGACGAATTGGAAAGTATGCTATCGCATTTGTTTATCCATTTTTCAATACAAAAACCATAGTTTTTATCTCGTGGATAATTTTCAAGTGCAATCTTTCTTTCTTTTGTAAATTTCCTGTTAGCATCATACATAAAACAAAGCTTATTTACCTCATTATAAGCCATTATGTTGATATCATTGACATATCTTATCAAATCATCTCTGTTTATATTTTCATCTAGTTCATTCAAAACTTCTTTTAAATTTTGGTTGTCTATGTTTGGTTTCAATTCAGAAAAATTCTTGCTAAATTCAATATCTCCACTAAAATACACTCGCAGTATTTTTTTAATAGCATCAATTTGTTCTTTTTCATGATCAGATGCCAAAAAAGTACTGTTTTCCATAAAATCTCCTTTATATTACATCCATTTTTTCTTTTTAAAATAATAAATCATAACACTAGTAATCACAACAGCCGTAACCCAGAACAAAATATATCCGTATTTCCCTTGAAGTTCCGGCATATATTTAAAGTTCATTCCATAGACACCAGTTAAGAATGTCAACGGCAAAAATATCGTCGACCACACAGTCAATACCATCATTACTTCGTTAGTTCTGTTGGAGATATTAGTGTCAAATGCATCTATCATGGAGTTAATCATATCGCGATACACTTCTATGAATTCAAGCATTTGGATTATGTGATCGTACAAATCTCTCATGTAAATAGATGTGTTGTGACTTACCAAATTTACTCTGAACTTCGAAATTTCATTGATAACTGAACGCAAAGGCCACAAAGTCTTCCTCAAAAATATTAGGTTTTTCTTCATAGTGTAAAGTTCTCTGAGAATATCGTCATCATGATTAGTCATCATAGCGTCTTCCAAATCATCTATGTATTCTCCCAAAATATCAAAAATTTGATAGTAGTTGTCGATGAATGCATCCATTAACAAAAGCAATAGTCCATCTGTAGTTTTCGGTCTAAAAACAGGAATTTTTTCTAACTTGTCCAAAACTCTGTCAAATGATGTGGTTTTGTTTTGCTCTACAGTTACTAACAGATTTTCTTTCAAAACAAAAGAAACTTGGTTAAACGACAATTCTTTTACGCTGTTGAACATATCATAATCCACAGTATCTGTTACCACGAACAAATAATCATCATAAGCTTCTAGTTTCGTCCTTTGTTCCACATCCAACATATCTTCTATTATAAGAGGATGGATTTTGAATTTTTCTTTCATTTTTATGAAATTATCTGTATCTGATAATCCTGTGATATATATCCAATTTATCCTGTCATCTCTCAATTCGATATCATCGATGTCTGTGGTTTGATGTTTGTCGAAATGATGTTCATCAAAAGTACAAAAAATAATTTTGGTGTTTTCAAGATCGTTCTCAAGCCTAAGAGTATATAATATTTCGTTGATTCTTTCCTCAAATAATAAATTAGCCAATATTATCTCCTATTATTCATCTAATAATTTATTTGCGTAATTTCTGTATGTCGATTTTGAGTTATCCCCTACAAGTCTGTCGATGATTTCACCATCTTTTATAAATAAAGTCGTAGGTAGAGGCAACGCTTCGTAATGTGTAATTATCTCGTCCTTGTCAATTTCTCTAACTTTTTTAGCTAAATATTCGTAAAATTCTATTTCTCCTTGAAATGATTTTTCGATATCTTCCAAATCATTTTTCGCCGGAATACATGGACAAATTCCGTCAGCGTGGAAAAATAAAATCTTGTTTCCTTTGTTAAATATCTTAGAGTTAATGTCACTCTTTTTAAATTTTTTCATTTGGTACTATCCTCCAAATCTCTTCTGCATATTCTTTTATAGTTCTATCCGATGAAAATTCTCCGAAATTAGCGATATTCATCAAACTCATCTTCGCCCATTTTTTCTTGTCAGAATAGGTTTGTAAAATCTTTTCGTGAATTTGTTCATAATCGTTGAAATCTTTTAACACGAAATATTCGTCCAACTTAAAGGATGAATCTCTGTTTACAAGTGAATTGTAAATGTCCAAGAACATAAACGATCCACTGTCATTGATCAAATCGCTTAGCAAAGTATCCAAAACGCGTTTGATGTTTTCATCCTTATAATAATACTCAACTGGATTGTAAGTGTCTCTGATGGAATTTAATACATCAACAGTTGCTCCAAATGGGAAGTTGTTGTCCTCACCTGCATGATTGAAAATCTCAATATTAGCACCATCGTAAGTTCCCACAGTCAATGCTCCATTTAACATAAATTTCATGTTACCAGTTCCAGAAGCTTCTTTTCCCGCAGTTGAAATCTGCTCACTCACATCTGCTGCAGGATACACCAATTCTCCGATTGATACGTTGAAGTTTTCTAAGAATACAACCTTGATATATTTGTTAACAACATCATCATTGTTCACGAGATTTTTAACTTCATTGATAAATTTTATAATAGCCTTTGCTCTGAAATACCCCGGCGCTGCCTTCGCTCCGAATATATATGTTTGTTTTGGAATATCTGATACTTCGTTGTTTTTGATTTTATAATACAAATTCAAAATGTGAAAAGCATTCAGCAATTGTCTCTTGTATTCGTGAAGTCTTTTAACTTGTATGTCAAAAATAGAGTTCTCATCTACATCGATATTTTCATGCTCTTTGATGTATTTTTTGAGTCTGATTTTGTTGTGAAGTTTGATTTCCATTAGCTTTTCCAAAACACTCTCATCATCTTGGAAATTTTCAAGCTCCTTTAATTTTGTTAGATCAGTTTTCCAATCTTCTCCCAAAAGTTCTGTTATAAAATTCGTTAGCTCTGGATTTGAATAAAATAGCCAACGTCTTGGAGTAATTCCATTTGTTTTGTTGACGAATTTATCCGGATACAAATCGTGCCATGATTTTAATGTCTCGTTTTTCAGAATTTCTGTGTGGATTTTAGCAACGCCGTTAATCTTTACGGCTGTTAATATTGCCAAATGAGCCATATTAACAGTATTGTCCTTCACTATTCTGAGATTGTCTATTCTATCCACAGAATAATACAATCCCACCAAATCGCTGACAAATCTCCTGTCGATTTCAGCGATAATATCCATAATTCTAGGACTCACTTCTTCTACAACATCGACGCTCCATTTTTCCATAGCTTCTTGTAAAATCGTGTGGTTAGTGTAGTTGAACACATTGCTTGTAACATTCCAGGCTTGTTTCCAAGAAAGTTTTTTATCATCCATCAACACTCTCATCATTTCTGGGATAGCCATAACAGGATGAGTATCATTTAATTGGATAGTATTGTATTTTGCAAAATCTTCAAAATTTACATCATTCGGGAAATTCTTCTCGTATTTTTCAATTATATCTTGAATTGATGCACTGCAGAAAAAATACTGTTGTTTAAGCCTTAAAACTTTTCCCGGTCTTTGTATATCATTAGGATACAAAACTCGGGTAATATCTTCTGCCCTGTTTTTTTCTTTTACAGAATCATCGTATTGAAAATTATTGAATTTTTGAAAATCAAATCCGTCATCACATTCTGCCTGCCACAACCTCAAAGTATTTACAACGTGATTTTTGTATCCTACAACAGGCATATCATAAGGAACTGCTTTTACGACTTGGTTTTTGTATCTAATGATTTTGGATTCAGATTCTACACGTCTTGACCAAGGATCCTTGTCCAATGTCCAATTGTCTCCGACTTCCATTTGAAATCCGTTGTGAAAATATTGTTTGAAAAGTCCTTGGCGATATCTAACACCATAACCTGTCAACGGATAATCCAAACTCGCTGCACTTTCCATAAAACATGCCGCAAGTCTTCCTAATCCACCGTTACCCAAAGCCGCATCTTCTTCTTGAATTTCCAAATCATTGATGTCGATGTCCAATTCTTTTAAAATTTGTGAATATTTTTCATCCAATCCCATATTCAACAAATTATTTCCCAAAGATCTTCCTATCAAAAATTCCGCGCTAAAATAGTAGGCATTGCGTGAATTTTTGTGTTTATCAGAAGTTTTCTTCCAATCTTCTGCCAATTCGTTCATTATTATTTTAGAAAAAGCTATATATTTTTCTTTTTTTGTTGAAGTATGTAAATCTTTCCCAAACAAATTAAATAAATTTTTTTCAAATTGCAACAAAAATTCTTCCTTTTCCATAAAATCCTCCTATTTCTTAGCTCAACTATATTTTACCACATTTGTGAAATAGTCCTATTAAATTTGTATTGTTTTTTGTAAAATCAACAAAAATGATACATTTTTCTAATTTATTGATATAATGATTTAGTTATAGTAATATATTAATGAGTCACAAGAAAGGACAAAAATTATGCAAAAAAATATATATGTATTATATGGCGGTCCTAGTACTGAACACGAAGTAAGTATTACAAGTGCTAGAACATTAATAAATAATTTATCAAAAGAAAAATATAACGTAAGTGCGATTTTCGTTCGCCGCGATAAAAAATTCATTATGAAAGAAAACATAACTGAAGAAATAAAATCCGACGACGAATTAGTGCTTGACACTGAGCTTTCTGTAATAGAATCTGTCAGCGAGTGCATCAGAAAAATCAATTCAGAAAACACTGTAATATTTCCTGCAATTCACGGAAGTTACGGTGAAGATGGAACAATCCAAGGTTTCATAAAAGTTTTGGATTTGCCATTTGTAGGATGTAATGTGTTGGGTTCTGCACTTTGCATGGACAAAGGATACACTAACGATATTTTCGAATTGAACAAAATTCCTCAAGCAAAATACGTAGTACTTTGCAAAAACGATGATTACAATTTGAAAGAAATATTCGACAAAACATCCAAGGCAGTTTATGTAAAACCATGTAACGCTGGTTCATCTGTTGGTGTTATGAGAGCAGAAACAGAAGAAGAATTGGAAAAAGCAATCCAAAACGCATTCCAATACGACAGAAGAATTTTAGTTGAAGAAGAAATCATTGGACCAGAACTTCAGATAGCAGTTATGGGCAATGACAATCCTGTTGCATCACGTCCGGGTGTATATCAAATACACGATGTAGAGTTTTTCGATTACGATGCAAAATACAACGATTCAAAAACAGAAATGCTTACACCATTTCCAATGGATAAAAAGTTAGAATTAAAAGCAAGACATTTGGCAGAAAAAGTGTACAAATTAATGAGTTTGTCAGGATTTTCAAGAGTTGATATGTTCGTAAAAGACAATGAGCTTTGGGTGAATGAAATCAACACTGTTCCAGGACTAACTCCACATTCAATGTTTCCAGTTTTGTGGAAATGCACTAACGATATGAGTGTTTCAGAAGTATTCGACAACTTGATTGATTTGGCTGTTGAAGAATACGAAAAAAATAAAGCATATAAGTTAGAGAGGTAAATATGTTAACAAGAAATTTAAAAACAATAACAGAACTTACTAACACGATTATAAATGAAAAATACCATGATGTAATGGTAAAAGGTATCTCCACAGATACAAGAACAATCGAAAAAGACAACATGTTCATCGCTCTTAGAGGAGATAATTTCGATGGACAAAATTACATAGAGATGGCTTTTGAAAAAGGCGCATCTTGCTGTGTAGTTAACAGAGATTACAGAAATATCAACGATTATCCCGTAATTGAAGTAGACAATACAAAAGAATTTATGATGGATTTGGCTAGAGGATACATCAACAGTTTAAACTGTAAAGTAATCGCTATAACTGGTTCCAACGGAAAAACAACTACAAAAGACATCATGAGTTCACTATTAAAAGAAAAATACAAAGTCGTTAAAACACAAAAAAATTACAACAACGAAATCGGATTATCCAAGACGATATTTGACATAGATGATGATACTGAAGTTGCTGTCCTTGAAATGGGAACTGAAAACTTCGGAGAAATCAGACAATTGACAAACATCGCGCATCCCGACATCGCAATGATTACAAACATTGGCGACAGTCACCTATTGAATTTGAAAACAAAAGAAAACATTGCAAGAGCGAAATTCGAAATCCTTGAAGGCTTAAAAGAAGATGGAATATTTATTTTAAATAATGATGATCCAATTCTTATAGAAGTAAAACAAGAATACAAATTACCAGAAAAAACCATAACTTTTGGAATAAAACCAGACAGCGATTATAGAATGGAAATGATCAAGGCCGATGAAACAGGATCGACTTTTTCAATCAACGATCATGTGTTCAACATAGAATTGTTGGGACACCATCAAATGTACAACGCTACAATGTCAATAATAGTAGCTGAACTTATGGGATTGGATTATTCTGATATTGCAAAAGGACTTAAAAATATCGAATTAACCGGAATGAGAAACGAACTTATACTACTAGATAAATTCCATATTTTAAACGACAGTTACAAATCAAATCCACAATCATTGACAAGCTGCCTAGAAACAGCTTACGGATTGCACGGCTATTCTAGAAAAATTGCCGTATTAGGTGATATGCTAGAACTTGGAGATAACGAAATAACTCTTCACAAAAATATCGGTAAATCAATCAATCCAGAAAAAATCGACTACGTATTGGCAACTGGACCATTAGCAGAAAACATAATCAAAGGAGCACGTACAAACTTTGCAGAAGACAAAGTGTTCTACTTTGAAACAAAAGAAGAATTGCTAGAAAAATTGCAAGAATTAATCGTGGACAACACATTAGTTTTAGTAAAAGCATCTCATGCAATGCAATTCGATAAATTAGTCGAACATATAAAAGAAATTTAACATCAAAATATTAAATAATATAAAAACAACAAGCCCTTATGTACAAAAGTGCATAAGGGCTTGTTTATTTCTAGAAAAGTTTGAGGCTTTCTTTTTTACACATTTTTCTTTGCTTGTTTATCGTTATAAATTCTCTTCATCAACATTCCTAAAGCGAAAACTCCGAATAAAATTATAAGGCCTTTTACCCATGTAGATGGATTTGTGGATTTACTTGCTGCATAAGAATAAATCAAAGTAGCTGGAAGTTGTCCAACTCCTGTAGCAATGAAAAATTCCCAAAACCCCATCGGAGTCAATCCCGCTGCATAGCTTATTGGATCGAATGGAACAAATGGCAATAATCTTGCAACTAAAATAGCGTTCTTGCCATACTTGTCGAAGAATCCTTCTACTTCCTTCAATGCTCCTTTTGTTGCAAATTTCTCTGCGATATCTCTTCCCAAAAATCTCGCAATTCCAAAACAAAGCGCCGCTCCAGCCATTGCAGATGTCCAAGACAATATACTTCCTCTAACCCATCCCCAAATAGCTGCGTTTGAAAAAGTAATTAAAAAGGCTGGGATTGGTGCTGCAACTGATTGAAGAATCATCATCAAGAATGAAATTATAACCGCAGTTTTCCCGAAAGATCTGATGTAAGCTTTTACACTTTCAAGGTCTTGAAAAGCTTTTGACATGTTCGTTATTCCTTCTCTTAGTGGTTTGATAAATACAAATGCTAAAACCACAACTAGAATTACGACAATTTTTTTAATATGTTTATTTTCTAATTTCAAAATTATCCCTCCTTATATTCATTATATCAGATAAAAAAATAAACACTTATTGAAATATTCTATAAGTGTTTATCATTTATTATAATTTACGAATTAAATTTTTTTCTATCAAAATATTCTTCACCAGAACTATTAGCGACGATAACTGTACACACGGCATCTCCTGTGATATTTATCGCTGTTCTAATCATATCCAAAATTCTGTCTATTCCCATTATCATTGCAATCGCAGATATTGGAAGTCCGATTGAATTAAATACCATGGATAAAGTTATCAATCCAACAGATGGAATTCCCGCAGTACCTACAGATGCAAGTGTCGCTGCAGCAATTACTGTCAAGAAATTTTGTGGTGTCAATTGCATTCCGTAAGCGTTCGCTGCAAATACTACTGCAACTCCTTGCATGATTGCTGTTCCGTCCATGTTGATAGTCGCTCCAAGTGGAATTGTAAATGAGGAAATTTTCCTGCTAACTCCAAGTTCTTCCAATTTGTTGATGTTCATTGGCACCGTTGCATTTGAAGATGATGTGGAGAACGCAAATCCCAAAACTGGGAAGAATTTCTTCAAGAATTTGAATGGATTTGCTTTTGCAAAAATCGTCAATAAAACCATATAAACTAATAAAAGTTGCAATACCAACCCTAAAACTACTGTGAGCATGTATTTTAACATAGAGAATATTGCAGATAATCCTAAAGTTGCAAACGTCTTTGTGATAAGAGCAAATACACCTATTGGCGCAAACTTCATGACAATCATAGTCATATCCATCATTATGTCGTTGAATTCTTCGAAAATATTTGCTACGTTGTGTGCTTTTTCTCCCAAATTCGCCAAAATAATTCCAACTAACAATGCGAAGAAAATTATTTGCAACATATTTCCTTCAGCCATAGCTTGAATTGGATTTGTAGGAATCAAATTCAGCACAGTATCTTTTATTGAAACTGCCTTCGCAGGGTCTGCTTGGACAGCCTGGCTCACTTTGCTAAGATCAATTCCAACTCCAGGCTTTATAAATGATGCCAATAATAGCGCCAAAGTTATCGCCAAAGCCGTAGTGAACAAATAAAACACAAGTGTTTTGACTCCGATTTTTCCTAATTTTTTAGTATCCCCCATGCTCATCGCACCAGTTACAAGTGAGAAGAACACCAATGGAACAACGAGCATTTGCATTAATCTGATAAATCCTTGCCCCAATACGTCGAATATCCCATTAACTAAAATGGTATCTTTTATATATGATGAAGGGACAAATAGATTAAAAACTATTCCTACCAACAACCCCAGAAATAATCCAATGAAAATTTGATTTGTCAGTCCTCTTTTTTTCTTTTTTTTCATAAACATCTTTCCTTTTTTATAAATTCATTTTTAAAATTACAAATTATTTTTTTCGATATATTTTTGAAGAGAAGTTTGCCAATCTGTGAATTTGTAAATTTGAGAAGTGTTCAATAAGAAGTTTTCCAAAGCTGTAAAATCTGGTCTGTGACCTTCAATTCTCAAATTTTCATCTTCGATAACTTCTGCATCAATTCCTTTTATCCTCAAAATTTCTTCTGCAAAATCTTTTCTACTAGCGACTCCTTCGCATGATGCGTGGTATATTCCGTAATCGTAAGTATCCATCAATTTTACGATAAATTCTGCTAATTGATATGCGCTTGTCGGAGAAGAATATTGTGCTTTTGGAACATAAACTTTTCCCGTTTGAATTGCTTCTTTTATAATATCTTCAACCCTGTGATTTACCGGAGAGAATAACCAACTTGTTCTCAAAATAAAATGTTTCACGCTGAATTCCCTTACGAAATTTTCTCCCATCAATTTGCTTTTTCCATACATTGTCGTAGGATGTGGAGTGTCGTATTCTCTGTATGCACTTCTGGATTGTCCACTGAACACATCGTCTGCTGACATGTGAATTATTTTTGCATCCACAGTGTTCGCTGCAACCGCCATGTTTCTTGCACCCAACGCATTTACTCTGAAAGCTTCGTCTGGGTTTTCTTGGCAAGCTACAGGGTCTGTAAGCGCAGAACAATTTATGATTATATTCGGTCTATTTCTTCTAGCAAATATTGAAGTTTCATCGGAATTCACAATGTCTACAATGTATTTATCCGTTGCTAAGACTTCGTCTTCCAAAGGATCCAAATATTTCTGTAATACTTTCCCGATTTTTCCATCTGCTCCACTTATCCAAATTCTATTTCTAGTCATAATATCTCCTTAAAAATTAATCTCCAATTCAACTGGACAATGGTCTGATCCCATTATGCTTTGGTGAATTCTCGCATCCACAAGATTGTCCTTCAAATCATCACTTACTATGAAATAATCAATTCTCCAGCCAGCATTTCTTTCTCTCGCTTTTGCAAAGTACGACCAATAAGAGTACTCATCTGGTTTGTCGGGATAAAAATATCTGAAAGTGTCGATGTATCCATCATTTAATAAAAGTGACATTTTGTTTCTTTCTTCGTCGGTAAATCCTGCTGAACGTCTATTTGATTGTGGATTTTTCAAATCAATTTCATTGTGTGCTACATTCAAATCCCCACACACAATTACAGGTTTTTTATCTCTTAAAATATTCAAATAATTGTGGAATTCATCTTCCCACACCATTCTATAATCCAATCGTTCTAGTTTTTGTTTAGAGTTTGGAGTGTAGACATTTACCAAGAAAAAATCTTCGTATTCGCAAGTAATCACACGTCCTTCAGTGTCGTGTTCATCAATTCCAATCCCGAAACTTACTCCAATCGGTTCAACTCTTGTGTAGACCAAAGTTCCAGAATAACCTGCCTTGTTAGCTGAATAGGAATATCTGTGATAACCTTCTATTTCCATTTCGTCAGTCATTTGGTTTTCTTTCATTTTAATTTCTTGTAAACAAAAAATATCAGCATTCAATTTATCAAATGCTTCCTTAAATCCTTTTTTCATAACGGCTCTGTATCCGTTAACATTCCATGATACTAATTTCATATTCTCACCTCTTATTTGTTATTTATTATATCATATACAGTTTTAAAAACTGATATTTGCGAATGTAGGTAACAATTATTTATACCCAAATAAACAAATTTTTAATAAATTTGTGATTTTGTTAAGTTTTCGCAATTTGATATAATATATTAAAAAGAAAAAAGGAGATTTTTATGCAAGATTATAAAAATTTTAAATTAATAGATACGAGAGAATTGTCAGACATCAATTCTACTGCATTTCTTTTCGAACACAAAAAAACGAAAGCGAAAGTTTTGAAGCTAGCTAACGATGACGAAAACAAAGTTTTTTCAATTGCTTTTAAGACTATCCCACAAGATAGTACAGGGGTTGCTCACATAATGGAGCATTCAGTTCTTAATGGATCCAAAAAATACACAACTCGTGAACCATTTATGGACTTGGTAAAATCATCTCTACAAACATTTTTGAACGCTATAACTTATCCGGATAAAACTTGCTATCCTGTAGCAAGTCGTAACGCCAAGGATTTCAAAAATCTTGTGGACGTTTATTTGGATGCAGTTTTCAATCCAATTGTTTACGAAAAAAAGAACATTTTTTATCAAGAAGGATGGCACTACGAAATAAAAAATGTCGATGATGATATCAAATACAATGGTGTAGTGTACAACGAAATGAAGGGCTCCTACAGTTCAATTTATACGATTATTTTCGATGAATTGTTCAAATATTTGTATCCAGATACAACTTATGCACATTCATCGGGCGGTAATCCTTACAACATTCCAGATTTAACTTACGAAAAATTCTTGGAATTCCACGACAAATACTACCACCCATCAAATTCGTTCATTTATTTTTACGGAAACGGCAATATCGAAGAAGAATTGGATCATTTGTCAGAATATTTGGATGAATATGATTACAAAAAAATCGACTCAGAAATTCCTTACCAAAAACCATTTGAGGAAGCTAAAAAAGTCCAAGTCGAATACAATATATCAAAAGACGAAAAGCCAGACGGAAAAGATGTATTGGTTTACGCTGCAAATGTCGGACACATCACAAATGTAAAAGATGCATTCGTATCAACTATTTTAAGTGACGTATTGTTCTCCAACGAATCTGCGATAATTAAAGAAAAATTATTGCAAGAAAACATCTGTGAATCTGTAGAGAGCGTATCATCTTACGGCCAAGAAATCACAATGGGGGTTATCGCTGAGAACTCAGATGTAAAAAACACCGAAAAATTTGAAGCATTGGTTAAAAGAGAATTAGAAAACATCGTAAAAAACGGAATCGACAAGGACGAACTCACTTCTACTCTTAATAAATTAGAATACGATTTGAAAGAGGCTGGAAGTTTCCACACAAAAGGAGTTATCTATTTCTTAAAATCTGCTCTAAGTTTCATGTACTCAGATAGCTACTACGACCAATTACAATTCTCAGAAACACTTGCAGAATGCAGAAATTTGATCGATACAGATTACTACGAAGAATTCATCGAAGAAAAATTATTGAACAACAACTTCAAATTGATTCTATCATTGAAAGCAACGCCAGGTCTTAATTTGAAAAAAGACAACGAAGTGAAGGAAAAATTAAAACAATACAAGGAAAGTTTGTCCGATGAAGAATTGAATGAATTAGTAGATTTGAACAAAAACTTAGAACAATTCCAATCAGAAGAAGACACAAAAGAACAAAAAGACACTATTCCAACATTGGAACTTTCCGATATTGACGCAAAACTTGAAGATGTAGAAAGAATCGAAAAGAAAATCGACAATTACACATACCTAAATCCAAATCTATTCACATCAAACATTCACTACGCATCATTTATGTTTGATTTGTCGAAGTTCTCGCAAAAAGATTACTTCTATTTGTCACTTCTATCCGATTATATCGGACTAAGCGATACTACAAATTACGATTACAAAAAATTATACACTCAAACATATCTTGCATCAGGTGGGATATTCACGGCAATTCATTTGAACAATACAAAAAACGGTCAAGATTTAAAATCCAAATTTGTGTTCAGCTTCAAAACAATAGAGAAAACAGAAGACGAATGTATCAAAATCTTGGAAGAATACTTGTTTAATGTGAAATTTGAAGACAAAAATAGATTCAAAAATATCCTTCAAAACCTTAAACAAGAATACAAAACGAGAATACTTGAAGCTGGAAACCAATTCGCATTGACACGTTCTATGGCATCATTCTCAGAAAAAAGCGTATTAGAAGATGAATGTTCTGGAATTAGCTACTACGAAAAATTGTGCGACGTGTTGAATGATTTCGATGAAAAAGCAGACATCACTTTGAATAAATTAAAAGATTACTACGAAAAAATCGTAAATTCAAACAACATGATTATAAGCATAATCAATGAACAAGATTCTGCAAATAAATTCTTCGACAAATTACAAAAATCGTTGATTGCTAAAATGAACACAGAAGACATCAACATCAAATCTTCTCCAACAAAATTCTTCAAATTAAAAGAAGCCTACAAGACATCTTCAAATGTGAATTACGTTGTAAAATCAGCTGATTTGAAAAAATACGGGTTTGAATACAATTCCAAAATAACTGTGTTGACAAATATATTGAACACTTCATTCTTGTACAACGAAGTCAGAGCAAAAGGCGGAGCCTATGGAGTTGGAATGAGCGTAAGCTTGAATGGAATATTATATGTATATTCCTACAGAGATCCTAACATCAAAAACACAATCGACATTTACGATCAAATCGATAAATTTGTCGAAAACATGAGCTTTGATGAAAAAGAAATGAAACAATTCATCATTGGAACTGTGAACCAATTCAACCCACCAATGACTACATTCACAAAAGGAAGTCGTTCGATTAACATGTATTTATCGGGACGAACAATAGAAGATTATGAAATTTATCTTGAAAACATGCTACACACAACTGTAGATGACTTGAAGCAATTTGCTGAAATAATCAAAAAAGCAATGAAAGAAAATCACTTAGTAGTTGTAGGAAATGATACAAAGATAGATGAAGATGCAAATCTTTTCGACAAAACAATCAATATAGAATAAAAAATTTGAGGGCATATGCCCTCTTTTTTTGATGATAATATTCAATATTTTTATACCACAGTTTGTTAATTAAACGAATTTATAACATCAAACATAGGAATGGTGATAGATATTACGATGAATCCTACGATTATTGCCATGAAGATTATAAGCATTGGCTCTAATATGCTAATGAATGATTTGATTGCATATTCCACTTCCCCGTCGTAGAATTCTGAAAGTTTTTCGAATATATCTCCCAGTTCTCCAGTGTTTTCTGCAACTTTTAGCATGGAGTTGAACACTTGCGGAGTAATTTTTCTTTTATTGAACGCTTCTTCCAGTGTAAACTCTCCGGATTCTATTTCTCTGAAAATATCGGAAAGTTGTTGTTTGTAGTATTTGTTTTTCATGGATTTTTGAATTATGATGAGTCCATCCAAAATCGTCATGGAATTTTTGTGAGTTATGCTCAAACTCCTCGCAATTTCTGAGGATATTATAATTTTTCTTTGTTTACCAAAAATTGATTTGGTTGTCTTGAATTTATCCAAGTAATATCCAAATTTTGTTCTTCGATAAGCTATAATACCTCCTGCTGTTATTAATAGTAAAATAATTAAAATCAATAATCCTTTTTCGTTAATTGCATTTGATAATGAAATTAAAATTCTCGTAGACAGTGGTAGCACCATGTCAGAGCTTTCGAACAAATCCACAAATGTCGGAATGACGTTTTTGAGCATAAATATCAGCATTACAATTCCTGTGACTGTCAAAATTATCGGATAAATCATCGCGTTTTGAACTTTTTTGTTGATATCGTATGTTCTCTCGTAGTATTTACTCAAATCGTAGACTACTTTGTCCAGTCTTCCACTTTCTTCACCTAATTTCATCATAGAGGTGAAAAACATATCGAAATTTTTGTCATTTGCAAAACTTTCCGACACGCTCATTCCATTATTCAAATTCTCAGAAACTTTATCCAAGCTCGGTTTAAGTTGTTTGAATTCTTTTTGTTCTTTAAGTAGATTTATGATTTCAATAATGGGTATTTTCGCATTCAGAAGAATTGAAAACTGTCTCAAAAACAAAAACAACTTTTTCTTAGAAACTTTGAGATTTATTTCCTTCTTTAATATGCTATCTTCTTTTAAAAAACTGTCAATCTTCATTGTACAACCTCATAGCTTCGTCAAATGAAGTGTTGCCAAGTGCTACTTGTATCAAAGCTTTTTTGAACAAACTGTCTATTTTATTTTCTTCACCGTAATTTTTCAAAGATTTCAAGTTCATATCTTTTTTGATTAAACTTCTCAAATCATCGTCGATTTTTAGTATCTGCATGACAGCCATTCTTCCCTCGTAACCAGAACTGCATTCATCGCAACTTCCTGGCTCGTAAATTTCAGTTGGATTTAATCCGTTCGATTTGAAAACTTCCATTTGTGAAGATGTTGGTGTGACTTTTTTCTTACAATGAGGACACAATTTCCTTAGCAATCTTTGCGCGATAACAAATTTGAGAGATGCTCTTATCATGTAATCTTCAATCCCCATATCCATAAGTCTGATTATGGACTGATAGCAATCGTCTGTGTGAATTGTTGAATAAACTTTGTGGCCTGTGATGGATGCTCTAATCGCAAGCTTCGCAGTTTCCAAGTCTCTAATTTCTCCGACCATTATTACAGAAGGGTCTTGTCTAAGTACAAACTTCAACGTATTATCAAATCTCAATCCAATTTTTTCGTTGATTTGAATTTGATTGATCCCAAAAATATTGTACTCAACTGGATTTTCAATCGTGATAATATTTTTATCGATTGTATTTTCTCGTTCTAGCATTGTGTAAAGCGTTGTTGTCTTACCACTTCCAGTTGGCCCACAAATCAATACCATTCCGTTTTCAAATTTCGTAAATCCTTCTATCATTTGTTGTTCACTTTCAGAAATCCCAAGATTTTGCATCCCGATTTTAAAAGATTCTGGATTCAAAATTCTAATAACGCATTTTTGGCCGTGAATTGTGTTGATAATGCTAATTCTAAGATCAATCTTCGAATTTTCGTAAGTATATGTAATTCTTCCGTCTTGTGGAAGTCTCTTCTCTGCAATATCAAGCTCACTCATTATTTTAATTCTAGTAATTATTTTTGAGTGCATACTCTTGTCCACAGTTTTGTATTCCACCAAACTTCCATTGATTCTAAATCTTATCCTGACATTTTCTTCAAATGGTTCAATGTGAATGTCGCTAGAATTTTTTCTGATTGCATCATCAATTATAGAATTTACAAATAAAATATTATCGTTGATTTCCATTGTTATCTCCTTGTATATATCTAATTTAATTATATCATTAAAATAATTAAATCAATCTACAAATAAAAAAAAATACCAACTGCATTGCAGTTGATATCTTCTTATTTACACCAATAATCTGCCACCTTGTGTGTACAAATTATAATAATATCCTTTTTGTTCCATTAATTGTTGGTGCGTTCCTCGTTCAATTATTCCTTCTTCGGTCAACACCAAAATCAAATCTGCGTTTTGAACAGTTGTAAGTCTGTGGGCAATTGTAAGTGAACTTCTTCCTTTTGCCAAGTTTTCCAATGATTCTTGCACGATAAATTCGCTCTTGTTGTCAAGTGCTGATGTAGCTTCGTCTAATATCAAAATCGGTGGATTTTTCAAGAAAACTCTAGCAATTGAAATTCTTTGTTTTTGACCACCTGAAAGCATAACCCCACGCTCTCCAACATAAGTGTCAAATCCATTTTCCAAGTTCATTATAAAATCGTACGCTCCTGCTGCTTTTGCTGCATCGATTACTTCTTGTTCTGTCGCATCTGGTTTTCCGTACAAAATATTTTCTCTGACAGTTCCACTGAACAAATACACATCTTGTTGCACCATTCCGATGTTTGAACGAAGCGATTGAAGTTTGATTTTTCGAACGTCAATTCCTTCCACCAAAATTTCTCCGTCTTCTACATCGTAAAATCTAGGTATCAAATTGCACAACGTCGTTTTGCCTCCACCAGAAGGCCCAACCAACGCAACTTTCTGTCCAGGATTTATAGTGAACGAAATATTGTTCAACACATTTTCGCTATTGTTATTGTATTTGAAACTGACATCTTTTATTTCGATTTTACCTTTGACATTTTCCAAATTCACAGCGTCTTCGTCGTCGAAAATTTCGATATCTTGATCCATTATTTCAGTAAATCTTTCGATACCAGTCATTCCACGTTGGAATTGTTCTGTAAATTCTACAATTCTTCTCACAGTTGTAAGTAACGTTTGAACATAAAGGATGAATGCTACGATGTCCCCACTACTCATTTTCCCTTCGACTAGGAAAAGTCCACCGAATAAAACCACGATAATGTACATTATTCCATCAAACGCTTTTGTTATCGTGTTAAATCCAGCCATTGATGCGTACGTTTCTGATTTTATATCCAAGAATTTCTTGTTACCTTTTTGGAATTTTTCGATTTCGACATCTTCATTTGCGAATGATTTTACAACTTTAACTCCTAGCAAACTGTCTTCGATATCCGCATTCAACACTCCGATGTGATGCTTTTGTTCTTTGAATCCTTTTCGCATTCTTCTGTTGTATTTGGATGCAAACACAATCATTAAAGGAATTGATAAGAACAAAATCACCGTCAACAATGCATTCAGTCTAACTAAGATTACAAATGAAACTATTATTTTAATAAATCCAATAAAATATTCTTCTGGACAGTGATGTGAAAATTCTGTTATATCGAACAAATCAGATGTAATTCTTGCCATAATTTGTCCGACTTTTGTTTCGTTAAAATACGAATCAGAAAGTTTTTGCAAATGTTGGAACACATCGTATCTCATGTCCGTTTCAATCTTTGCTCCCATTATATGACCAGTTTTTGTCATGTAGTATCCTGCCAACAAATCAATTATTTTGATGACCAAAAGAAGTCCTGCCATTCTGTAAATCATTTCTCTTGTCAAAGAATATGTGCCTAGTCCCGCATTTGTCAGTCTTCTCAAAATCATCGGCAACACCATATCTGTAAGTGTAGTAAGGGCAGCACAGAACAAATCGAACATCAAAATGAATTTGTATTTTTTAAAATAAGGCATAACCCTTTTTATCAGATTGAGATTTCTTTTCATACTTGTATCCTTTCTTTAAAATTAACCAATACAACAATTATAGCACATTAAATTATTTTACATAATACAAAAACCGCCAAATTCAAAATCAATCTGATTTCAAACTCGGCGGCCAATTTATTTTGTGGATAATTTCTTCATTAATATTGTAATTGCGAAAAATCCTACCAATATTAAAATGTAAATAATAATATTCAGTGTGAACAAATTTTGCTTCACAGGTCCTGAAAAAATCGAAAAATATGAAAACAAAACAATTCCAATCGCTGATATAGCAATCAAAAAGTATCTGAATTTACTGTCATGAAATCTCTTTTCTTTTCTGGAAATTATAATCGGAGTTGCAATTACAGTTGCAAACATCGTCAAATAAAGTATAACTGCAGATACTGAAATTTGTTTAAATTCCAATCCTAAGAAATTTCTGATTAGATTGGTAGCAAGTCCAACAGAAGTTATCAACAAAAAGTAATACACAAATTCTATTAATTTATTCGCTATACTCACATTAGAAAAATCTTCAATGTAGTTGTTGACCTTTCGAAGTTCCGATTTGTACAATTCTTCTGTAGGAAATGCGCCCTTTTTTTGTAACTGCATCAAATCAATATCCAAAAGTTTCTCACATTCATTTAACGTCTTAAAATACAGGTTTCTTGTCTTCAAATTCATCATAATTCTTTGTTTTATATCTGAAAAATCTTCGTCCAATTTCATTCGTTTTCACCTCTCATATATAATACCATAAAAAAACTATAAATTATTCAGTTGATATTCAAAAATTATTCACGATATTTTATCCCAAATTGTTGGTAATTTTTTGTGGATAAATGTGGATAATGTGGATAACTTTGTGGATATCTTGAAATAAGCCAAATTTTCTCCACAAATTATCGTCAATTTTTGTGGAAAAAATTTGTATAACTTATTTGAAATACATTTTCACTACATTTATTTAACACTCGTTTAATAAATATAATCGAACTTTCAAAATACTTACATTAAAATTCAATTCATTTTCAATGTATTACTTTTCCTAAAGTATATCGTAGCAGTCTATTATGTTATAATTATCTTAATATATAAATGAAGGAGAGTTATATGAAATATTTCGATTACGATTCATTTAAAGACTTTACATTTATTTCAAAGTTAAAATCTTTAAAAAACTCAGACGATATTTTCTGTGTTACAACCACAGCTAATATAGAAGAAAACAAATACGATTCTAACATACACAAAGTAGGAGACAATAAAAACTTCACAAGTTCAAACAAGGACTCTTCATTTTTTGAATTGAATGATGGAGATTTATTAATTATGAGAAATTCAGAAAAAGAAGAAGATTCTGATACATCATCTTTTTACAGACTTCCTGTCGATGGTGGAGAAGCTGTAAAAGAATTCGACATAGATTTGAAAAACGCTGAAATTCTTTTCGAATTGGAAGATTCTTTTATCGTAAAATACGAATTCGACAGACATCATGAAATGAATAAAATCACAGAAGAAGAAAAAAACGAAGATGTCGAAGTTCTCACAGAACTTCCCTATTTTGAAAATGCTGTTGGGTTTACTGACAAGAAAAGAACTAGACTTGCAAGATATTTTCCAAGCATTGACAAAACTGATATACTAACAGATGAATTTTCAAATATCTCATCTGTAGACATCAATGATGATAAATCAAAACTTATTTTCGTGAGAAATTCCTACGAAAACGTAATGAAAATCGAAGATGAATTAGTTGAATACGATTTAAAATCTGGAAAAGAGTCTGTGATTTTACAAGGTTTTATGATAATGTCTGCGAAATATTTCAATGACGATATTGTGATTCTCGCCACAGATGGAAAAGAACATGGGCTCAACCAAGACTGTGAAATCTACAAAATTGTAGATAATAAAGCTATAAAGCTAAACGAAGAACATTACTGCTTGTACAATTCCATAGGCTGTGATTTGAAATATTCTTCTGGTAGTCAAATCGAAAAAACTGACGAGTTCATATATTTTGTAATTTTGGAAGGATATGGCAGTGCGATTTTGAGAATGGACAAGAATTACAAATTCGATAAGATTTTATCCACAAATAATTCTATCAATATGATTTCTGTAAAAAACGATGATGTTTACTACGTCTTGATAACTGAAAATCACGGACAAGAAGTTTACAAATTAAATGGAGAACAACTAACTCATTTGAATAATGACGAATATCATATAAGCAAAAAAGACAAGTTTACGTTTGAAAATGATGGTAATTCATTCACAGGCTGGGTAATTTATCCAAAAGACTACGATAAAAATAAAAAATATCCAGGCGTTTTGTCCGTACACGGCGGTCCAAAAACTGTTTTCGGTGAAGTATTGTTCCATGAAATGGAATTACTGTCTTCTAAAGGATATTTTGTTTTCTATACAAATCCACGTGGAAGTGACGGATATGGAAATGAATTTATGGATATAAGAGGAAAATACGGCGATGTGGATTATTCTGATTTGATGAAATTCACAGATATTGTTATGGACAAATACCCTATCGACAAACTTGGCTACACCGGAGGATCTTACGGAGGATTCATGGCAAATTGGATGATGACTCACACTAACAGATTCGATTGTTTTGTAAGTCAACGTTCGATTTCAAATTGGATTTCTTTCAGTTTGATTTCAGATATTGGATATTATTTTGGAACGGATCAAAACCACACTGAAACAGTGTTAGATGATTATGATAAATTGTGGGACAAATCTCCGCTAAAATACGCAAAAAATGCACACACTCCAACTCTTTTTATTCATTCCACAAAAGATTACAGATGTCCGGTATCTGAAGGAATGCAAATGTTTCAAGCTTTGAAACTTAACAACACACAAACAAGGTTTGTGATGTTTTACGGAGAAAACCACGAACTTTCACGTTCTGGAAAACCTAAAAACAGAATCAGAAGATTAAAAGAAATCTGCGATTGGTTTGATGAATATTTGAGGTAAATGATGAAAAAACAGAAAAAAGAAAAAAAGAATTTGTTCTTCAAAAAATTATTGCAATCAATAAAAGAAGACCAAATCCCATTATTAAGCGCACAGACAACCTATCATTTTATAATGAGCTTAGTGCCATTTCTAATAGTTTTATTAAATATTGTGTTGATGGTTGCTGCTAGTAAACTTGATTTGATTTTCAAATGGATGGAAGTAATTCCCTCTGAAACGAGAAATATACTAATGACATTAATCAACACGATTATAAGTAACAGATCCTCATCTGTACTTTCCATCTCTTTGTTGGTGGCGTTGTGGTCTAGTTCTAAAGCTTTGAAATCTTTAATCAAAGCTATGAACAAAGCATTTGATGTGAGAAGCGAAAACGGATTTTTGAAAACACAACTTAAAAGCATTCTATTTACAGTAGTATTGCTTTTATTGTTGATTGTGACATTGGTATTTATCGCATTTGGTGGTTTGATTTTAAATCTAATTGAGCAATATATGAAAATACGAATACCATACTTTGCACAATTTTTCAGATATTTAATACCTATTGTATCCATGATTTTTGGATTCACATTGCTATACAAATTCGCACCTGATTTCGATTCTACAAGAAGTATCAAATGGAAATCGGCAATGCTAGGAGGAACAATCGCAACCATAGGATGGCTTTTGATTACAGTGTTGTATTCGTTCTACGTTTCGAACATTTCGAATATGTCATTGACATACGGTCCATTGGTAGGCGTGTTTGCACTTTTGGTGTGGATTAACTTATCCTCGCAAATAATCTTGATTTCAGCAGAAATCACAGCCAACTACGACCAAGTTAAAAGAGGAGTTATTTATTCGACTTAGAATTAATGAAATAAGTAGATTACCAGTTTTGCTAAGAATATCATACGGAGGAAATTTATCTGATTTCAAATCGAAAAAATCCGTCCAAAATCGCATTTGCGTAAGCGCTAGCGTGCTTGCGATTTTAGGATTTTGAGATTTAGAAATCACAAATTTACGTAGTCTAGATATTCGTGCAAGCTGGTTTTCTACTTTAGACTGTACCTGTAAAATCTTCATGTCAAGCGATTATGTAAATATATGAAATAAAAATAGACAAACCGATACGGTTAGAATATCATACGGAGAAAATAAGTATAAATTCAAGCGAAGTGAATCGTAAAAAATTGTGCTGTCTGAGCCGAAGGCGAGTTCACAATTTTAGATTCACAAGCTTAGAATTTATTTATTTGCGTAGTCTAGATATTCGTTCGTATCGGTGTCTATTTTCATATATCTTGAAACTACCTTTAACAATATTTGTAGACAGATGAGTGGTTTACGAGTTTTTGTGTTTTATTGTACCTTTAAAATCTTAATGTCAAGCGATTATGTAAATATATGAAATAAAAATAGACAAACCGATACGGTTAGAATATCATACGGAGAAAATAAGTATAAATTCAAGCGAAGTGAATCGTAAAAAAATTGTGCTGTCTGAGCCGAAGGCGAGTTCACAATTTTAGATTCACAAGCTTAGAATTTATTTATTTGCGTAGTCTAGATATTCGTTCGTATCGGTGTCTATTTTCGTATATCTTTAAGCTACCTTTAGCAATATTTGTAGAAATATGAGTGGTTTACGAGTTTTTGTGTTTTATTGTCTTGAAACTATCTATACATATTTTTTGTAGTCTAGATATTTGTGCGTGATGGTTTTGCCACTTTTTACTACATTTTCTAATTCAATATAAAAGCCAAATACAACCTGATAAAATCTTCTACATTTCTAGGGTCAAGTCCTGTGATATCTCTAAGTTTATTCAGTCTGTACTGAACGGTATTTTTGTGTACGAACAAATCCTCAGCACATTTTGTTATGCTTTGATTATTTGTCGCATAAATTTTTATCAAATCTTTGTAAATATTGTAATCTTCGTCGGAAATATCTTTCAATACGACTTGCTTGAATTTTTTGATTCTATCTTTTTTGATACTTCCAAGCAAAATTCCCAAATCCAATGTGGAATAATCCACAACACAGTCTTTCCTTTGCAAATTATCCAACCAATCCAACGCAACCATGCAATTATCATAGTTTTTCTTAAATTGGCTAATCATTTTAAATGACCCACTGATGCCAAAATATACTCTACTGTCTATTGCATCGTGAATTTGGTTTCTAATTTTTTCCAATTTTTTCTTGATGATAATCTTGTCTACGTTGTTTGAAAGAATTACAATTTCTCCGTAAAAAACGCTGTATACGAAATTATTGGACAGATTATTCTCCAAGATTTTGTAAATTTTATCGGAGTCTTTCAACAAAAATCTGTTTTCGGAATTTTTCCCGACTATAACGTATTTTTCGTCTTCACTTTCCAGATATCTGTACAATCCGTAATCGTCCAACTCATTTATCAAACTCTCAAACAAATACTTGTTCATGTCCTTTTTCTTAAGTTTGTTCTTCTCAACAAGTTGTTCTTTTACTAGTATTTCAGTCATTTTTTTGATGATGTTTCCATATTTCATAACTTCGTCTTTGTTTCCAGTGATGCCGATAACGGCGATGATTTCTCCGTCGATTGTAACCGGGATATTAATTCCCTTCTTTGCTCCAACGTACTCTTTTTCATTATCAACAAAAATTGTTTCGTTTAGCTTTACGCATTCCTTCGCAGCTTCGTGATAAGTGCCAATTCTATTTGAATTTGTAGAATAAATAATATATCCTTCTTGGTCAAAAAAGTTCAAATCGTAATCAATAACATCTTTTAATTTTTCGACTATCATTTTTGCAGTGTGATCAGAAATTCTCATTTGTTCTCCATAATAATAAATTTATTTGTTCATTTAACATTATTATTACATAAAACATACATTTGTGCAATCGTTTGTTATAAAATTGAGATAGGAGGTTGTTATGAATATATTAGTATTGATAGACTCTTTTAAAGGCAGTTTGAGTTCTTTGGAAGCAGGAGAAATCATAAAAAAAGCTTGTGAAAAAAATCCTTCAAACAAAGTAATCGTAAAACCTGTTGCTGACGGTGGAGAAGGAACTATTGATTCATTAAAGGATATTAAAAACGCTAAAATAGTTGAGGTTGATGTACATAATCCTTTGATGGAACATCACACAGCTAAATATTTGATAGTAGATGATAAACTTGCGATTATGGAAATGAGTGAATCCAGCGGACTTACGCTTATAAAAGATAATTTGGATCCAATGAATGCAACGACTTTTGGAGTTGGAGATATGATAAAGGACGCTTTGGATAAAAATATCAGAGAATTTATCATTGGTATTGGCGGCTCTGCAACTACAGATGGTGGAATGGGAATGCTTCGAAGTTTGGGTGTGAGATTTTTTGACAAAAATGGAACCGAAATCTCAAACGGTCCAATAGGAATTATCGATTTGGAAACAATTGATTTGGAAAACTTCGATGAAAGACTTAAAGAATGCACATTCCAAATAGCTTGTGATGTGGACAATCCGTTGTGTGGACAACGTGGATCGGCAAGAGTATTTGCACCACAAAAAGGAGCAAGTCCAAAACAAGTCGAAGAATTGGATAAACTTTTGGGCAAATATCACGAGGTTACAAAAAAAGTTATTCCAGATGCAAATGATACGATTGAAGGAGCTGGCGCTGCTGGTGGTTTGGGATATGCCTTCAAAAACTATTTGAATGCAGAATTAAAACCAGGAATTGAAATTATTCTAGAAATGCTTGGAGCAGATGAGTTAATCAAAAATTCTGATTTGGTTATCACTGGCGAAGGCAAGATGGATTTCCAAACATCCATGGGAAAAACTCCTGTTGGAATTGCAAAGCTCGCAAAGAAATACAACAAAAAAGTCATTGCTTTTTGCGGCGTTTGCGATAACGATGCAGTCTCTGTTAACGATAGAGGAATCGATGCATTCTTCCCTATTCTAAATAAATGTATGGGAACAAATGAAGCTATGGATAAAAAGATTTCTGAAGAAAACTTGTACAGAAGTGTTGACCAAGTAATGAAATTAATAAATTTATGGAGGTAGTATGGACAACGTAACATTTTCAACGATTGGAGCATTGATTGGCTTAGCGTTATCAATTTTTCTAATCATCAAAAACTTCCACGCAACTTACGCACTTATCATAGGCGCTTTGGTTGGTGGACTTATCGGTGGAGGCGGACTTGTTGGAACTGTGTCTGCCATGGTAAAAGGTTCTGAATCAATGATGAGTTCAGTTCTAAGAATTATGACAAGTGGTATTTTGGCAGGCTGTTTGGTTAAAACGGGTGCTGCAGAAAAAATCGCAGACACGATTATCAAAAAATTAGGCGAACAAAAGGCTTTGATCGCTATCGCGATTTCTACGATGATTATCTGTGCTGTCGGTGTATTCATTGACATTTCAGTTATCACTTGTGCACCTATCGCCCTTGCTGTTGGTAAGAAATCAAATCTTTCCAAATCAAGCATTTTATTGGCTATGATTGGTGGAGGAAAAGCTGGTAATGTAATCAGCCCTAACCCAAACACTATCGCAACTGCTGAAGGATTCAAACTAAATCTTACATCTTTGATGTATGTGAATATCATTCCTGCAATTTGCGCATTAATCGTAACGATTATTATTGCAATGGCTTTAGCAAAGAAAAAAACTGATGTCATAGATTCAAGTGATTTGGAATCTTCTGAAAGAACAAGCTTGCCAAGTTTCTTCGCATCAATTATAGGGCCAGTTACTGTAATTGTTTTATTGGCACTAAGACCTATCGCAAAAATCACAATCGACCCATTAATCGCACTTCCACTAGGAGGATTTGTATGCTTATTAGCTACAAAAGAAACTAAGAATACCAAAGAATATGTCAACTACGGTTTCTCAAAAATAATCGGAGTTTGTGCACTTTTGATTGGAACTGGAACAATAGCTGGAATTATCAAAAATTCAACACTACAAACTGATATGATTAATTTGATTACTGCATTTAATCTTCCTGCATTTATACTTGCTCCAGTAGCGGGTATTTTAATGGGTGGTGCAACAGCAAGTACAACTGCTGGAAGTACAATAGCATCTCAAACATTCGCCAAATCATTAATTGATGCAAATGTAACTGCACTAAATGCTGGTGCTATGGTTCATGCAGGTGCTACAGTTATCGACTCACTTCCTCACGGATCATTCTTCCATGCAACTGGTGGATCTGTCAAAATGTCTATCGCTGACAGATTAAAAATCATTCCTTACGAAGCAGCCGTAGGTTTGACGACTACAATCGCATCAGTATTAGTATATTTAATTACAAAATAATTTTTCTCAAAAGTAAGGGCTATGAGCACATAACTCATAGCCTTATTTTTATTTGTTGATATTATCGTTACCCTTTGGTTTTGCCAAAACAGAAATCACAATAAACACTACGCTAAATCCCAAAATTATCAAAAGATTAGGAAGAATTTTGGAAAGTTCTGGAAATTCTTCTAAAATTTCGTTATTACTTATATAATAAAATCCCGGAAAAATTCTACCTATTGTAAGAGCAGTTTTCCCTAGTAATTCTTGCGGAACAAATGCGCCACATAAAAACGACGATCCTAGTGAAACGATGTTCATTACTCCTTGAACTGTGTTAGAATTTTTGATTACATTTGATATCATCACAGCCATCGACACCACAGATATCGTGAATACAAACGAATTAAGCATCATAAGATTGACGTGAGTCTTTGTAAAATCGTATTTGTACAAAACACAGAAAAGTATCATGTAAATTAACCAGAACACAAGTCCTGTGACGATATGACCCAGCATCAACTCCATATTAATTCTAGTTCTTGGACATGGTGATACGTTGTTTCTCATAAGAATCGGCTGCTTTTTGTAGACCAAGGCGATATTTGATACGACTAATATCACTTGTGCAAGTAGCAGGTAATTTAAAAAGTTGAAGTAGAATTTGGATTTATCTTTTTTGGAATTTACACTTCCCTCTTTAATGCTAACATTAATTTTTTTGTCCAAATCCTCATTCGCGTTTTTTATAGCCTCATCTTCAGTAAATCCACTTTTTTCGTAGGAACTTACTTGGCTCAGATAAATATTTATCTTTTCTTTGATATCCATCGCATAAGCATTATTAGGAGCGACTTTGTATAAAACTTGTTTTGTTGTGTCGAAATCCTCTGGAATTATTACAGCTGCGTTGATAATATCGTAGAAAAGTTTGTCGTCTACGATTGTTTCATCCATTGTTTTTATCTTAGCGTTCTTGTCCAAATAATGATACAAAGATTTGGACAGTTTAGTATTCGCTTTGTCTTGCACATAAATATTTACATCAACGGGTTTGTAGGAAGTTTGTGTAGTGTTTTTTGTCGCAAAGCTCATCAATACGAAAAATATAATCGTGTACAAAAGTATGGGAGTTTTGTGTGCCCATGTGATTTTAAAATAATTTTTAAAGACTCTCATACTCTTTACCTCTCATAAAAAATAGTGACGCTACAACAAATACAACTGTAATCATCAAAAGATTTACAATATCTTTGTTAAATCGTGCCATCGAATCGTAATAATACAATGAATATACCGCATCTGTAACGACTGCAACAGGATTGATTTTGTTGATAATAGGAAGCTTCTCTGCGATAACTACTTTTATTTCTGGAACCATCATTCCCGCTAAAAAAGACATCAGCATCGTAACAGCGATTCCCATCCCGATTTTTGTATCTAGACTTTTTTTGTTGGATACTCCGATTAAGATTCCAAAAGCAACTCCACAAAAAGATGAAATACTTGCAAGTCCTATTATCGCCCCAATTCTATCCCCAAATTCAACTCCAAGTGCGTATTTTAAATACGCTATAAACAGTACTGTTATTGTGAAATTGATTATCCAACTGACAAGAACCGATGCAGAAAGCATTACGCTTTTTTTAGTTGGAGAAACTGCGTTGCGCTTCGCATTTGTAGACAAGTTTGCTTCATATTGGAAACTAACGAAAAGCCCCCACATGTATCCGTAAATCGTCGTCATCCCTAAAAGCGTGTAGAAAAACACATTCACAGGATTCATGTTTTTTCTTGAAACGTCTTTGATGTGATCGTCTACATTTAAAATTTTTCCGATATCAGCCGTCGGATTTTTCTGCATAATCTTAGTTATCATGGATACTTTTTGTGAATATGAATTCATAATAGTTTCGACGATTGTCTCAGAAATCCCAGATTTTTTTGTGTAGATTTTATCCATCGAATCAATGTACGCTTTTACATCTTCGTTAGTATTCAATATATCTTCGTTTTTTGATTCTACAACCTTGAAATATTTCTCATCTTCCATCTCATTCATGAAGTTTTTGAAATTGTCGTCTTGCATAAGAGTTTCATTAACAGCTACATCAATGGTTTTGAATTTACTATTTTCATTGATATTTCCAAATGCTAATTTGAAGAAAATCCCCAGAACAATCGGAAACATCAACGCCCAAAAAAGCATAGCTTTTTGTCTCAAAAGCAGCTTAAAAGTATTTTTAAATGAATGTAGAAACATATCAATCCCTCAAATCTTTGCCCGTTAATTCCAAGAAAACATCGTTAAGACTTGGCTTTTCGACATTCAAAGAACTGTACTGAACATTTTCTTCATCGAGAAGTTTAATCAACTTCATTAAATACCCATCTCCATGAGAAAAATTCAACTTAACATTGCCGTCCTTATTTTCAAAATTCATCAAGTGTGGAAGAGTTTTGATTTGAGATATCACATCTTCATTTAATTCTGTCGCTGTGAAGCTTATCTTCTCGTTCATTTCAATCATATTTTTGAGTTGTTCCGATGAACCCTTTGCAATGACTTTGCCCTTGTCAATTATTACGATATTATCACACAAGAAATCAACTTCATCCATATAATGCGATGTATAAATTATCGTTGAGCCATCTTCGTTTAGTTTTTTTATGCCTTCCAAAATACTATTTCTAGATTGCGGATCAACAGCAACAGTCGGTTCATCTAGGATAATTAGCTCAGGTTTATGTGCAATTCCACAAGCTATGTTAAGTCTTCTTAGTAAACCTCCGGATAATTTTTTCGGCTTAAACTTAACAAAATCATTCAGACTTACCAAATCCAACGCCCTTTTCACAAGCTTACTTCTTTCAGATTTGTCTTGTATGTATAATCCACAGAAATAGTCGATGTTTTCGTAGACAGTCAACTCATCATACACTGCGACATCTTGAAACACCACGCCAATCCTTTTTTTGATATCATAAGCATCAGCAGACATTTCTTTTCCGAAAATCTTCACACTTCCAGAATCTTTTTTCAAAAGCGACAACATGCAATTGATAGTTGTAGATTTTCCACTACCGTTTGGACCAAGCAGTCCCAGAATTTCTCCTTTTTTCACGTCCAAATCCAAATTGTCGACCGCAGTAAGTTCCTTGTATTTTTTTACAAGACCTCTGACCTCTATAAGGTTTTCCATAAAATCCTCCATAAATTTTATTTCTATCTTTATTATATAATTAATCAATCATTATTGTGTAAAAAGTTTGTAAACAAAGTGCAAAATTAAATATAAAATCACTAAACTCCTTAAATTTGCCCAAAAAATCAGCACAAAGAACAACTTTATGCTGAAATTTTTCGTCTATGCTAATTTCTTTTTATCTTGGATATAAGCAATTATTCCGAACACTGCACCCGTAACAATCGCTGGCAACAACCATTCAAATCCAACAGAACTTAGAGGAAGAGTTTTGATTGCATCTGTAAAACCTTGTAAAATTTTAAAATTTTGATTCAAAACTTCTACGAAACTCACTACAAATGTCGCAAGCACTGCTCCTGTGTATATCAAATCGTATTTGATATGCTCTTCGAAAATTCCTAAAAATATAAGTACCATAATAATTGGATAAACTGTCGACAGTATTGGAACTGCTGCTTTAATAAGCGCTTCAACCCCAACAAGTGAAAGCGCACCAGAAATCACTACCGTTGCCAAAACAATTGGTTTGTAGCCCAATTTGTCTTTTGTAATATTCGAGAAGAAATCTCCGGCAATCGCACTGAGCCCAACAGAAGTAGTCAAACATGCCAATGACACCGCAATTCCTATGGCTATTTTCCCAGCTGAACCTAAAATATTTTGAACCGTTCCAAGTAGTATGTCTACTCTTGTGTTTTGAACTGTGTAAATCTTGGATGCAGTCGCTCCAACATAAATCAATCCACCGTAAATAATCGCCAATAAAACAAATGCCACAAGTCCGACCCACTTAACTAATTTTAGTCTTTCTTCATCGTTGACATATCCCTTTCTTTTCAAATCTGAAACTACAATCCCTGTCATAAGAGCTGCACCAAGTGCATCCATAGTTTGATATCCCTCTGCAAAACCTTTCAAAAATATTTGATTTTCAGACGCAATATTCATAACACCAATAGGATCTACGATACACTTACCTATAATAACTAATAAAATAACTACCAATCCTGGCGTCAAATACTTCCCTATTTTATCGATAACTCCCGTTTCATTAAATACAAAAATCGCAGTCAATGTGAAAAATATTAATGCAGTTACCCATTCTGGAGTTCCTGGAAAAACTTTAGACACGAAAACTTCGTGAGTTGTCGCTGCAGTTCTAGGAATTGCAAAAAGAGGTCCAATGGTTAATATGGTAACGGTTCCAAGAATCTTAGCAAATTTATTCCCAACTCTTTTTCCAAGATCTTCTGCTCCTCCACCTAGCTTAGCGGTGATGATTACGCCAAGTATAGGTAGAACAGGGTCTGTCAACAAAAATCCTAGCATTGCCTTTTTGTACTCAGTTCCCGAAAGCACACCTAAATAAGGTGGAAAAATCAGATTTCCTGCGCCAAAGAATATTGCAAATAATGCAAATCCTACGATAATGACGTCCTTAAATTTCTTATTCAAAATATCCTCCTATGTATTTCTATATCTTTATAGAAAATGATTTCATAATTAAATTTTAATTCTAAAAAGTTTTATTGTCAAATTTATTTATCCCATTATCAAAATAAAGCGTAAGATTTTTACAAATAAAATTTTGCAAAAAAATCATAGGCCACATCAATGACCTATGATTATAATTTTATTCTACTACTTTTCCGCCCTTTTTCTTTTGTTTGTCGTTGTAAACTTTCTTAGCTATACCAATCATGATTGATAATGCAAACAATGTCAAAAGACCCAAGAAAAGTTTTTGCGCTCCACCAGTCAATGTTCCTCCAACATATGAATAAACAACTGTTGCAGGTAATTGACCAATTCCAGTCGCTATGAAAAATGACCAGAATCCCATGTTAGTAAGACCTGCACCATAACTTACAAAGTCGAATGAAACGAATGGTAAAAGTCTACAAATTAATATTGCATATTTTCCGTATCTTTCAAAAAATACGTCAACACTTTCCATAGCACCTTTGCTTGTTAGTCTTTCAACAGCATCTCTTCCTAAAGCTCTCGCTAAGAAAAAGCAAAGTGCAGCTCCTGCCATCGCTGATGACCAAGAAAGTATAGCTCCCTTAACCCATCCAAATATTGCAGCATTTGATAAAGTAATCAAGAATGCTGGAATAGGGGCCGCAATTGATTGAAGAACCATCAAAATAAATGATACAACTGCTGCTTGTTTTCCGTAAGATCTCAAATAAGCTACAACTACATCAGTATCTAATTTTGAAATCGTAGAGAAAGCTTCATTAGTTTTAGCTTTAACTGAAGGTACAAAGAAATACAATCCCAATAAAATTCCAATGATTGCCAAAGCGATAATTCTTTGGATTTTTCTCTTGTGTTTAAGTTCAGCTATTTCTTCTGGTGTTTTTTCTTCTCTTAAATCGCTAAGTTTAACTTCTTCTTCTCTCATAGCTTTACGTTCTTCTCTACTATAATACTTTTGATATTTCTTCTGAGTAAGAACTATATAGAGGTTGATTAAGTTAACAATTACGATAACTGCGATTGTAGGAATGAAAATATTCTTAACTGGTCCATGATACATTATAAACTCTTTTACAATGTAGATAAGACTTTGAGTTTTCCCACCTATTAGTGCAATTAAGAATATCGCCGCTTCCAAAGCAAAGAATACATATCTGTTGATATTTGTATAAGCAATTCCTAGTATCAATCCAAAAGCCGTAAAGATAAACATTACTAGCTGCTGGCTAACCATCATCTCAAAATTTACGTTGAATAACAAAAGTAAACAACATAAAACCCCGATGGCTACGCCCGTAGTTAAATAATAAAATATCGCCCTTAACTTTTTCACTCGATACCTCTATTAATCTTCTAAAGTATAAGTTACAGCTACATAAGTTCCATCTTCTGGAAGTACATCAGGGTTACCAGTAAATTTAACTTCGTTTCTCTTTTCTACAGCTCCATTAGTGTAAGTTGTATTAGAAATAATTCCTACTGGACAAGAGTCCAAGCAAGTTAAGCAACCTGTTTTTTTGTTTTTTGCTCTTTCTAGGTTTCCACCAAATCTAAAATCAATTTTCTTTCCATTGCTATCTGTGATTACTTCGTTAATGTCATAATCTTTTCCAGCGCCTTCCCAAGTTACAGTAGCACCTATTTTAGATCCTTCAACGTGAGTTTCAGCTGCATTATCTGGAGTCATATTTTCACCAGGTTTTGCACCAATTTCGATTAATGCGTTGTAGAAATCTTCTGGAGTAGCATAAGCTGTAAGCACTGATTTTGCACCGTTACTACCATCTGTATTTACAGAAGCATGTCTTGTGTTTTCTGTGAAGTATTTTCCGTTAACTGAAGATAATACTGTAATTTTCTTAGCTTCTTTGTCAACTTTGATTGGGTTATCCAAAGAAACGCCGTTTACTTCGTCAGCTTTCTTTTCTTCTGTTTTGTTTTCTTCTGTTTTAGCTTGTTCAGTCGTTTCAGTTTTGTTAGATTCTTCTTTTTTATCGTCTGCTTTTTGTGAACAGCCAGCTAATCCTACTATTGCTAGACATAAAAATCCAGCCAATAATTTTTTTCTTAAATTCATAAATAATCCCTCCATTATCAATTTGATTTGATTATATTATATCATATAAGTTTAATACTGTATACAAATTAAATTCAATGAAATATTTTTTAAGATTTTTAATTCATGATTTTTTTCTTGCCGGTAATATAGTCTTCTAATTTGTATATCAGAAAAATATATATCACAGCATTTCCTATCATATGGTTGATATCAAATGGAATTGATGTCATGTATCTTGCAATGAATACATTCATTCCCATAACAGTCATGCATTCCATCAACGTGATTATAAGTCCATACAAAAATCCCGACACAGACAATGCGATAGTTTTCGTTACCAATGTTTTTTTCAATTTAAAAACATTAAAAATTGCATAGTTAAATACAGCCAAGATGAAAAAGTCTACCACTTGGAACAAAACCCATATTCCAAATCCAAGCACAAAACTTGTGACTACCATCGTGACTGCATTTACAAATAGTGACTCTTTTAGGTTTTTCTCAATTGCAAGTATCAGTATGACATCCGACAAGATTTTTACATTAGGAATGATATTCAAATAAATTCTTGTCAGGATGCATACTGCTGATAATATTGCAATTCTAGTCAAATCACTAGTTTTCATTATTTCATTTCTTGAAATTTGAATTCTATCTTGTCGTTTTCGTTAACTTTGTAATCGCCGATTCCTACTTCTGCCATCTTGTCGTTAACATAGTACATCCAGTATTGTTTCTTAGCTGGATCTTGTTTTACGCCTTCTAATTCAGTCATCATACCTTTTTCAAAAACTGCTTTGTGATTTTTTTCAAGGTAAGATTGCAAGTTTTCATCTTTTTTAATTTCTGCATCTTCTTTTAAGATTTCCTTGTTGTTAACTTCATCCATTACAACGATTGAAACCTTAGTAGCTTCACTCTCAGATGCTTTTTCTTCTGTTTTGTTTTCGTCTGTTTTTGCTTGTTCTTGTGTTTGTTCTGTTTTTTGTGGCTCTTGGGCCTTATCTTTGTCAGCGTTACAAGCTGTCAATGAGAACACAAGCATCATTAATACCAATAATTTTTTCTTCATAATCATCTCTCCTTTGGAAATTCCATCGCCTTAGCGAATATTTTTTCATAGTCCTTTGTCATTGATAATTCTATATAATTCATATCTTCAGCAAGAGTGGACATTTCTTCCTTTATTTTATCGTTCATTAAACACATGTACGCCCCTATTAAAGATGAATTACCTACATAACTTATTTTGGATTCGATTTCGTAAGGCAGAATTCCCACACCTACGATTGAAGATGGTTTCAAATGACTTCCGAATTGTCCTGCGACAATACATTCGTTCAAATCGGAAATATCCAATCCCTCTTCATCCAAAAGTTTTATAAAACCAGAAAGTATAGCTCCTTTTGCAAGTTGCACTTGTCTGATATCTGATTGTGTGATAACAAGTTCATCATTCATCATGAACTCTCTTTTATTATCCACAATTCTAACCAAATCTTTTCTATAATCATCAACAGTACTTGGATCGATAATCCTACCTCTCTTATTGACGATTTTATTTCTAACAATTTCACTGATTACAGCAAGAATACCACTACCACAAATCCCTTTTGCAGGCTTGTCGCCGATTGTTTGTAATTTGACGTTTGACCCGTCAATTAAAACATCTTCAATGGCTCCTTGTTCTGCTCTCATTCCACATTTTATATTCATACCTTCAAGTGCAGGACCAGCTGCACAAGAACAACAATACAATTTGTCATTAGTCTTCAAAACTATTTCGCCGTTTGTACCGATATCTATAAACAGTGTGTTTTCTCTGTTTCTCATATCTGTAACATAAGCACCTGCTACAATATCTGCTCCTATATATGCAGAAACATTTGGTAAAGTGTACAGCTTTGCGTCCAAATTCAGTCCAATATCTTCGCACATCACACTCTTTGCTTCAGTGAACACTGGTTTGTACGGGAATTTCCCCAAGCTTCTTGCATCCACTCCCAAAAGCATATGAACCATTGTAGTGTTCGCCGCAATGTCAACTTCTTTTATATCTTTTCTGTTGATTTTTGATTCTACAATCATCTTGTCTATCAATTTATTCATAGAACTTACAATGCTGTGTTGAAGAATTTTCGCTGCATTTTCATTTTCAAACTCAAACGTAATTCTCGTAAGCACATCCAATCCGTACTTTGTTTGCGCATTAAGTGCGGAGTTTTTCGCGATGATTTCACCAGTTTTCAAATCTACCAAATTCATGCACACAGTTGTAGTCCCAATGTCCACACAAATCCCGTAACCGTCCCTGTATTGTTTTTCAAACTCTGGCATATCTCCTGAATCAAGTACATCAATGGAGCTGTTTTCGCTTAATGTTTCCACGATAACATCGCCACTCATTGTAACTGCACACGAAAGCCTAACTCCGTTTTCGATTTCTTCTTTTTTCAAAAGTCTTTTTTCGGTATCAGTTATATCGTTTACATTTCCTTCTACAACTTTTATCTTACACTTTCCACAAGTTAACTTACCATTGCATGAGTTGTCGATGTAGATGTCGTTTTCAAGCAATGCATTCATCAAATTGTAGCTTTTGCCGTCTTCTAATTCAATTGTTCTGTTTAAATTATTAATTCTTATCTTCATAATCGTAATTCTTAGATGCTGTTATTATTGATTTCAAATTTTCAAGTGGCGATCTCATACCTATTCCACAAGCTGGAGACAGGATATTTGATCCGTTGTTTACTGATATTTTTGCTAGTTTTTGAATTTTTTCACTGTCTGAATATTCAAGTGCATAAGTCGACACATTGCCCATCAACACGTGATGCTTCAAAACTTTCTTCGCATCTTTCAAAGATACGATAGAGTCGAAGCTCAAACAATCAGAGTGAATGTCGTTGCACAAATCAAGTACAGGAGTCATTCTTCCACATATGTGAACAATTTTTGGAACGTCTTTGATTCCATCCAAAAACTTATTCAAATATTGTACAGTGAATTCTTTGAAGAATTTAGGTCCCATAATTTCACCAGTACCAGAAGGATCTGAAACTGCGATAACATCTACTCCTGCGTCTATTTGTCTATTCGCAAATTCTATTAAATGATCTGTCACATAATCCATAAATTCGTGAACTCTTTGTGGGTCTTTTCTAAGAGCCTTGTAGTATTTTACAGAATCCATTATTGATGATGCAGTGCTAACAGGTCCTGTGATATTTCCAATAATTGGGGCGTTTTTTTCTTCGTCCTTCAAGATTTTAATAGCCTCAATCACGATATCACTTCTGGAATCTTCCTTCTTGAAATCTTTTATCTTTTCCCAATCTTTGATGTTATCGAATGCGTATTCAATAACGTGTGGTTCATAAATTTCATTTCCAAAATCGACAACAGAACCCATATCTTCAGCTTCAATCGTCATGCAGAATGGAACTCCGATATTCTCAAAAATTTTCTCGTCGTAGATAGCTTTTGCCAAATCAGCCATTTTCCTAGCATCCAAGTGAGCTTCTGGAAGATAGATATCTTTCAATTCCATTAGCTCTTTGGATATCATATTCATCATTCCACCCGGACAAATCACAGGAATTCTGTCGATGAAAATATGATTTAATGCATTCTTCAATCTATCTTTTTCGTTAATCATTTCTATCCTACTGATCTTTTCCAACTAATTTCTTAGCAGCTTCTACAGCTTCTACAGCATTTTCAGTGTAAGAATCCGCACCGATTTTATCAGCAAAAGCTTGAGATATAGGTCCTCCACCAATCATAACCTTGAATCTGTCTCTAAGACCTTGTTCTTTTAACATTTCGATAACTTTACCCATGTTGTCCATAGTAGTTGTCATTAAAGTTGACATACAAATCAAATCAGCATCGTTTTCGACTGCTGCATCGATGAAGTTTTGTAATTTAACATCACGACCCAAATCAATCATCTTAAATCCTGCAGTTTGCATCATCAATTTTACCAAGTTTTTTCCGATATCATGAGTATCTCCTTCAACAACTCCGATAACCCCAACTCCCAGAATATCATCGTCGTTCATTTCTACATGTTTTTGTAAAACGTCCAAACCAGCATACATTGCATCACTGCAAAGCAAAATATCTGTAATGAAATATTCTTCTTCATCAAAAAGCTTACTTGCTTGTTGCATACCTTTAATAAGTCCGTCGAAGATACCTTGTTTAGCATCAAATCCCTTGTCTATATATTCTTGGCACACCTCAGCGATGTCTTCATCTTCCATTTCTACTACCATTTCTGCCATTTTATCTAAATATTCTTGTTGAGTTTCCATGTTACCTCCTAATTATAATCTCATTTATCTTCTTAAATTTCTTATCTGACAAATTCATACATCTATCTCCGAAGATCTTGTGTTCTCCCTCAAACAAGAAATCAACATATCTTTGTTCTTCATTTTTCTCAATAGGTTTAAACTCTGCTTTATACAAGCTTATCAACGCCATCGTTGATTTTGGGCATAAGTGAAAATTAAATGGCTTGTCGATGTTTTGAATATCTTCCAAAAATTTCATCAAAAACTCGTCCACATATAACTGCATTTGCTTAGGACCAATAATATCAGCACCCGCCAAACTATCGGAAAAACTAATCAATTGTATTCCACTGTCGGCTAATTTTTCGATATATTCCACCAAAGCTTTTCTGATTTCATCATAAAGTTCAACGATTTTATCGTGTTTTTTCCTAAAAGATCTGAAAACCACCTCAGAGCTTGCTAAGTTATCTAATATAACCAATGGACCTGCAACCTCAACGATAATTCTCTTCTCATCTTTCATTTTGTCAATTGCTTCAAACAAAGCTTTGACATGTTTTTGATTGTAATCAAAATCAATCACAATATCATCCACATTATCGTACTTGTACTTGCTGACTTTTCCAAGTTCTGCAACAGCACCCATGGCTTCTGATTCTAATGTAGAGGACATCGGAATACTCGCATAGTCCTTATCCTTGAAATGTTCTACCAAACAGTCCGCATCTTCAAATAATCCCGGATCAGTGATGGGCGTAGTTTCCATTACAATACAATCATAAGTTCCAACTTTACTCATTATTCACCTCGATTATTACAAAATCATCGCTACCAGATAACGAATCTGATACTTCTAATCCACTCAAAGTTTTGCTAACGAAAACTTTCTTATCTGCAATCTCTACATTTCCCTTCGCTCTCACGATACTTTTTGAATCCAAAAATTTTTCCAAATCTTCTTTTGAATCGAATTTCAATTTCTTTTGAACATTGGTCTTAAACCTAGAATCCTCGTGAGAATGCTCATTGTGTTCGTGGTCATGATGATGGTGTTTGCCACAGCATTTGTGACCGTCGCCGTGACAACAACATTTGTGCTTGTCTTGCTTTTTATTGTCCGCAAATTCACTTACAATATCATTTGGATTTATCTTTCTGAAATCTTCCTTATGAATAATTGCATGCTTGTTAAATTGTTCGATTGACTTCTTCACTTCTTCGATTTTTTCTTCTTCCAAGTTTTCAATGTTCGTTATGTATATTATATCAGCATTTTTGATTTGATCATTGAAAAATTCTCCGAAATCATCGTGAAAACAAATGTAACTGTCGCAATCGACAATTGTCACACATTTTTGGATTTGCAAATTTTCTTCGTCTTTCAAAACTTCCAATATATCCGTTAGCTTTGCAACTCCTGTCGGCTCAATTATGATGTATTCAAATTGGTCTTTGTCGATTTTGTGAATAATTTCCTTAAAATCGCTCTTCAATCCACAACAAATACATCCCGAATTGATTTCAATTATATCGTCGTTTTTAATCAACATTGAATCAATACTCACATCACCAAATTCATTCTCCAATACCAAAGTATTTTTGGAAAAACCCAAAATGTGATTGATAAAAGTTGTCTTGCCTGAACCTAAAAATCCCGACACTATTACTGTTTTCATATTATCACCCATTTTTATTTTAACATATTTGATATTGAATATTGCCCAAATAATAATGACTTATTGAATAATCAAATAAATCAACTTTTAGGTTTAATTAAAGCAAATACTTTGTTGTGATAAATTAATATGATTATTTTTATCTTATATTTCTTTTTGCCAATTAAGAAATCATTATCACAAAAATATTTTTGTGTGAAATTAAAGATTTTTAATCTACAAATCAATTTTGATAAGTTTTTATTTAATTTGAATGAATAAAAACTACCACTTATAAAATATTTCAATAAATGGCTGAATTTTTCTATGATAGAATTATAATGAAATTTATAGCAATAAATTTATTAAATTATTTTTAAAATTCAAAAAGGAGGATTTATATGTTCAAAGATGAGATGACTCCAAAGGAGAGAATGGAGGCCTTCTCAAAAGGTGAAGAAATGGACAGAATTCCAGTTGTTCCAGATATGGGAGTTACTATGAGTGACTATTTGGGATATAAAACTTGGGATTATTATTCAAATTCTGATGTAATCGCCGATACGGAAGTAGCTTTGTTCAAAAGGTTCTACCACGATTCCATCAGTGTGTCCACTACTTTAAGAGGAATGGCAGAAGCCATGGGAACTGAAATTTGGTATCCAGAAGATAGTATTTCACAATTAAAAGATCCAGTTGTGAAAAAGGTCGAAGATATCGAAAAATTAAAAATCATCAATCCATTAAAAGATGGAAAGCTACCAGTGTTGATAGAAGCATTGGAAAAAATCAGAGACCAAGTCGGAGATGTTGCATCAATCGGCGCTGCAATGACTGGACCATTCTCTGTAGCCGCAAGTGTTTTGGGTACTGAAACTTTACTTCGTTGGATGGTTAAGAAAAAGGATGCCGTTCATAAAATTATGGATATCATAACTATTAACAATGGAGAATACATTAAGGAAGTTGGTAGTAGAGGATTTGGAATGGGATTTGCCGATCCAGTTTCCAGTACTACTTTGATACGTAAGAAACAATTCGAAGAATTTTCACTTCCATATTTGAAGAGAAATATTGCAGATGTTAAAAAATACTGCGGTTCTTCTGCAGGTTTGCATATTTGTGGTGATTCTAAAGATTTATGGCCACTATTAAAAGATTCTGGAATTGGTAACTTCTCATTGGATAACTGCGAAAGTTTATTAGAAGCTAAGGAAATTCTTGGTAACGACATTGTTATCACAGGAAATGTTCCTCCAGTAGATGTTATGTATTTGGGAAATACTGAAGATGTCAAAAAATCTGTAAAAGAATGTATCGACATGGCTTACGATTCTCCATGTGGATATGTGTTGTCTACAGGTTGTCAAATTCCAAAAGGAACAAAAATGGAAAATATAGACGCGTTCATGGAATACGGACGTGAATTCGGAAATTATAAAAGATTAAAGGAGCTAAAAAATGAAACCAAATAAAAAAGCACTTCTTCCACTTGTAGTGTTCGTGCTATTCTATGTATTATCAGGTGTAGTATTGTCACTTCGTGGAGTAGAAATGCCATTCTATCAAATTCCTTCACCTATTTCTATAATGATTGGTGTTGCTGTAGCATTCATTATTTTTGAAGGAACTATCAACGAAAAAGCCGACGATTTCGTAAAAGGTTGCGGCGATGAAAACATAATTATCATGTGTATTATTTACTTATTAGCTGGAGCATTTGCTCAAGTTACTAAGGCAAGTGGTGCTGTAGATTCTGTTGTAAACTTCAGTTTATCAATCGTACCTGTAAACTTCTTGGTACCAGGAATTTTCTTGATTTCTACATTCTTGTCAATTGCGACTGGTTCATCTGTAGGATCAGTAGTAGCTTTGGGACCTATCGTTTTTGGTGTTGCAGAAAAAATAGGAATCAATCCAGCACTAATGCTTGCAGCTTTGATTTGTGGAGCAATGGCAGGAGATAACTTGTCATTAATTTCAGATACAACAATCGCAGCTACTAGAACACAAAATATCGGAATGAAACAAAAATTCGTAATGAACTCAAGATTTGCTTTCCCAGCAATTATAATTTCTACAATTATTTTCGCAATCATAGGAAGACCAGAAACAACAATAACAATGGTTAAAGAAAGTTACAACTTGGTTTATGTAATTCCTTATTTATTAGTAATTGTAACTGCATTAATGGGAATGAACGTATTATTAGTATTATTCTCTGGTACATTACTAGCTGGGATAATTGGTATGATTTACGGAAAATTCGACACAATTATGTTGTCACAAACAATTTTTGAAGGATTTACAGGAGTATTAGAAATCTTCTTATTATCAATGTTTACTGGTGGTCTTGCATACATGGTTAGAAAACACGGTGGTATTGATTGGATCATAATGAAAGTTAAGAAGAAAGTTAAAGGACAAAAAAGTGCTGAAGCTGCAATTGCAACATTAGTTGGACTTACAAACGCTGCTGTAGCAAACAATACAGTTTCTATTTTGATTACTGGTCAAGTAGCAGCTGAAATGACAAAAGAATACGATGTATCACCTTCTCGTGTTGCCTCACTTTTGGATACAACAAGCTGTGTTGTGCAAGGAATTATCCCTTACGGAGCACAAATCTTAATCGCATCAGGACTTACTGCAGGAAAAGTTGCACCAACAGATATTCTTCCATTCATGGTAAACCAATACGTATTGTTAGCTATGATGATTCTAACAATCATAACAAGATTCGGAACAAAATCTGATCCTGCTACAGAAGTTCCAGACGCTAAATAGTAAAACAAAACACCTCATAAGAGGTGTTTTTTGATTGCTATTAATTCATTTGCTATCTTTAAATATTAGTTGTCACTTCTTGCAAATCCGTTTTTCATTTCGCAGCTTGCTGTGAATAAAACGTCGTGAAGTAATTTGTCTGTTTTTTCTTTCAAGAAGTCTGCCATTTCTTGGTTTGCTTTTTCAAGCAATTCGTGAGCGTTTCCTGAATTCTTAGCAAATTCTTCGTCGTATTTGTTGATGATTTCGTTGGATTTGGATTGAACTGCTCCTTGATATCTTTCGATGAAGATTGCTGTTTTGTTGAAGTGTGCATCGCAAAGTGCAGCTATGATTCTGTTAGCCCAGTAGAAGTTTTCTGATGTTGCTTTTACTACTTGATCACCTACATAGCTTGGTGTTGTTTCTACGTTTGCGTAGAATGCAACGGCTGCGTTGAATGCGTTGCTACCGAATGACAACCATTGAATTGCTCTAATTTCTTCTGGAGCGTATGGTCTTATTTGTGTAAAATGAGTTACATTGTCACGGCTAATTCCCAATGGACGATACATTCCACGGTAGTTTGGATCTCCATGTTTTGCGTAGCAATCATAAGGTGTTCCTTCGTAGTGGCTGGACAATATTGTCTTCATATCTTCAACTGTGATTTTTCTTTCTGGTACCATTGCCCATGGCAAATCATCAGATTCTGGTGTAAAATCAGCATCAACTCCATCCCATATCAATGTTTTTGGATTGAAATATCTTAGCATAATCCATGCTCTTGGTGTGTTGTATGTGTGATCTGAATGATCATGAGATCCGTATGCTAATCTTGGATTTACATAATCTTCTTGATCTAAGAATAGGTGATGTTTTTCGGACCATTCTTTCAAATCTTTTGAACACATAAATTCTTTTTGTTCGCCGTATGCATCATCAAAATCAAAATAATCAATTCCCAATTGGTTTGGCATTACAACGTATGCATCATCAGGAACTCTTCTTGCCATCCAGTGATGTCCACCGATTGTTTCCAACCACCAAATTTCGTCAACATCTTGGAATGCAATTCCGTTTGATTCATAAGTTCCGTGTTCTTCTAATAATTTTCCTAATCTTTCAACGCCTTCTCTTGCAGAGTTGATGTAAGGAAGAACAAGAGTTACGAAATCTTCTTCTCCAATTCCACCGAATTTTTCTTCTTTTGTTGGAGATTGAATCAAAGGATCTGCTCCTTGAACTCTTGGGTTAGTAGTGATAGTTTCAGTTGCGCTCATTGAAATATTTTTTTCGTTAACGCCTGATGCTGCCCAATCTCCTTCGAATGTGTCAGAGTTTGGAAGTGCTGTGTATCTCATAGGATTATCAGGTAAATCCACTTTACATCCTGATAAAACTGATTCGTATTTTCTTGGTTGATCTTCTGGTTTTACAACGATAAATCTCTTAGCTGTAAAAATTCCAGAAGGAGAATCTTCACTTCTTGAAATAATTGTGGAGCCGTCAAAGCTCGCTTCTTTACCTACTAATAATGTAGTACATGCCATAATTACATACCTCCTTAAATGTGATATCCTTTTTTAATATCCAATATCATTATACCCCTTTTTTTATCGTTTTACACTAGGAAAATAAAAAGAACTATCGTAAATTTTACAATAGTTCTTCTGATTTTATTCCTCTTCACCCAAAGCATCGATTGTATCGTCAGTCAATCCCTTTAATTTTTCGACATAGTTTGCATCGTGATTTTTCTTAGGAATCAGTATTATCCTGTCATTTTCAAGTTCACACTCAAATATATCTCCAACTCTTAGGTCGTATTTTCTCATTAATATATCTGGTATAGTAATTTTGTTTCCTTTTTCTACTTCGAAATTCATATTATCCTGCCTTCTTCTGTAATGTTGTGTTTACTTTATTTTAGCATTATTTCGTGAATTTGAAAAGTTTTTCCTATTTAGTTGTTTAATTTTTGAATATGCTACGAAAACTATCATTCCTATAACTGCATTTACTACGATTGCTCCACCTGGTTTAATATCAAATTGATAAGATTGAACTATTCCCAACATCATATACAAAATACCGAGTATTATCGTTATGATGTATGTTTTCTTGTAGCTTTTTGCAATTATGAGCGCTGTAGCTACGGGAAGTACAATCAATGATGTCACCATCAACGCTCCAACTATTTTCACTGCAAGAGCTATAGTAATCGCTGATAAAAAAGTAAATATCGCATTAATTCGATTTACTTTCACCCCAGCAAGACGAGCGATGTTTTTGTCGATAGAAATAGCCAATAATCCAGAATATTGCGATATAGACATCACTAAAATTAATATGAAAATCACAGAAATATTTATCACATCTCTGTTTGTTACAGAAGATATGCTTCCGAAAAGATACGATTCAAATGAGTTTCCTCCAGGAGCAAAATCAGATAATATCGCTGCAATTCCAAGTCCCGTACTCATTATGACAGCAGTTGCCATATCTCCGTATTGTGGGAATTTTTTTCTGATTAATTCTATTAAAAATGCCGCTATTACACAAACTATTGCAGAGCCTACTAATGGGTCGAATCCTAAAATAAGTCCAAGCCCAACTCCACTAAGAGCAGTATGAGAAAGCGCATCTCCTATCATCGATGTTTTACGATTAACCATTATTATTCCAATCATCGGAATCATTATCGAAAGCATCAATCCAGCTACCAATGCTTTCCTCATAAACGCAAATTCTAGCATTTTATAAGCCTCCCTTCAATCATTTCGTATTGTGTTCTCTCAATATCCAAAGCTTCTATTTCTTTTATTTCGTGAGTTACCATTATTACAGTTATGTTGTAATCTTTGTTGAATTTAGCAATTGTTTTTATAAATTTCTCTTTGTTTTCTTTGTCAACACCTGCAGTCGGCTCATCGAGTATCAGAAGTTTTGGCTCATTAATCATCGCCCTACAAATCATAGCTCTTTGTTGAAGCCCTCCCGACAACTCATTTACTGGACGATTAATATATTCTTGCATCCCCATTTCTTCCATAATTTTCCTAGCTTTATCGTAATGTTTTTTTCTTGCGATTTTAATCATTCCAAAATCTTCATACAAATTTAACGTCACAAGCTCCAAACAAGTAATCGGAAACGCAATTTTGTTTACAATATTTATTTGAGGAACATATCCTATATCTCGGTAGCTTTTGTAATCTTTAATATTTTTATCTAAAACTTTGATTTCTCCGTCATCAGCTTTTAACTCTCCCAGCATTAATTTCAATAAAGTTGATTTACCGCTTCCATTTCCTCCAAGGATTAGAGCCATTTCTCCTTGGTTTATATTCAAATTTAAATCTTTAAGCACCAAATCTTCGTTATAACCAAAGTTTAAGTTTTTAATAGTTACTGCATTCATTTATACACCTGCCTTTTTCATAGATTCATATAAGTTTTTCAAATTCATCTCAATTAATTCGATATATCCTTGATTATTGTCCTGTTGCTCTTTTGTTATAAATTCCATCGAAGCCAAAGGCTTTATATCTCCTCCCAATTCTTCCGATAAAGTCTTCGCTTCTTTAGGAGGTTTCCCATATTCATAAAATACCGTAGTAATGTTTTTTGTTTTCGCAAAATCCACGGCTTTTTTTATTGTTTTAAGACTTGGACTTTCCATGCTAGTAAGACCTTCTAATGGATACTGAGTAAGCCCAAAATCCCTCGCTATATATGCATAAGCGTAATGTGTTACCAAAAAGCTTTTGTTGTCTAATTTACTAAATTTTTCTTTGTATTCTGCATCAATATCTGTCAATTTGTCCACGTATTTCAATTTGTTTTTGTGATAAATTTTCTTGTTATCTGGATACTTTTGTATCAATTTGTCTTGGATACTATTCAAATATTTCTTTGCATTTACGACAGATAACCATGAATGTGGATCGTAAGTTATCTTGTCAAATCCTGACGAAGACCCTTCCATTACAGGCTTTAATTTGCCCTCATCTTGAAGCAATTTACCGTTAGTATCTTGTAAATAATATGGTAGCAAATCTTCGCTTATTCTGTCCGATACGAAAATCCACTTGCCATCATCTTTTATATTGTAAAATATCTCCCCAGATTCATGGCCCATTTCAAGGCCATATACTTTTCCTTCTTCAACATCGAAAGTGTTTTTTTGGTGAACAATCTCACCTTTTTGATTCATAATTTCCTTAGCTTTTTTCACCAATTCTTTTTTGTCTTCTCCATTGTCCTTGAAGAACGCAACTCTCATAATATCTTCATGAGTATGCCCAAAATCTATTTTTCTTTTTCCCTTTGTTAAGTCCAATTGTGCCATATATTGAAAATCGCCCCTTGCAGCAGCTCCTTTATACGTGATTAGCTCTACAGAATCCGACAACTTCAAAATATCCAAATTAGGCAAATTCTCGTGCACCTTGTCTACCCAATGTTCCATATTCGCACCATTTACAACCAGCAAATCTGCATCGGCAAGTTTTTTCATATCCTTAGCAGACGGCTCCCACAAATGAGGCTCCTTATCCACCGGCATGAAAGTTCTAACCTCTACAGTATCTCCTGCAATCATCTTCACCAAATCATGCACAGGAAAAAACGATGTGTAGATAACAGGTTTTCCCGAAGATTTTTTCGTGTGATTGGAACATCCCGCAAACAAAACCATGCACAAGGCTAATAGAAAACTCAAAAATCTCTTTTTCATCTAAATTCTCCTTTTCAAAAATCAAAGGACAGGTCGTCCCTGCCCTTTGTCAATTTCATATTCCAACCTTATTCTTCGATTTCTCCGATAATTTGTTTATCAGTTGTGTTTGGTTTTACGAAAGTTGGGAACCATCCTTCTTTTGCAAATAATTCTTCCTTGTCATTGCCATATCTCATGTGGAAATGTGTTAATTCTTCTTCGCCGTGAATTGGCATCATCAATAAAACTTTGTATTTTGCGTTAGAATCCACAGCTTCAAAAACATCCCATTCTAGCATATGTGATCCGTGTTTTACAGCCTTTTTTTCTACAAATTTGTACTCAGTTTCAGCTATTTTGTCTCCATTTTCTGAAGGAATTTTGCTTGTGAAAGTAATTTTATTTCCTTCGATTTTCAATCCATTGAATTCACATTTTCTTTTTTCAAGATAATCTGATTTTGCTTTTTTCTCATCGACATTTTCTTTTTTCGCTAAAGTTTTGAAAGCACCTTGAACTTCTGGCTTTTCCAAATAGCTTCCCATATTGTTCCATTCTCCAGCCCAATCAGATAAGCTTACTTCTTCTTTTTTGTCCTCAGTTTTTTCAGTAGCGTTGTTGTCTTCTTTTTTGTCTTCTTGTTTGTCTTCTTGTTTTTGTTCAGCTTGTTTTGTGTTTTCTTTCGGTGCATCTTTTTGTGCTCCACAACCATTCAGCAATAACGCCGCTGACATCACTCCAACTATAGCCATCAATTTTAATTTATTCATATCAATACTCCTTATTTATATTTGTTAGTAAGAAAATACAAATAGTTATTAATCTCTCAAAACAAATTCGAATGCATTCTAATTTTATTAACTAATTAACTTACTACAATAAAATTTGGTTTTCTATTCTATTTTTCCTATTCAATTTTAAATATGTAATAAGTTTATTTGAGAATTAAAACTTATTTAGTTGCAAATTACGTCTAATCTGCAAAATCAATTGTAAAATGTATCCTACTAACTTTATCCAAATAAATAATAACACTATTTTTTTATTATGTCAATAATGATTATCATTCCTATTTAGAAAAACTCCGAGATATTTCTCGGAGTAAGTTTTATTCTGTTAGAGCTTGCATCAATATTTCTCTGAATTTATCGATGTCGATTTTTGTGATAACTTTGCAGTTGTATTCACCATTTTCTTCTTTGATTAAATCTCTGTAGCTCATTCCTCTTGTTTCATCGTTTTGGGTGTCGATTTTGATGAACATGTCTTCCGTTTCGAAAACTTCTGGATTATCCAATACGATTACTGAGCAAGGGTCGTGAATTCCTGCATCGTTTGACGTGTAGTATTTCAATATTTTGTGTGCAAATTTGGCTGTTTTTGTTTCAATTTTATCCAAAAATTGAATTTGTTCATCAGTTATACTGGCTTTTTGTGTTACATTTAATCCTGTCATTATGATTTTAACTCCGCTTTCAAATACGATTTTCGCTGCTTCTGGATCGACGAAGAAATTAAATTCGCTTAGACTTGTGACGTTACCTCTTGTGATGGAGCCACCCATTATGCTAATTTGCTCGATTTTTTCCTTATCTTCAGGAAAAGTTCTAAGAAGTAGTGCAATATTTGTAAGTGGTCCAACTGCAATTATCGTGATTTTTTCAGTTGAGTTTTTAATAATTTCGTGCATCATTATAACAGAATTTTCGCTTGTAAGTTCAGCCACATCATTTGATTCCATCATATCTCTTAATCCTGCAATTCCATCATTTCCATGAGCTGATGCGAAATAAGGCTCTCTTACAAGTGGTACTTCTTGTCCTTTTCCCATAGGAACATTTATGTCCAAAAGTTTTGCCAAGCATTGCATATTTCTTGTTGTGTGTTCGATTGATACGTTTCCGTTTACTGAAGAAAGTGCCAACAGCTTTAAATTTTTCGAATTTTTAATTGCAAATAAAGCTGCTGCATCATCAACTCCCGGATCAAAATCCAATATACAATTAATCATTAGCATCTCCAAAATTTTTGATGTAATCTACAAAATCATCCACTGACAATAATTTTTCATTCAAATTAATTGAGTTGCAAAGTCTTTTGACAACAGGTGGTTGGATGTATGCTTTTTGTAGGATTTCATCTTCATCAAAAACTTCCTTCTTATCAGCATCTTTGATGATTTCTTTGTTGGACATCACGACAACTCTGTTGAAGTTTTCAACGACAAATTCCATGTCGTGTGTGATTGTTATAATCGTTTTGTTTTGTTCGTGCAAATAGTCAATAACTCTTTTCAAACAATTCATAGAATAAGCATCTTGCCCCGCAGTTGGTTCGTCAAATATGAATACATCGCAGTCATTTGCGATTGTAATGGCAATTGTGATGAATTTTCTCGTACTAAAAGGTAAGTCGTACGGATGGTCGTCCAAATATTCTGAAAGTTCACAGATTTCACAAGCTTGTCTGACACGTTTATCCATTTCATCTTCGTCGACTTTTAATGCTCTCAACGAAAAAGCGACTTCATCGTAAACTGTGGAGTTGAAGATTTGATCGTTAGGGTTTTGGAAGACGTAGCCTACTTTTCTGGATATTTGTGCTGTGGTCATGTCTTTTGTATTTTTTCCATCTAACAAAATCTCCCCAGAATTAGGTCTCAATAGTCCATTCATTAGTTTTGCACAAGTCGATTTGCCGGCTCCATTTTGTCCCACGATTGCAACTTTTTCTGAAGAATTCACGACCAAATTCAAATCGTTAATCGCTTTGAATCCGTTAGGATAAGTAAAGCTTACATTTTTAAATTCTAATTTGCTCATTAGTTTTCCTCCAATTCTTTCTTGCATTCATCTAAAGTTATAGGTATGTTTTTCAAAAATCCTGGCTTTTCTTCATTTAATTTGTATGCAAGTTTTGAAACTATAGGCATAGATACATTGTGCTGTTCGATTTTATCGTTTGATAAAACTTCGTGAGTTTCACCATTGAAGATGATTTCTCCATCGTCCATTACCACAACTCTATCGGCGTATTCTGCTATCAAATCAATCTTGTGTTCTACCAGTATTATTGTTTTGTTTTGTGATTTTAAAAGTTTCAAAATATAGAAGATTTCTTCAGTTCCTAGTGGGTCAAGCTGACTTGTAGGCTCATCAAATATCAATACTTTTGGATTCATTACGATGATTGAAGCTATCGCTACTCTTTGCGATTGACCACCTGATAATTCGTTAAGATTTTTGTCTTGCAAATCTTCTATTTTAAGTAATTTAATGACATCAGTTACTCTTTGTCTGATTTCTTCTCTTGGAACTCCCAAGTTTTCTAGTCCGTAGGCTATTTCTTCGAATACAGTTTTCTTGATTCCAGAGATTTGACTGAATGGATTTTGGAATACAAATCCAACTAATTCCGCCATTTCTCCTCGTTCGATATCGTTGATGTTTTTATTGTCGATAGAAATACTTCCTGTGATTGTTCCTTGAACGAAGTCTGGAATTATCCCTCTAATGATATTGCACAAAGTCGTCTTGCCGGAACCATTTTTGCCAATAATCCCCACAAATTCTCCTTGCTTCACGTACAAATCCAAGTTTTTTATCGTTTTATCTTCTTGAAGTTCATATTTGAACGAAACATTTTTAAGTTCTATCATTATTTAAACCTCCACACCAATACCAACACAACCAATGCAATGAAAACGTAAAAAATAATTCTGTCTGCAGTTGTTTTCTTGATTTCTTTGAGACAAGTTTTTTCGTTTTCAGATGCAAATCCACGCGCTTCAAGTGTAATTGTTTTTTCGTCTATTTCTGAAAGTGAAGATATAATCAAAGGTCCAAGAGATGGGAAGAATGCCTTGGCTCTGTTTTTGATGGAACCTGTAGTTTCAATCCCACGTGCTTCTTGTGCTTTGATGATTTTGGAACTTTTCTTAATCATTTCTGGAATCATAGTCATTGTCGCCATAATTACGTAACTTGTAACGTGGCTTACGTTTTTTTCTTGAAGAGCAATCATCAAATCTTCAATGTCTGTAGTTTCGAAGAATAACAAAAACAAAGTGATAAGCGTCAATATGAACTTAGTTTGTTCCAATCCATTTAAAATTCCGTTAAGTGTCACTCTCATAAATCCTAAATTCAAATACACGTGTTCATACACGTGTTCTGTGGATTTGTCCAAGAAAAGTTGGAACAAGAACATTATCAAAAGCACTAGCAATAATACTATCCACAATTTTTTCACGTATTGTTTGAATTTATTATCCAACAAAGCTAATATCAAGCTTAATGGAAGTACAAAAAGATATGCAAATTGCCATGGCAAAACCAACGAAATAATAACCGTAATTATAACCATAAAAAGTTTTGTTGTTGGGAAAATTTTAGATATCATTTTGCACCTCTCACGTATTTGTTCTTCTTTTCTTTTATGTATTTAATTCCATTAGGATATCTCAACAAATTTCTGTTCGGAATTGATTTTATTAAAAAATACACCGCAAAAGAAGTCAAAAATTTGTCCAAAGTTTCTGTAAGAACCGTTGACCCTATTACAGACTCCCATAATCCTTTTCCTGTTGCAACCAAAAAAGTCGTTATAGCACTAGAACCACTCGCTCCAGTAACTCCTCCAAACACCAAAACAGTAATCGGCGCAGATGTAATCATTGCCACTAACCAAATAATAATTCCTACTACGAATGTTTTTGCTGGAGTCTTGAACATTCCTTTTTTGCCACACCAACCAGCAACCAAACCAATTGCACCACTTACAATCATGTATGGTAGTTGCGTAGGGTTAGTAACAGATGTCACGATGTTTGTGATAACACCTGTAAGAAAACCGATCCAAGGCCCACACAATACACCTGTAAACACAGTTCCTATAACATCCAAATAAACCGGTAATTTTAATGCTGCAGTCAAATTTGCACCAACAAAATTGATAGCTATACCAAGTGGAATTAGTAAAATTACCGACAAGTTATAGCTCATCTTAGATTTAGATTTCATAAATTCCTCCTATAAATTTTACGAAAGAACTTTTCGCGTTGAATAAATTTTATCATAATACGACCAATTAATAAATCATTTTTCGTTAAAAATACGAACAAAAATTTTCTGTTACTAAAATATTTAATTTAAAATTTACAAAACTCTTAGCATACCCTTCTTGTTAGGAAATTGTTTGAAGTTAAATTTTTCGTAAAATGCATCATAAGGAGTGTTCGCCAACAAAATAATATACGCATCTTCATCGTAATTTTCGTCCAAGTATTTGTTAATCTCATTCATTAAAACTCTTCCCAAACCATTTTTCTGATATTCTGAATCCACCATCACATCAGTAACCACAAGACTAATCGCCCCATCTCCGACAACCCTTGCCATCGCAATTAACTTATCCCCATCATAAATCGATGAAATGAAAAGAGAATTTTCGATTGCAACCTTCGCATTCTTTTTCGATTTTCTATTTCCAATACCAGATTTTTCGCGCAATTCGTTGTAATCATCTGGACTAACTGCTGCATTTTTTATAACGTATTTTGTATTCATAATTCACCTCACAAATATTATCCATTATTTTTCTAAATTTCACAAAAAAAGAGATATCAGCTACATGCCAATATCTCTAAGGTTTTATTTTGAAATACTTTCTACTCCTCCAATTACTTGGATTTCTTTGATATTAGAATCGTTCAAATATTTTTGAACAGATGCTGGGATTTTATCTTTTTCAAGTAAAATTATTGGAGTTTTATTGATTTGTGTTATAGGACCTGCAACCAATGCATCTACATAATTATATCCATTTGCTACAAGGATTTTTTCTGCATTTGGATAGATGTGTTTTGCACATTCTACTGAAGTTTCAAATCTATCTTTGCCACTTAATCTAGTTACTTTTATTCCCATAGATACAAGCTCTTGTTCGACTTTTTCTGATACAGAATATTTTCCACCTACAATTACAATTTCATTTATATTCCATTCTTTAATTGCTTTCTTCGTGTATTCATTCAATTCATCGATTTGAGTTAACAATACTGGGATATTTTCCTTGGCGGAAATACTATTTCCACAAAGTGCATCGACAATGTTCACTCCACTCGCCAACACAATTTTGTGTTTATTTCCAGATTTTTCCACGACTTTTTTGCCAACTTCGACAGATGTTTTGTATCTATCTTTGCCGGAAACTCTGACTACATTGTATCCTTGTTGTTTTAAATTAGATTCTACTGTTTTTGATATAGTAGATTCTCCACCTACAATATAAATATTTTTTGCGTTTAATCTTTTAATTTCATTCAGAGTATTTGCATTTACTTCTGATTTACCACTTAAAAGTATTGGACTTTTTAAAGATGTCGCAAGTGGAGTTGATGTCAATGAATCTACCAATTCATTTGCTGATGTTAATACTATATTTTCAGAAGATGTAAAGTGTTTTTTAGAAATTTCAATAGCTGTTTGATATCTGTCTTCTCCTGAAATTCTAGAATTTGCAAATTGCTTGTACAAATCTTCGAATGATTTCACTTCTTTTTTATCAGAAGGATTAGTATTATCTCCAGGATTACTTGGGATCACTGTGCCTGGATTATTCGGTTTATCGTCCGGTGTACTTGGCTTGTCATCTGGTTTATTTGGTTTATCATCTGGAACACTTGGATTATCTTCTACTGGTTTTTTAGTATATTCAATCGCGATATCATTAATAGACAATGTTTTTGTTTTAATGTCTACTAAATCTTTATCTTGCTTGAATGGCAATAAGTTTAAGTTTCCATATTTGTCGATTTCATAAACCGCTACAACATTTTTATCATTAGGAACAACTCTTTGTATTGTGAAATCTCCTAACGCCATTTTTGTAACTTCACATCTATGAGGATTTATTAATTTGAATCTGAATAAATCAAAATCTTTTCCAGAAAGTTGTCTTACATCTGATTTTTCTGGATATGTTGTTTTAAGCATCAAATCTCCAAAGTTCATTCCTTTGATTGTTGTACTTTTATCTTCAGATTTTAATTCTGTATTGTTATCATTTTCTGTTCCTTTTGGAACTAACGTAAGATAAGTTGCGTTAGTGCAAGAAGTTTGATTGAATACATATTTGCCGTCGCCCCATTTTAATGGATGGTTTGGTCCTCTTTCTGATTTATCAACAAGTGTGAATGGGAAATTAGCAATTGCAAATTCATCTTTTGAATCTTCAACTCTTACTGAATATTGCACTCCTTCGTACAAATCGATTGGTGTAATAGGCACTCCCCATTCATCTTCTTCTAAAGTAGTTGCAGTTACAGTGTCGTATTCACTTGTAAATATCAACTTAACATTGCTGTAATCTTTTGGATTATTCTTATCTTGTAATATTCTTACATAATCAATAGTGTATTTATCTTTGATAACTTCATCTTTTTTCAAAGGTCTTATTGTTAGATGATCAATTTTTGGATCAACTGGTTTTGCGTAAGGGTTTTTAGTTTTGTGTCTAATTGGTAAATTTCCTTCGCCATTTGCTTTGAAATAAAATTCGTTTACTTCCTTATCAAAAGGAGTATCTGATAATATGAATTGCTTATTCTTAGAGCCAGTTGTTAGCATATAGTCGTCATTTTCATATACGTACAATGATGCCAATTCCCCTTCATATGCCATGAAAGTTCCAACTTTTTCAGATCTAGTTAAATCATATAATGTGAAATACAAATATTCTCTATCTGATAAAGGTCTAGTCTTTCCATCTTCATTAACCATAATTGGAATTGGAGCCATTTTGACTTTTTTGTCAGATAATTTGCAAACATCATCCACAGATTCTTTTGAATAATCTAACTTAGTCAACAAAATTTCTTCTACAACTTTATTATCATCTGTTACTGCTACAATTTTACCATTCATTTTTTTTGCATTTACTTTTAATGTATCTAACTTATATTCGTCGTTTTTCTTCAAACGAATTTCGTATTTCTCGCCTTCTCTTAAAGTGAACTTAGCTTTTGCAGATTTTGATTTGAAGTTTGAAACTTTTTTCGTATTCAAGTCTTCAAGTTCAAATTCCAATTCTTTGTCAACTGGCAATCTGTTGCAAGAACCACACAATACATCTAGTTCAAACTCTTGATCCAATTTTTCTTCTGATTTTTTGCCATATTCAATTACAGTATCGTAAATGGACAATGTTTTTGTCTTAATATTTGCCACATTATCTTTCACAGTATAGTCTAGTTTTGTAAGACTTCCATCTTTTTCCACTTGATATACAGCTTTTACTGATTTGTCTTTTGGTATGTTTCTGTGAATTGTAAAATCTCCATCAGCCATTTTGGAAACTTCACATCTTTTTGGATTGATTAATTTAAATCTAAATAAATCAAAATCTTTTCTTTCCATTCCTTTGATTTGTGATTTATTAGGATGAATTGTTCTTAAAAGTAAATCCCTAAAATTCATTCCAGAAACAGATGTATTTCCGTTTGCACATTTAATTACTGTGTTATGTTTATTTTCTTCGCCTTTTTTAACCACAGTAATGTAGTTTGCATTTCCACAATATGAATGGTTGAATCCGTATTTTCCATCTTCCCATCCCAATGGATGATTAGGTCCTCTTTCTGATTTGTCAATTATAGCGAACGGGAAGTTTTCTATAGCGTATTGTCCCTTAGGATCTTCGATTTTTACAGAATATTGTACTCCTTCATACAAACTAAAAGGACTCAATAAAGTTCCGTATTGATCTTGCAAAATAGGAACTGCAGTCACTGTATCGTATTCACTTGTAAATACAACTTTTAAATCCTTAAAATCTTGCTTATCTCCTTCAATTGGTGCTATACAAACATAATCTAATGTAACTCTATCATTAATCTTTTCGTTTTCTTTTAATGGTCTTACAGTCAATGATTCTATTTCTGTTTTTGCTGGTTCTAAGTATGGATTTTTTGTTTTATGTCTAATTGGTAATTTGCCCTCTCCATTTTGTCTGAAATAGAATTCACTAACAGGTTTTTCAAATGGCTTGTCCGCTAGAATGAACTTTTTATTCTTTGGGCTTGTGAATAGAATGTAATCATCTTTTTCATAAACGCTTAAAGCTGGAATTTGTCCATTTATAGTTTTTACTTCGCCAACTCTCTCAGCTTTAGAAGTATTATACAAATTAAATATAACTTCTTCATCTGATTTCAAAGCTCTTTTATTACCATTTTCTTCCACCATCATTGGAATTGGTGCCATAGTTACTTTTTTGTCTGAAAATTCACAAACATCGTCGACACATTCCTTTGAAAGATCAATTTTAGCTACTTGAATATCTTCTAAAATGTAGTTGTCTTCTTTTGCTAATACAAGATCTCCTTCAAACTCCATTACTTCTACATTAAATGAATCCATTTGATAATCTTTGTTCTTCTTCAAAGTGATTTTGTATTTTTGACCTACTTTAATATCTTTGATACTAAACTTTGCAACTCCTTGTACTGAAGTAAACTCCATCACTTCTTTTGTTTCTAAATTTTCTAATTCAAAATCCAGTTGGTTTACAACAGGAGTCATATTGCACACTTTGCACAATACTTTGACAGAAAATTCCTTTGTTTTGACATCTGATTCTGGTAATGTGGCTTCATTATTTACATTACCATCAACTTTTTCATCTGCTGCTTTTGCTACTGGAGCATATCCAAAAACAAGCGCAAAAGCTAACAGAAAAGCTACAACTCTTTTCAAAGCTTCCTCCTAATGATTTTATTTTTGGTAGTTAATTTTATACCGATATTATTATAACTTAATAACACATTTAAAACAATTAATTTAATATAAATTTATCATCTTATTTAAAAACAAAATTATATACTTTATCGCAGCATATTTATTTGCAAATAACGTAAAAAAATCCTAATTAATTGCTAAACTAATTGGGAGTTTTTATTGAAAATATTTATAACTTCATCGACAAGGAAACCAATCCTCTTCAATATATTCTGAATTGTTTATTTTGAAATTTGTGTATTCTTTTTTACAAATTCAATTTTTAAATCCATTCCCAAACCATCAGCTAGTCTTTTCAAAAGATTTATGCTTGGATTTCTGGTTCCATTTTCTAACTTACTTATGTCTGATTGATCAATGCCTGTCTTTTCAGATAATTGCTTTTGTGTTAAGTTTTGAGATGTTCTTGCAGAAACTATAGCTCTTATAATATCCATATCTGGTTGAATGTTTTTATATTCATTTGCAAATTCTTTATTTTCCAATTGCTCTTTTAAATAGTTATCAAAAGTCTTCATTTTTTGTCCTTTCCATAAAATCATCTCTGTATTTTTTTGCTTTTTGGATTTCAGACTTTGGCGTTTTTTGAGTTTTCTTTACAAATCCATTAGTTAATATAATTTTTTTATCAAAATAAAAAAAATACAAAACTCTTGTAATATCTCTGCCTTGCTTTGCCCTGAGTTCAAATATACCATCTTCTAAGTGTTTGCTGTAAGGTTGTCTTAAATCATTACCAAATTCTTGCAATATTTGAATCAATCCAACTACTTTTGCTTTCATTTTAATAGGTAAATTATCCAAAAACTTTTCTACTGGTATTTCTCCATTTTCTTTTTCATATAATATTGCTTCAAAATCATTCATATTTACCTCTGATTATATTTTATGTTATATATCCCATATTGTCAATTGAATTTTCTCATAAAAATAAGCGCTATAATAGCGCCCATTTTATAACTTCATCGACAAGGAAACCAATCCTCTGTCTTTATCTATTCCAATTATTTTTACTTTTACGGTGTCACTTACTTCGCACACTTCTCTTGGGTTTTTGATGTAAGAATTGCTCATCTTAGAAATATGGCAAAGTCCATCTTCTTTTATTCCGATGTCTATGAATGCTCCGAAGTCCACGACATTTCTAACCGTTCCTGTGACTATCATTCCTTCTTCCAAATCATCGATTGACAATACATCTTGTCTTAGAACTGGTTTTGGCATTTCATCACGTGGATCTCTCCCCGGTTTTTTTAGTTCTTCGATTATATCACGCAAAGTAGGTTCTCCTACTTCTAGTTCTTCGGATAGTTTTTTCACATCTATATCGTTCAAATCGTATTTCATAATTTGTTTTGCGATTTCGTAACTTTCTGGGTGAACTTCTGTGTTATCTAATATTTCTTCGCTTTCAGGAATTCTCAAAAACCCTGCACATTGTACGAATGCTTTTGGTCCAATTCCTTTTACTTTTAAAATTTCTTGACGATTAGTGAATGGTCCGTTTTCTATTTTGTAATCCACGATGTTTTTCGCAGTTGTTTTCGTAATTCCAGATACGTAATTCAAAAGCGCGGAGCTTGCTGTGTTGATGTTGACCCCAACTGTGTTTACGCAATCTTCTACAACTTCTTCAAGTGATGATTTTAATTTCTTTTGGTTGACGTCATGTTGATATTGTCCAACTCCTATTGATTGTGGAGAGATTTTGACCAATTCTGCAAGTGGGTCTTGAATACGACGTGCAATCGAAATAGCACCTCTGATTGTTACATCCAAGTCAGGGAATTCTTCGATTGCAAGTTTTGATGCAGAGTAAATACTAGCTCCCGCTTCGTTTACGATTGCATAAAAGATTTCATCGTCGATTTGTGCCAACAAATCAGATACGTATTTTTCTGTTTCACGAGATGCAGTTCCATTACCGATTGCGATTAGCTTTACATTGTATTTGTCGATAAAATCCTTCAAAGTTTCGTCTGCTCTTTGAATTTGTTTTCTGGCATCTGTCACATAAATTACAGCACTGTCCAAGAAATCCCCGTATTCAGAAATTACTGCAACTTTGCAACCAGTTCTAAATCCTGGATCAAGTCCTATAATTGCAGTTTCTTTGATTGGTGGTTGCATCAAGTATGGTTTCAAATTGCTTTTGAATACGCCGATTGATTCGTCGTCTGCCATTTCTTTCATACTTTGACGTACTTCTGTTTCGATTGATGGAACTATCAATCTCTTGTAGCTATCTTTTACTGCTTTTTCAATCAAATCATAGCTTTCAAAATCATTTGTTCTTGCGATTTTTCTCATAATTTTGAAAATATTATAATCGTCATTTAAAATGAACGAAACTTTCAAGAATCCTTCTTTTTCTCCTCTAAATACCGCAAGAACTCTGTGTGCTTTGACATCTTTTACTTTTTCTGAATAATCGTAGTACATCTTGTATGTGCCGGATTCGTCTTCATTTTTTTCTTCAGTTTTCATAACCCCATCTGTTATGAACGAATTACGAACTATATCTCTGAATACTTTTTGTTCAGATACGAATTCTGCTATGATGTCCAAACTTTTACTAATAGCATCATCAACTGTTTTGATTTCTTCTCCGTTGACAAATTCTGAGGCTTTTTTCTCAATCTCAGATAAAGAGTGAGTTTTCTCCATTATCATATCTGCTACTGGTTGTAGTCCCAATTCTACAGCGATTGATCCACGAGTTCTCTTCTTAGGCTTAAATGGAAGATAAATATCTTCTAATTCTGTCAAAATAGTCGCTTCGTCGATTTGTTTTTTCAAATCTTCAGTGAGTTTTCCTTGCTCATCGATAAGACGTGTGATGTCGTCTTTTCTTTCTTGCAAGTTTCTCAAATATGTAAGCCTATCGTTTAATTGTCTCAACGTTTCGTCAGTCAAATTCCCAGTGATTTCTTTTCTGTATCTGGCGATAAATGGAATTGTATTTCCCTCATCTAATAATTCAACTGTCTTAACAACGTTATCATATTTTATGCCTAATTCTTCTGATAATTTTTGTAGTATATTCATTCTCTTCCTTCTCTTTTAATAAACTATAATCTATATTTTAACATTATTTTATTTATTTTTCCACATTAAAGCAATTTGCACCAAAATTTCAAAAACCATCAAGCAAAACACTTGATGGTTTAATTGATTACGATTTAAATAATTTGGCGTTTTTTTCTTTTTCTAATTGTTCCAAGAAAATCTCTTTTTGAATCAAGTGAGTTTTTCTGATGGATCCTGCAATGTCTGCTACTAACATGAAAATCGTCGCCGCCGACACGTAATAAAAGTCGATAAATGAGTATTCGATGAATCCTCTGGATGGAGGTGTCATCTGTCCGATGAAAAGCATCATAAATATCGCTACGAAAACAATCGTAAAATTGAATTTGAAAATAAATCCATGGAAATATCCAAGGACTACTGCGATAGCCAAGAATATCATCAAGCAATGGTCAATCAAAAATCCATGCGCATGAGACAATGTGTATCTGATGATTATCATGAACAATATGTAAATCAACGAGTAAATAATAAGTTTTGTGTTTTTTGACATTTCAAATCCCCTTTTGTTTTTTTGTTAAAACATTTTCCGTAATTGTGATTCGCTTGAATTTTTTGTAAAGTTTGTAATAAAATTTACAAAATAAAACATTTCAATATTATTTTAGCACAATTTATAATTTTATTCTACATATAATTAAAAGGTTATCCTAATTTTCAACCTTGAAAAATTGTAAAATTTATATTAAAATTAACTAATAACTAGGAGGCTAATATGAAACCGTATATTGTAGGAGTCGCAGGTGGAAGTGCTTCAGGCAAGACTGAAATCGTGAAGACTTTGAAAAAACATTTTGAAGATAAAATAGAAATTATTGAACACGATAATTATTACTTTGCTCATGATAATTTGACTATGGATGAACGTGCTAGTTTGAATTACGATCATCCCCAAGCTTTTGAAACAGATTTGTTGATTGAGCATGTTAAAAAAATTATAAATAATGAAGAAATCGACATTCCAACTTACGATTTTACAATTCACACTAGAAGCTCTGATACTTTGAAGAAAAGCCCAAAGCCAATTGTGATTGTAGAAGGAATTTTGGTTTTGGAGAATGAAGAACTTCGCAATTTAATGGATATGAAAGTTTTCGTAGACTGCGACGGAGATGTCAGACTCAAAAGAAGAATTACAAGAGACGTCGTGGAACGTGACAGAACTATTGAATCGATTTTGACTCAATATATGGAAACTGTTAAGCCAATGCATGAACTTTTTGTGGAACCTAGTAAGAAATTTGCCGATTTGATTGTGCCAAAGGGTGGCAAGAACAAGGTTGCTATCGATGTTCTTATCAATCATTTGGCTACGAAATTATAAAAAAACCATTTTGCTATTGACTAGAATCTAATTCTAGTATAAAATTTTAATAACTCAATAGAAAATTATGATTGTGACCAGTACCGATTATTCGGGAATTACAACACATGAGTTTTCAAGGTAGTTTCATACTTTGCATGGAACATAAGCTTTTGATAAGAAAGGTGGTACCGCGTAGATTCGCCCTTTCGTGTCAAGAGTTTTTTTATTTTATAGGAGGAGTTTATGATTAATTACGAATTTGAACATGAAAATGTGTATGACGAATTGGTAGCGCGTGGATATTTTGAACAAGCTACATACGAAGATGAATTGAGAGATTTACTCGGAAAAGAAAGAGTTCCATTTTACATTGGATTTGATGCGACTGCAGATAGTTTGACTATTGGCCATTTTATTCAATTGATGGTTATGATGAGAATGCAAGCTCACGGTCACATTCCGATTTGTCTTTTAGGTGGCGGAACTACAATGATTGGGGATCCTTCTGGTCGTAACGATATGAGAAGTATTATGACTAAGGAAGTTATCGATGAAAATGCCAGAAGATTTTATTCTCAAATGACAAGATTCATCGATTTTGGTGAAGACAAGGCATACATTGAAAACAACAAGGATTGGTTGTTGAATTTGAATTTCTTGGATTTCATGAGAGAAATCGGCGTTCATTTTTCTGTAAATCAAATGTTGACTTTGGAAAGTTACAAAAACAGAATGAAAAAAGGTCTAACATTTTTCGAATTTAGTTATATGTTGATGCAATCATACGATTATTTGGTATTGTACAGAAAATACGGTTGTAAATTACAAATGGGCGGTTCTGATCAATGGTCTAATATTTTAGGCGGATACGATTTGGTTAGAAAATTAGAAAACGACAAGGTTTATGCAATGACTTTCAAGCTTTTAACTACTGCTGACGGAGTTAAAATGGGTAAATCACAAAAAGGCGCTGTATGGTTGGACGAAAACAAAACAACTCCTTACGATTTATTCCAATACATGAGAAATGTTGACGACAGGGATGTCGAAAAATTCTTGTTGATGTTGACATTCTTGCCAACTGAAGAATGTAAGAGACTTGGTAGCTTAGAGGGAAGTGACATCAATAAAGCTAAGGAAGTTTTGGCATTTGAAGTGTGCAAATTAGTTCACGGAGAAGAAAAAGCAGAAGAAGCCCGTCAAACAGCAAACGCATTGTTTAATTCAAACGCTGTTGATGAAAATATGCCAACAACTGAAATGAAAGCTTTGGATTTTGAAAATGGAATTGGTTTGTTGAATTTGTTGACCATGACAGGACTTACTCAATCAAACAGCGAAGCACGTAGACTTGTAACTCAAAACGGAATTTCTGTTAATGACAAGAAGGAAGCTGATCCAAAAAGAATTGTAACAATTCACGATTTTAACGATGATGAACTTATTATAAAAAAAGGTAAGAAAGTATATCACAGAGTAAAATTGGTATAATATTTTTAAAAATAAACCCTGGCGATTTTGAATTGATTTTCAAAGTTTGTCGGGGTTTTTGTGTTATAATTAAATAAATTTAAAAATATTTGTGGAGGTAAAAATGAAAAAATTATTCAAATTTTTAACTAGTAGAATAATGCTTTTGGCAATTGTATTTATAATTCAAATTTCACTATTAGTTTATTTTATTTTAAGTTTTCAAAGAAATTTTGTGTATGTCTACACATTAAATATTATAATATCCTTCGCTTTTACTATAATGGTGGTCAACACCGATGTAAACCCGAGTTTCAAACTAGGATGGCTCATTCCTATATGGATATTCCCGTTGTTTGGAGCGGTGTTCTATTTGTTTTTCAGAAGAAACAGATTCGTTCGTGCACAACAAAGACGAATGGATACGATTAGTTCAACGTTTAACAACCATATTTTGTCGAATGGTAATGTAATTGATGAACTGGAGGGTGACTCCAAGTCAATCGCAACTTACATAAACACAACAGCTCACGCTCCTGTATTTTCTAAAACAAGTTCGAAATATTTAAAAAACGGTGAGATTTTCTTTGAATATTTGATGGAAGATTTAAAAAACGCAAGAGATTATATTTTCTTGGAGTTTTTCATTATCGAAGAAGGTTATATGTTCAATAATATTCTGGAAGTTTTGGAACAAAAAGTAAAAGAGGGAGTCGACGTCAGGATTTTGTACGACGATTTCGGCTGCATCACCAAACTTTCTCGTAGATATTACAAAAAACTAGAAGAAAAAGGCATCAAGGTTCAAGTTTTCAATAAAATCAGAGTTCTACCTATGCCCCGTCACAACAATAGAGACCACAGAAAAATCGTCGTTATCGACGGAAAAGTCGCTTACACTGGCGGATTTAATTTGGCAGATGAATATATGAACAAAATCCAAAGATTTGGATATTGGAAAGATACTGGAATTAGAGTTACTGGTGATGGTGTGTGGTCATTTACAATAATGTTTTTGTCAATTTGGGAATTGTACGACGATAACGAGCTAGACTACAAATATTATTTCGAAAAAACTGTGCCAGATGTTTCCGAAAACGAAGGTTTTTGTCAACCATACACCGATTCTCCACTAGATGGTATCCCTGTTGGAAAAGGTACGTATATGCAATTATTATCACGTTCCAGAAAATATTTCTACATTACAACACCGTACTTAATTCCTTCGGATGATATGATAGACTCACTTAGAGATGCGGCTTTAAGTGGTGTCGATGTTAGAATCATAACTCCGGGAATTCCAGACAAAAAATTGGTCTACATGGTAACAAGAACTTACTACAAAACTCTTTTAGAAGCAGGTGTTAGAATTTTCGAATATACTCCGGGATTTTTGCACGCAAAAAGTTGTGTCTCAGATGACAAACACTGTGTAATCGGCTCAATTAATTTGGATTTTAGATCATTGTATCTGCATTTTGAAAACGGAGCGATGTACTACGATTCGCACATAGTCGATGACTTAAAGGAAGATTTCTTGGAAATGCAATCACAATCACAAGAAATATTCGCAAGACAATTGGAAAACCAAAGGCTATCAAGAAAAATACTATCAGTAATACTAAAAGTATTCTCGCCGATGATATAATGAAAAGAAATAATTTGATCGATACGTTAAGGGGATTTGCAATTGTCAACATGGTAATCTACCATTTGCTATTCGATTTGGTCTACATGGAGAATTTCAAAATTGAATGGTTTGAAAACACCACAGGCATGATTTGGGAGAGATTCATCTGCATAAGCTTTATTTTGATATCGGGCTATTGCTTCAATTTATCTCGCAATCACAAGAAACACACCATCACGCTTTTTATCGTGGCTATGATTTTGAGCGTTACGACGTATTTCTTCGCAAATGAGTTTTTCATAGTTTTTGGAATAATTCACCTGTTGTGCTTGGCGTCATTGTTCACGATTTTTGTCGACAAATTAACCCTTAACAAAAAAATATTGTGTGCCCTATCTTTTGTAATGTTCATTCTAACTTACAAAATAAGCGCTCATCCAATGGATATAAGTACCAATTTATTTAGTTTTATAGGATTCTACAACAATAAGTTTTACAGCGGCGACTATTTCCCATTACTACCTTGGTATTTTATGTATCTAGTTGGATATTGCGCAGGAGACTTTTTAGATATAAAATTAAATGTAAGAGAGAATGTATTATCAAAAATGGGCAAAAAAAGTTTGATGATTTATTTAATTCACCAGCCTATCATAATGATAATTGTACAAATCGTAAAATTTTTAGGAGGAATTTAATGAATAAATTCAAAAAATCAATCGTTATGTATCACGATAATTCAGGACAACAAGACATATTTGAAGTATTAGGCAAATGTAGTCCTAATATATTAAAATTATCAAATGAAACAGTGTTTTTCCAAAGCGAAGAACAAGGTGATTTCTACAAAAAATGTGAAGAATTAAAAGATTTTGATTTGGTAATCGTAGTTGGAGGCGACGGAACAATAAACGAAGTCATCAACGGCTTATATGATTACGATATGAACCCTGTTATAGGAATTATTCCAGGAGGATCATTCAACGATTTTTCAAAAACTGTTAACATCGGAGCAAATCCAGTAGAAGCAAGTGAGAATTTGTTGGATGCAGAAGTCAAAGAATACGACTGTATATTAAATGACGACAAAATCGCTCTGAATTTCTGGACAGTAGGAATGGCATCAGAAAACGCACAAAAAATGCAAGACGCTGACAAATCAACATTCGGCGTGTTGACATACATTCCAAAAGTTTTTGAAACATTAACACAAGACAATTCATTTGATTATGAAATGGAACTCGACGGCGAAACGATAAAAGGAAATGCCGTTATGGTATTTGTCGCTAATGGATTATACTCCGGAGGAGTTGAAGTTCCAATCTCTGACATCAGCCCAAGCGATGGAGTGTTGAATGTGTTTGTTGTTGAGCAATCAAACATCGGAGCATTCAAAGCAATGTTCGGACAATCAAACAGCTTTGATTTCAACGAAGAAAACGAAGGCGTTCAAACATTCAAAGCAAAAGAAATAAAGTTCATCTCACCTGAAGGATTAGTCGCAGATACAGATGGCGAATTGTACCAAAAAACACCATCAAACATCAAAGTCGTAGAAAAAAGATTCAAATTCTTATCAAAACCAATAGAACAATAAAGATATAGAAGAAAAGCTAACTCAAACGAGTTAGCTTTTTTAGGTTAAAATTTTAATATAAAAAAGAGACCATCTGAGTGGTCTCCAGTTTAATCTAAGGTTAAAACAATATTAAGGGAGGAGATTGTTTCTTGTGATTAAACTTACTTTGTTTATACTTATATAATAGACTATGAATGTGTACTAATTATGTTCAAATTAGTAGAGATTATGTTTTTTGTTTTTTAGTGAAAACGCAGCACATTATTTTTATGTGCTGCGTTTAGTTTACTTAATCAATTCTTTTACTATTGATTCATTTACTGAGTTTTCTCCACCAAATACATTAACTTTTTCAAATTTTGCTTCTTCGAATGCTTGTTTTGTTGCTTCTGGAATTTCATTTGATTCTACTAATAATATTGGGCAGTCTATTGAGCCTATTACTAAGCTGTCTGCTGGAACTATTCCGTTTGCGATGTTAACTTCTAATCTGTCTTTGAAGCCGTATTCGTAGATTTTCTTTGCTGTTTCGTAACGGTTTGCTCCTGCTATTCTTGTAGGGTTTGGTAGTTGTTGTTCTACTTCTTTGGAGATTGTCTTTTCTCCACCTACAATTATTACTTCTTCAATTTGTTTCAATACTTCTTTTGCTTCTTGTGGTATGTTGTTTTGTTGTACTAGTAGTATTGGCATGTTGTTTTTGTTTGCGAGTGGTGCTACTGTTAATGCGTCTGCGAATGTTTCTCCACTTGCTATTACAGCTTTCTTTGTTCCTGTTAGTTTGATTACTTCTTGTGCGATTTTTGCACTTGTTTCGTAGCGATTTGCTCCTGCTATTGTTCTAACGTTGTATTGTGATAGGCTGTTTTTAGCTTTGTCAACTGAGTGGTCTCCACCTACTACGATTACATTCTTAGCGCCAAGTCTTTTGATTTCTTGTGCTACTACTGAATCTAATTTATCTTTTTGTACTAACAAGATTGGTGCTTTTAATTGTTTTGATAATGCTGATGCTGATAAGCTGTCTGCGAATTTTTCGTAGTTTGATACGATTACTGTTTCATCTGTGTTGTAGTATTTCTTGGATACTTCTACTGCTGTTTGTATTCTGTCAGCTCCAGCTGTTCTTGTTGTAACTTTTTGTTGTGGTTCTGCTGGTGTTTCTGATGGAACACTTGGTGTTGGTGTTACTGTTCCAGGATTATCTGGTTTTGTTGGATTGTCTTTGCCAGGATTATCTGGTTTTGTTGATTTTTCTTTTTCAAAATCTTTGCAAGCATCTTTTATTGCATTGAAAATTCCTTCCCTATGGTATTTTGCTCTATCATCAACTTTTCTTATTTTTCCAAGACTATCTATATTTGATTTCAAAATATCTGAATAATTTAGCCCTTCATAATCATCCAATGTTTCTAAAGCCAACATGTGATAACCTTCATTATCTTCATCGACATTTAAAATATCATTTCCGTACTCGTCTTTTTGGCCTTTTCCAATAGTATATGACATATCAAGTACATACAAAATTTTTCCGTTTTTATCGAAATAAACATTCACCCCAATATGATAAGGTGGAATTGGAAGTGGCGTTTTAAGTTCAAAATGACCTTGTTTCATTATTGAATTTGCCATGTTCCCTTTGTTTTCAACAATATTAATAAGATTTTGTAATTCTTTTGTTAAACGAGTTAATTTATTATCCACAACAGCTGAATTGTTATAAGATTTTTTTGCGTATTCAAGTTTATCTTTCAAAATCCCAGAATTTTGTGGATGATTTTTAATCGTTAATTCTCCTTTTTTAATTAATGAGTCTAACTTATAGCGATTTATAAAAAACTGAGTATCATGGATGTACTTTAACTTCGCACCCTCAGATAATTTGTCTTGTTTTAACAGCTTTTCACATTCAGCCTTCATATCTTCAAATTGCTTTTGAGTATCATCTCTGAGTTCTGTTAAATTTAACTTATTTAATTCATCCAAAACTTTTTTCAAATCATCTTTGTTTTTCGTAGTTTCTTCAGGATTAACAACAAAATTATTTCCATCAGCTAGTGTTTTTCCCTTAATTCTAACTAAAACTTTTTTGTAGTTATCCTCAACTTTGTTATCGTCAAATGCGTTAAATCTTATCTCTTTGATTTTATCCGAAAAATCAATCTCTTTTAAATTATTGTATCTGAATGCTTCTTCTTTTACACTTTCCAAATTTCCGGGCATTGTAACCTTTGTAATGCTATTTTTGTAAAAAGTTTGAACAGATATTTCTTTTAATTTTGTTAATAAACTCAAATCCAACTCAGATATTTTGTTATTACAAAAAGCCATTTCTCCTATTTTTTCAACTTTATCGCCCATAAACATTACATTTTGTGCATCGTTATTTCTAAAAGCTGAAATTCCAATTTCTCTAACATTTGGATAAATCACTATTGCAAATAATTTATTAATATGAAACGCACTACTTCCAATTATTTCAGTATTTTCGCCTAATTCAAGCATTTCGATCTTGTTATTCATAAATGCTCCGTCTCCAATGATTTTCAGAGCCTCAGGTGCTTCAAATTCTGTCAAATAATTAGACTGAAATGCAAATTTCCCGATTTTTTTCACATTTTTCGGAAGATTTACGCTTTGTAAATCGTACTTATTCAAACTACTATTTTCAAAATCCACATTTCGAAAAGCATCATCTCCAATTTCATCAACAACATATTTCCCATTCTTTTCAGGAATTACAAGATTTTTGTTTTCACGAACTTTTAATTTTCCGATACTAGAAAATCCAAGAACCTTGCCTTTATCAAATACAAAATCTTTTTCATCCCATTTTGAACTATCCACATCTACTGAAGTTGTCTTATCTTCTTCTGTCGGGTTTACAATAGAAGAAGAATCCTTGTTGTCCACATTTCCATTTGAGAAAAGCACAACTTTCATCGCGTAGTTTTCATCGCCAGAATTTCCACTAAACGCACCAATATCAATTTTTTTCACACTATTTGGAAGCTTCACTTGCTTAATTTTATTATCTTGAAAAGCTTGTTCTTTTATAGTTTCTAATTTTTCACAATTAAATTCTAATTCTGTAATTTGATTAGATTTAAATGCTCTTTCTCCTAAATTTGTTAAATTTTTAGGTAAAATAAGTTTGCCTTCTATTTGGTTATCAAAAAATACTTGTTCTCCCAAAAATTCCAAATTATCCGGTAATTTTATAGTCTTTAAACTTAGATGTGCAAATGCATAATCACTAATTTTAGTGATGGTCTTTGGTAAATTAACGCTTTTAATATTACTATTTTCTTCAAAAGCATCTTGCCCAATATAAGTATATCCTTCAGGAATCTCTACAGATTCTATGTCTAATTGCTTGAAATCTTCTCCAAGCTTTTTAATTTCGTTTCCATCAACATCTAAGTTGTTAACCTCTCCATTTTCGCCTTCTCTTTGAGTATACTCATCTATCGCACTACTCTTATTGTAGACAAAAGCAAAACTTGCTATTTTTTTCAAAGCTACATTTTCTTTACTTTTTGTTGGTAGCACAACATTTCGATTTCTTTTTAGCTTTTGCACACCGCTTTTCGAAAAACCGTATACAGTATCTCCCACAATTTCAAAATCATCCGCTGTATATTTGTCATCAGCTGCATTGGAATTAATATTTAATCCAAAAATCAAAGCAAATACAAAAACCAAAGAAAAAATAATCTTCTTTTTGTTCATACGAACCTCCTATTAAATTAATAATGATATTCTTTATCATCTAAAGAACTCTTTTATTTTACTATAATCTCAATTTCTTTTCAATGATATTTGTTATCAAATTAATTTTAAAAAAAGTTTCGTGCTTATCAATATCTTCAAACACATAATATTGAGCTAGCTAAAATTTTATACGTTACTTTTAGCAATCTTATATACACAAAAACAGCTCTTAATAAATTAAAAGCTGCATTCAGTAAATTTTATATTCTATTGTAAATTTGCAATCTCCACCAACTCATTCTCGATTTCAAGCATTATGTGATCCCAAGAATGTTTTAATACTAAATCGTGAATTTTTTCTGGTATTGGTTCTTTGTTTTGTACTCTGATTATTTGTTGTTCAATTCCTTTTGCTAATCTATCAACAAATGGTTCGATTTCTGAATCATAAGGTTCATCGATTGATTTGAGTCGTGGCATTTCGACAAATTCAATTGCGCTACTTTCATTTATTTCATCGCCTAACGTTTCGATTAGTCCTTCTATTTCTGTGACTACGACTCTCATTCCACAACCCAAGGCTTCGATTGCAATGAGTCCCAATCCTTCATAATAGCTTGGCAAAATGTAGATGTCTGAATCTCTCATTTTATTGGAGAGTTTTTTCTGACAAGATGTGTTGTGCAAATCAAAGTGAAGTGAGTTTCCTGTGTTGTCCCACAACTCAACTTTTGTTTCTATATCGACATCTCCCACTAGTGTTAATTCCAAATTATCGTATTTTTCTTCTAGTTTTTTGAAGGCTTTGCAAAGTTCGTAAACTCCTTTTGCGTGTGATAATTTCCCTGCAAACAATAATTTGATTCTGTCGTTTTGTGGGTCTTCTTTTCTTCTGTAGAATATGTCGCTGTTGTAGCCTCCACCCATTACAACGATTTTTTCTTTGTCGATTCCAAATATATCAGAGATTGGTTCTACGTCTTTTTTGCTTAGCGCTAGAACTTTTTGTGCGCGGTTTAAATTATCCACACAAGTCATAAATAATTCTGGGTTTAGGTTTGTTTGTCTGATGTCGGTTCCATGATTTAGTAATAAAACAGGAGTTTCATCGAAAATATCTAACACGAGACTGCTTAGCATCCAACAATGATGAGATACGATGACGTCTGGATTGAATTCTTGTTTTGCTTTTTTCAATTGTTTTGTGAATTCATTTGTCCAATCTTCAATCATATCGTGTGTCATATCGCTGTATTTTGTGGAATCGTAGGGCATTTCATCGCTCATTCCAACTATTGGGAAGTTCAACTTTTCGCTTTTAAATTCCACTGGATATTTTTTGATTGTTTCATCCAAATTTAGTTGGATGTCGTCTTGTATTCCAAATATAGCAGCATTTTCATGATTTTGTTGCATAAATTGAATTACGTTTGTAAAATAAACGCCGCTTCCTGTTTGTTTCGGAAGTTGTGCGATTACGTGTAATATTTTCATGTTATCATCCTTTTTATTATTATTCTTACTTCTATATTATCATAATAAGATTTTAATTGCTTTAGTTATTTATTGAATTTTTTTATAAATCATTGATTATGTTTGTTTTTTAATGTATAATAACTTGTATTATTTTGATTAGGAGGCGATTATTATAGAAAATTTAAACGAACAACGATCAAATCTTCTCGGCAATGAATCCATTCCGAAATTAATCTGGAAGTTTTCAGTTCCAGCGACTATTGGGATGTTGGTTCAAGCTTTGTATAATGTTGTAGATAGAATTTTTCTTGGTGCCGGTGTAAATCAAATGTCAATTGGTGGCGTTTATTTGATTTTCCCGATTTTTTTATTTTTGATGGCGTTCGGAATGTTGATTGGTGTGGGTGGCAATTCCCTTTCTTCAATTAAATTCGGTGAAGGTAAGAAAAAAGAATCGGAAATCATACTTGGTACTTCGATGGTTCTGTCTATTATTTTCGGGGTTTTGATATCAGCGATTTTTCTTTTAAATTTAAAATGGTTTTTGAAAATTTTCGGCGCAAGTGACACTTTGATGCCTTACGCTTATGAATATGGAAAAATTATTTTGTATGGTGCACCTTTTCAAATGGTTGGTTTTGCGATGAACAACTTCATCCGTGGAGAAGGCAATCCTAAGGCTGCGATGGTTACGATGTTCATCGGTGCAATCAGCAATATTATTTTGGATTATGTCTTCATTTTCCCTATGAAAATGGGAGTTAAAGGTGCTGCTTGGGCGACTATTATCGGTCAAATTTTGTCTTGTATTTGGGTTGTGAGATATTTCCTTTCAGATCGCGCACTTTTGAGACTTAAAAAGGAAACATTCAAGCTTGATTTGCACTATTGTAAGCAAATTTTTGCACTGGGCTCTGCTCCATTCGCAATGCAACTTGTAGCTAGTGGTATTAATATTATTTTCAACAATTTCCTTAAAATTTACGGTGGCGACTTGGCGACATCATCAATGAGTGTTATCTACAGCGTATCCCAAATTGCATTCATGCCGATTTTTGGTATCAATCAAGGTATCCAACCAATTTTAGGATTTAATTTCGGAGCGCACAAATACAGACGTGTTCAACACACTTTGAGAATTGCTATTGTAGCCGGAACTGTGTACATGGTTTTGAACTGGGCATTCACTATGCTTAGACCAGATTTGTTGGTGAAGATTTTTATTTCAAGACCAGAAGATTATGCAGTCATCAAGGACATCGCAATTCCTGGACTTAGAATTTACAATTCGATGATTTTCATGCTTGGATATTCCATAATTGGTTCGTCACTATTCCAAGCAATTGGCAAACCAAAAATTGGTTTCATATTGACAATGACAAGACAACTTATTTATTTGTTGCCGTTGATGTTGATTTTCCCAAAACTTTTCGGACTTACAGGCGTATGGTCTGCAATGCCAGTGTCTGATATTTTATCCACATTAACTACGACTTATTTCTTGGTTAAATCGGGATTTTTGGTTAAAACAATTCACAACGACGACGAATTTGTTCTCGGAATTTAAAAAAGGTTTGAATATTGGATTTCCAATGTTCAAACCTTTTTTTTTAGAATATAAATACTGAAACTAGAATAGACACTACAGCCGTTATCATTATCATAGGTAGTTTGTAATCAGAAGATGTTTTCTCGAATGATCCTTTATTGAAAATTGCAAACGTAGCCGATGCTACTACAAAAATTGTAGCTGCTATTTTCAAAAATCCTACAGCATCAAACTCATTTGTTCTGAAAAATCTGTAGATTGTTATCAATAAAATATATCCAATACAATACGCATATAATTCCAACACGCCAAATTTATCTTTTTGTTCCAATTTTACCTCCTTATTTTCCTGCAATAGTCACATTATCAAACGCAATAACTGCTGGTGCTAAGCTGTTCTTACGCGATTTCAATTCTTTTGAGAAAATCATAGAATCTTGAACTTCTTTTACATTTAATGAAATTGAACCACCTGTTATGAATGATTTCACACCATCTTTTACAAGCCTTGCAAGTCTGAATTCTCCACCGAAATCTCCCGTAGTGCTGTCCATCAAGAATGACGAGAACGCCAATACTTCAATGTAATCTTGTGATTTCAATTCTTCGACAGAAATATCTCCACCACTCACTTCGAAAACTGGTGATTGTCCCATATTTTTTACGTTCAAATAATAACTATACTTTGCGTTAGTAACCAAGTTTTCTACGACGCCATTTTTGTACAAATCATATTCTACAAGTTTTTTACCTTCTGAATCGACAGGTCTTTTGTTGATTGATGTCTCCAATGTTGGATTGATTTTCATGTTGAAGTTTACTTTTGGATTATCTCCGAAAAATCTCTCGCCTAATTTTGCAGAGCTGATTTGTTGATAAATCATGGCATCTCTCGCTTGGTTGTAATAGTAATACAAGAATTCTTCGACAGCTTCATTTGATAAAATCACTCTCATATTTTCCATTTTTTCATTTCTAACGGCGCTGGATCTTTTTTCAGTTTCCAAAAGTTGTTTGTCGACAATTTCTTGGATTTTCGAATAATCGATACTTGTCAAATCATATCCGTTGAATATTTCAACAGGTTCATCACCAACATTACAATCAGTTACGATTTCAAACGTAAACTTGTTAGATGGATATTCTACATCCACGCCCTTTGATGTAACCACATGCTTGTGGTTTTCGTAGGCGAAAATCTCACAAGAATTCACTTTTGATTGGTAGCCGTAATCTTTGTAGATAACATCGTGAACTTTTTTGAAATTATCTGTCAAATCTTCGCACACTTTGATGTCTTTAAGAGTGGCATAACCTTCTTCTTTTTCTGGAAGTTCGTAGTATTTGTTCTTGACAAATTTCGCTGCAAAAGCAGTTCTGTCGATTTTTTCTTTGATTTCATCGTCACTGTCACTTAAGTTCAACACAACTGTGCTGTCACCTTTGAATTTGTCGCCATTTTCTTCAAAATCCACGAACACTCTTACAGATGTTTCATTAGTCACGCAACTTCTGTTCATGTCTACTTTGTCTTTTATCAAAAATACTTCGTTTGATGTGGACACAGTGTTGACAACTATCCAGTCGGTAATTTTTTCGTTTTGTTTTAATATATTTATTAATCTTTCCATTAACTTAAAATCCCCTTTGCCTTAATGTATGATCCACCAGTCGATGTCTTAACCCATTCTTTCCAGCCTTTTCCACAATATCCTCCACCAGAAAGTACAAGTCCGTTGGAAACTTGTGTGATTGATTGCAATAAATCAGGAACATATCCTGTCAAATAAACAGGGCTTACGATTTTGCCAGTTAATTTTCCATCTATGATTTCACGGCCTTTCATTGCAACGCATTGAATTCCCCAGTTTTTTGGATCTTCCATTCCAGATGAGAAACCTTCCAACAAATATCCCTTGTCAACTGATTTAATCATATCTTCAACGGAATCTTCACCTTCTTCAAAAAAAGTGTTAGTCATACGAGTGTAAGCTTTTCTCTTGAAAGATTCTCTCTTGCCGTTTCCTGTGGATTCTTGTCCCAACAAAATCGCAGACAATTCGTCGCACATTCCATGACGCAAAATTCCCTTGTCGATAATCACAGTATCTCTTCCCAAGTTCCCTTCGTCATCGAATAAATAGCTTGACACTTCATCGAAGGCAGTCGCACCGTCGTGCATGATTATCTTGTCACTTGCAACTCTCTTGTCTTGGTATTCTTTTCCTTTTGCACGTTCTTTTACATACATATCCATTTCAGCCCCGTGACCGAAGGCTTCGTGAGCGATTAATCCTGTAAAATCAGGATCGCAAATTATGTCGTATTCTCCAGGAACGACTCTGTCTGCTGTAAGTAATTCTTCAGTTCTTCTACAAGCATCTTCTGCTGCTTTTTCGAATTCAGAAATCAATTCACTTCCACACAATCCAGAACTAGAAATGAAATCTATTTTAGTATTGTTCCCATCAGTTGCTGCCGCCATTGCAAATCCTGTTGAATAAGCATAAGATTGGTACAAATCTTTATTTTTGGATAAGAAAATTTTGTTAACTTGCGTAATATTCAATCTCAAAGAAAGTTGAACGATTTTTTCGTACTTCGCTTTAACTTCGTCGTGAATTTTTTGCAAAGTAGTGATAATTTTTTCTGGATTATCTTGTTCTGGTAAGTTTTCAACTTCAGTGATTCTTTCTTTTGTAATTTCGTCATCATTTGGAAGTCTGTCGTAAGTTACTCTGTCCAAGCCTTCGACGATTTTTTTACGATCTTCAAGTGCGATTTTACGGACATTTTCGCAAACTTCATCTACATTTACTTCGTTAAATGAATACTCACTAAATCCCAAATCAGTGTACACTCTGATTACAAATCCTCTTTGGTAATCAGGAGATGGATTTAATGAAATTGCTGATGTAGTCACAGAATAACTTGCCCCATCAACATCGCAACCCAAAATAGAAACGTATTTGAAATCAGTTTCCAATTTTTTTATAATTTCTTGTAATTTAGATTTATTATCTAATAAAAATTTTGATGTAGTTAGTTTTTTCATTTTCTACCCCTTTCATTAATAATTATAGTAAATACTTCTAGCTATTACAATGAATTTAAAGAAAATGATATCATAAAAATGGCTACCAATTTTCAGGTAGCCATTGTTTAGTTTATTTCGTTTTATCTATTAGCCATGATGACTTTTATCTCATCGGGGTTAATTCCCACCATTGCTTCTCCCAAATCTTTGCTCACTTCAAGCAATACATCAGGATTATTGTAATTTTCTACAGCTTTTACGATAGCTTTGGCACGTTTTTTAGGATTTCCACTTTTGAAAATTCCACTACCAACAAACACACCTTCAGCTCCCAATTGTCTCATCAACGCCGCATCAGCAGGAGTTGCAACTCCACCTGCAGAAAAATTAAGTACAGGTAATTTTCCATTTTCGTGAACGTATTTCAATAATTCAAAGCAAACTCCCATTTCTTTTGCTTTGTCGTACAATTCATCTTCCTTCAAAGACTTCACCAATGAAATTTCGCCCATGATTTGTCTCATATGTGTAACAGCTTGGACAACATCTCCCGTTCCAGCTTCACCTTTTGTTCTAATCATCTTGGCGCCCTCTTTGATTCTTCGTAAAGCTTCCGATAAATTTCTCGCTCCACAAACAAAAGGAGTGTTAAATTTTGATTTGTCGATGTGATATTTGTCATCTGCCGGAGACAAAACTTCTGATTCGTCAATGTAATCAATTCCCAAAGATTCCAAAATTTGCGCTTCAACAAAATGACCAATTCTAACTTTTGCCATCACTGGAATTTTGACAGCTTTCATGATTTCCTCAATCATTTTAGGATCGCTCATTCTGCTAACTCCACCAGCAGCTCTAATATCTGCAGGAACTCTTTCAAGTGCCATTACGCTTACTGCTCCTGCTGCTTCTGCAATCCTCGCTTGTTCAGCATTGATTACATCCATTATTACTCCGCCCTTTAATTTTTCATTTATATCCATTAAAATCACCTCGCCTTTATAATACATGCAAATTGCATCTAATCATAGTAGCAAATTAAAATAATTTTATGGGTACAGATGTGTTATTTAAAATAAGTTAAATCTTCATATTTTCCTCGTTCAACAATTTTTCCTCCAACAAGGACAAATACTTCATCATATTTTTTTAAAATCTTTTCGTCCAATTTATGAGTAATAACTAGTGCTGTTTGCTTCAACGAAAGAATAGTATTTTCTATTAATCTTGAGTTTTTAAAATCAAGTGCTGAAGTGGCTTCATCTAGAATTATCATATCGCAATCTCTTATCAAACATCTAGCAATACTGATTCTTTGCTTTTCACCACCTGAAAAATCCCTCATATTTTCTCCGTAAATAGTATTAAGTTTATTAGGTAAAGATTCAATTAATTTGGATAACTCTGACTTTTGTATTGCATATTCAACTCTATCATCAGAAAATTCATTATATAAGCAAATATTTTCTTTTATCGTATCATTGAACATAAATACCTCTTGATTAACTGGAACTATATTTGAGTATAGAGATTTTCTATTGATATCTTTAAGTTCGTCTTGCCCTATTTTTATACTTCCTTTGTAATCTTCTAATCTTCCAAGTAAAATCTTAGCTAACGTAGACTTTCCACTTCCACTTTCTCCAATTATTGCATATTTCTTACCTTTTTCTAAGTCAAAACTTATATCTCTTAATACTAAGCTATCTCCATATGAGTACTCTAAGTTTTTCACTGAAATTTTGTCATCAAAGTCAAATTTTGAATTTCTTGTATCTTTATTAGTTTCATTAATCAATTTTAATTTAGAAGATACTTGATCTTCCATACTTTTCATAACACTATACATTTCAGGAATCACAGATAGTGGTTGTTGAACGAAGTTAGATAGTTGTATCACCATCATAAATTGTCCAACACTTATAACTTTAAATATTACAAATGAAAATGCAGCTAATTGACTCGCTACATACACAATCGAACTTATAGAAATTGAAATGCTTGAATAAAATGATCTATCTTTGTCAGCATTATATCGTGCATTTTCATTTTTTATATTTAGATTCTTAAAAATATTCAAAATTCTATTTTCAATCTTAAAAGATTTTATCAAATCGTATCCATCCACTATTTCTTTTGACTTTGAAATGAATTGTTCATTAGTTTGAATATATTCTCCCCTAGATTTTTGTGTTTTTGAAGAGGAGAACTTAGAATAAACTAATGGAATCCAACCCACCAAGAACACTATCAATAAAACAAACTTTTGATTTATGAAGATTACAACTGCAGCTCCAATAAACATTATAATCATTCTAACAATAGTCAAAAAAGGTTTAATGTACATTTCAGAAATTTGTTCAGATAAATCAGTCACTATATTTAAAACATTTGAAGTCTTCATTTCGTTATCTTTTGTTAAGTATGAACTCATCATATTTAACTTAAAATCTTCCATAGCTTTAATGCTCACTCTCTCTGTTTGAACTTCAATTAAATATGTTGTAAATATCTTGAACATCAACGAAAGTATGATTATAGCCGCTACTTCCTTCACACTATAAACTGTACTTCCAGTAGCCAAATCAAATATAACCTTAAATGCAAACGCAAATGACAACTCTGCTAGAATTTCTAAGATAGCGGTTATAATGAATACTATAAATTGTCCTAAATTTTGTTTAATTAATAAATCTCTAATGTTTTTCATTATGATAACACCTCATTAAAATAACTTATATCTGAATAATCTCCACTTTGTGTAATTATTCCATCTTCTAACAAAAATATTTTGTCGTATTTTTTCAGAATGCTCTCGTCAATTCTATGTGTTATCACTAAAACAGTTTGATTTAAAGATAATAAAGTATTCTCAATAGCTCTCGCTGTTTTGATATCCAATGATGAAGTTGCTTCATCCATAATAACAAATGATGAATTTTTAATAAGTGCCCTAGATATACTAACTCTTTGCTTTTCTCCACCCGAAAGTGATGTGCCATATTCTCCAAGAACCGTATTCTCTTTTTCTTCTAGATCCTCTATAACACTATTTAATTTTGATTTTTCAATAGATCTTTCAAAATCAGACTGACTGTAATCATTGTATAAACAAACATTATTTTTTAAAGTATCATTAAATAAAAACACATTTTGACTCACCAATGAGATATTACTATAAAAATCATCCTCATCTATGCATTTTAATTCTGTATCATCAAACTTCACAGATCCATTTTTATAATCAAGTCTTCTCAATAAAATATTTGCTAATGTACTCTTACCCTACAATGTCAAGCAATTGTTACATAAAATTAGACGATATTTCTATCGCCTAATTTATATACAAAACTATTATTTTAACTTTTTTATACGTTCACTTTCTGTTAGAATCCTCATTTGTTCAATAGCAATTGCATTTAATTTTTCTATCCTTTCAGTTGCATCCATTCCCTCATTTATAAAAACAGCATTTAAGTTCTCAAGATTTGATAAACACACTAATTGTGATATATCAGCATAGTCTCTCATATTTCCTTTTAACTCTGGATTATTTTCACGCCATTCTTTTGCTGTCATTCCAAACAAAGCTACATTTAATATATCTGCTTCACTTGCATAGATATAGTTTATTCTTTCCTTTGATAATTTCTCAGGGACAAGTTTATTCTTAATTGCATCTGTATGAATTTTGTAATTTATCTTAGCTAAATTTCTCTTGATATCCCAACCTAATTGTTTTTGCTCTTCTTCCTTTAAGCGCTCAAACTCTTTAATAAGATAGAGCTTAAAATAAGGTGATACCCACGACGCAAATTCAAAAGCTATGTCTTTATGTGCATATGTTCCACCATATCTTCCTGCTTTGGCAACAATTCCTATAGAATTCGTCTTATTGACCCATTGTTTAACCGATAAAATAAAACGATTAAAACCTGCTTCATTTTTAATTCCCTCGAATTCGGTGGAATTAAAATTCGCATTATACATTTCTTCCCATATTCCTAAAAATTCAATTGTATTTTTATTCCTTAGCCATTTTTCTATTAGTGCCACACCATTTTCAACATTTCTAACCATGTCAGTTAAAGAAATATAATCTCTATTATCTATGGCAATAATGCTAATTTCTGATCCTTCCACATTTATTTTAGACACAAAAATCACCTCACAATATCTCATTTTAACTATAATTATATCATTTTTTTGTTTGTTCCTAAATATTTACCCTATCAACTCATAGTAAACAGCACTATTTATTTCTGCAAATTTTCTTGCTATTATTTTCATTTTGGCGTATTAAAATTAAAGTTGGCGAGATTATGAGTTACTTTTAATACCATCCATCTATATTTCTACAATTTCTATTTCTCCACTTCTTGATACAATTATTTTATCAATTTTATTGTCTACATAAGCCTTCAATAAACTATCTTCGTCTAAGACTGTAATATCCGTTTCTTTCCTTGAATCAATCTTCTCTGACTTCAATTCTTCCAATTTACTCTCCAATAATATCTTTTTATCTTGGATAAAAGTTTTTTCCTTTAAATAGTCCTCTTTTGAAATATTTTTCTTTTTATAGTTTTCATAGATAATTTGTAAATTTCTGTTTAATATGGATATTTCCTTTAGAATCTCTTCTTTTACATTCTTGTGTTCTATAACTTTCTCTTCATTTAATGTATTTTGAATCATAAAATCTTTTAATTTGGGTTTTATAAGTTCAATAATATCTTTCTCTTTGATATTGTTTGGTTTTTTCTCAGCTTTACATAAATTACAATAATAAATCTTATACTTGTATATTTTATCAGAATTCTTCTTTTGTCTACTGTCACATCGTAAACTCATATGTCTACCACATTCTTTACAAAAAATCTTATCAGAAAAAATAGAACGATTTTTGTTTCCTATATATCCCCCAAAACTTCGTTTTTCTTTTATTTTCTTAACCTTATCAAACACTTCTCTGGAAATAATCGCTTCATGGGTATTTGGAAGTATTTTCCACTCCTCTTCAGGAAGTAAAATTCTTTTTCTTCCACCTATTTTTGTTTCTTTGAATTTATTATATACATAATCTCCTGTATATAGTTCGTTCCTTGTAATCTGTGAGATAGCTGCGTTTGTCCAAACTCTTTTCTTTACTTCACTTCCAGTAATTAAATTTCCAGTATAATCAGAAAGTTTCAGTTCTTCTTTTCGTTCAGAGCGTGTAATATAACCTTTTTCATTAAATATATTAGCCACTTGAATACACGAATATCCTTTTAGCAATAAATCAAAAGCTTCTTTAACTATAAAAGCTGTTTTTTCATCAATGATGATACTATGTTTATCTTTAGGATCTTTAATATATCCAAAAGGTGCTGCCCAATTTATATTTTTCCCCTGCGATTTAATTTGCCTAATAGAACTTCTTACCTTTTCAGATAATTCCTTACTGAATAAATCATAATACAATGTCTTAAACTGTGTATCTGTATCTAAGCCATTACCTTGTTCTTTTAAAGAATCATAGTTGTCATTAATAGCTATAAATCGTATTTTTAGAAATGGAAATATATTGCTCAAATAATCCCCAAGTAGGATATAATCTCTTGAAAACCTAGACATATCTTTTACAATTATAGTTCCTACTTTACCACTCTTTATATCCTCAATAAGCCTTAAAAATGAAGGTCTATTTGTATTAGTAGCAGAATATCCATCATCTACATATTCTTCTATTTCACAACTTTTTAAAGATGTTTCATTTTCAATGTAGCTTTTTATATAATCTCTTTGATTTACTATACTTACACTTTCATCTACTTTGTGATAATCTTCTTCAGAAAGTCTTAAATATATAGCTATCTTATTCATGCTCTACCTCCAACTGCTTTCCCATATCTTTATCAAGATTAAACTTAAAATATATGGTAACCTGCTTATACTCTGATATTTCTATATGGCTAATTAATGTATCGACCAATTCTTTATCAACTTCTATGCTTTTAGCATCCAAGCAGCAAAATAGTACATCTATAAATTCCATAATTTCTCTTTTTTTCTTTCTTATATTTCTTATTCTTTCATCAAAAACTTTTAATTCATTTTTTAAGGTTTTTATTTGATTATTTATTTTTTTACTTTCTATTTTAAAATCACTTAAAAGAACCTCTCCTTTAACATAGTTTTCATATTGTTCTTGTAGATTGATCCTAAGAGAAGCAATCTTTTTATTATTTACATCTGTTTTTAGAGAAACTTGATTTATCTTTTCAGCACTTATATTTTCTAAATATATTTTTAGTTGTAATCTTTTATCCTTTTTATAAAAGCTTGAAACCAGTCTTTTTAAGGTATCTACTAAAATTTTGTCGAGGTCTGTCTCATATATTCTGACATGAGATTTTTCTAATTTTAATCTGTCTCCACCTTTACAATAATAACAATAGCAAATCTCATCATGATATTTCAGTCCTCTTGGTCCATATTGTTTTTTCAAATATCTGCCACAAACACTGCACTGTATGAGGTCGTCATACTTTCCTTCTTTTTTATGATCTCTTTGAATTTTTACTCCAACATTTTCTTTTCCGTCTTTTATTATGTTTTTCAGTGAATGGTAAGGTAGATAGTTTTGTTTTTTCTCCTTTATCTCTCTGATATTTTCAAATGTAGTTTTGTCTATTAACCCTTTGTGGGTGTTCTCTGTTATAATCCACTCTTCTTTATCACGAAACTTACTTTTCCTACTTGGATCATGTCTATTTGAGTATACTCTTTGAATCAAATTCCCAATATATACTTCATCAGAAAGCATTTTTGATATATAAGAAATATCCCATTGTTTTGTATCTTCTTTATCCTTAAAAATTTTACCTGTTCTTTTATATTCATCAGGTGTCGTATATGTTTTAGTCAATTCTCTTGCTATTTGCATATTGGATTTACCTTGACCTGCCATATAAAAGATAAGTCTTACTACATCTGATGCCTTTTCGTCCATCACCAGAACTCTTTTTCCATCAATTTTATCAACCTTATAGCCATACGGAGCCATCCTCCTATAAAAGACCCTTGTTTCATTTTTATTTCTTTAGAGGCTTTTATTTTCTTTGAAATATCTTTTGCGTATAAATCATTAAAGATATTTTTTATTGCTATTTCATAACTCTGTTCTGATTTTATACCGTCTTTAGTATCCAAATTATCATTTACGGAAATAAATCGAACTCCCAAAAATGGAAATACTTTTTCGATATAGTTTGCGATTTCTAAATACTCTCTACCAAACCTTGACATATCTTTTACTATGATACAATTTATCCTACCTGTTCGGATATCTTCCATCATTTCAATAAATGCAGGTCTTTTAAAATTTGTTCCAGAATACTCATAGTCCTTGTATACTCTTAAAATCTTTATATCTTTTTCTTTTGCAGCATTTATACAAAGTTCTTCCTGCATTTCAAGTGAATTACTTTTATCCCTGTAAGCTTCCTTTCTTTCCTGTGATAATCTAGCATAAATACCGGCAATGTATATTTTTTCAATCACTTTTCCAACTTCTGTTTCTGATTGTGATATATGCCTGTTTTTTGTTCTAGCCACAGCATACCTCACTTTCAGCACTTACAAGACTTTTATTCATAACAGTGGGAATAGTTTTTGACTTCCTACTTATATAGACACTTTTCTTTTTTATGGTGTTAGATTTAATATCAGGCTTATCCGTTTTTGTCATTTCTTCAAGTAAAGACAATTCTTCGGTATGATTAAACCTAACATCTATCGTCTTATCTTCAGAAATAAAAATTTTGTCAATAAGCATCACAACAGACAATCTATCTATTTCAGATAAATTTTTATACTTGTTAATGTCGATGATCCAACTCTTATTTTTGTCAATCTTCTCCTTAGTATATTCCTGTTTTTTCAATCTATACTCGATACTTTCATCTAATTTAGTCAATTTCTCTGTATAGTTTTTTCTAAAAAGTTGATATTCTTCTTTACTAATAACATCTTCTTTTAGGTCAAGGTAAAGGGAAGATAAGAGTTCTTCTGTCATTGCTTTTTCTCGTCTTAGTATAGGAATTTGATTGTCTTTCAAATTTTTATTTATATCTATACGCTGAACTTTAGAATATAGATTTTCATTAAATTCAATGTAGGACTTCATTATTTTAGATACTGCTTTTATCAAAGTTTCTTCTTTTATGCTGTGTCTTGTGCAAGATTTTCCCTTGTTGTACTTTGAACAGATATAGAATATCTCTTCTCTTTTTTTATACTTTACAGTCCTTCTAATCAAAGAACTTCCACATTCTTTACAAAAAAGCATTCCTGTAAAAATATCAATTTTGTCCTTTCCACGAGAATTATTCAAATCTCTTTTTAACATAGTATTTGCAATAGTAAAAACTTCTTTACTTATAATTGCTTCATGGGTATTTTCTACTCTTATCCATTCTTCTTTCTCTTTTTCTATCTGCTTTTTATTTTTATAACTTAAAGTAACACTCTTTCCTTGTAAGGTATTTCCAATATATACTTCATTTTCTATAATTCTGTTTATTGCCTTTGCAGACCAATTACCGCCTTTTATATTTTGAAATCCATTACACTTAAATCCTTGACTTTCTTTATATTTTCTTGGAGTTAAAACTCCTAAATGATTTAGTTCATCTGCAATTGCCTTTGAGGAATATCCCAAGAGCTTCATATCAAATATATTTTTAATGTTGTTAGCAATCTGTTCATCAACCACTAACTTATTTTTGTTCTTTTCTGATTTTTTATATCCATAAGGTGCAAAGGCACTGATGAAATCACCTTTTTCTCTTTTTATCTTCTGAGAGCTTTTTACCTTATTGGAAATATCTCGGCAATAACTGTCATTAATGAAATTTTTTATAGGAAGTATAAGGTGTGTATCGTTTATATCTGCACTTTGACTATCGTAATTGTCGTTTATAGATATAAATCTTATCCCGTTTTCTGGAAATATTCTTTGAATATATTTTCCTGCTTCTATATAATCTCTTCCGAATCTCGATAAGTCCTTTACAATAATTGTATTGAACTTTCTATCATAGGCAGCCTTTATCATTTCTTTAAAATTGGGACGATCAAAATTTGCACCTGAATATCCATCATCTACATACTCTTTGACTATTGGAATTTGATTTCTTCTTGCATAAGAGTTTATAATTTCTCTTTGATTGGATATCGAGTTACTTTCTGTTTTTTCGCCATCTTCTTTTGATAATCTTAAATACATAACTGCCAAATTTTCTTTTGCTAAATTGTTTTTAAACATAAAAAAGCCTCCTTTAGTTCAATTTACATACAATAAATCAAACCAAGGTTAGGCTTCCACAAAAATATTATAACGCTCCTTATATTTTTTGTCAGCCCCTAATAGACAGAAAATTTTTCTTTGATGTATTCCTCTACTAAATTTTCTAAGCTAAATCCATTTTCATTAAATTTAACTTCTATATTCCAACCATCAATTTGATTTATCATCTGTTTATCTTTTTTATCTGTTTTCATTTCTGTATTTATATTATGTTCATCACACATAATACCTTCTCCTTATCTTCAATATTTTTAAGTTTTTTGACATTGACAAGTGCATTGGCTGCAACATAGGAATTTCACCTCCGCCCCTTTTCAAGATGAGCCGGCTTCAACTGTAGAAGTATCATTATCCCTGTTAATATCATCGCACAAGAGTTGCCACCCTCTTTTTATACAAACTTATTTACCGCTCCAAACCTTATATCCTCTACAAATGTAGGTATTCATTTAAACCAATTATCTTAGCAGGTTTATCTTGGCGTAAGTTGTAAATTGCTCAATTAACAGTTAACGTCTTGTCTTGGTCTATTCAGTTGTCAAGGTTCAAAATCTATATATAACGAGGTATAAAAGTCCCTCTATATATAAGCCTTACTTTCAGGACAACTTTTAACACTTTTTTGAATATTTTTTTGAAAAATTTTAAAAAAATAGAGGACAGAGAAAAATATCTCTGTCCCCTACTTGATTTACCTATCCAAAAGTTTTCTCAGTTTCTCTAAAATCTTATTTCTTAATCTACTAATTTTCATTGGATTTGTGTTTCTTTGTTTTGCAACTTCTATGAGAGTTTTATCATCAAAATATAGTAATTTGATTAGGTTTCTTTCTTCCTCATTTAAATTGTTTAATGCACAATGCAGATCTTCTATTAGCATTTTAGTTTCAATAATCTTTTCAACATCAATACTCTTATCCGCAATATCTACAACACTTGTATTAAAATCTCCAAAATGAAATACACCGTGCTTTATATCCAGGCGCTTCAAATGAGCTTCATGATTAATCTCTTTTTTATATGCTCTATACACTTCATCAGGTACATATATTTTTTTACCCTTAACATAAATGTATTTTTCTTTATCATTATCTGACATCCTTTGGTCCTCCTTTTTTTACTCGTTTTTCGATTTTTGAGCATAAAAAAGGAGGACTACGGCATTTAGGCATGTCGAGTCCTCTGAAAAATAGAAGTTTTAAAACTAAAAACTGTTTTCTGTTAAACCTAAAAAGTTAACATAAACATGCTATTAAAATAGATAGGTATTCTTATCGTGGTTTTATTTATAGTTTTCTTCATTGATATATCTACCTCCATCACATTTATATATATCACTAAAAGTAGATATATTTGCATTAATTCTGCTTCATATCTAAAAATTCTATAGAAAGTGTTAATATCTCTAGATTCTCATAAAATTTATTTCCTTCCAAGCATATGAACTTATCCAAGTTTTTCTTGTTAAAATAATCTATAAATTTTAGTTTTATTTGTTTTTTCAATTTTGATTGGCTTTGGATTCAACTAAAAATAAGACTAAATCTTTCAAAAATCAATTCAGATAAAATATCATTCTTATTTTTTTATAGTTATACAAGCATCCTGTGCTTATTCCTGCTGGTTTATATGTCTTTCTTTGTTATCTATGCAAAACCTTTAGAAATAAATACTTCTACACTAGTATCTTGTATTTGTAATTTTCTTTTATTAGCAGGTAATCTTTCAATTATCGAATTTTCTTTACTGATATATTATTTTTCCCATAAAAATATTATAAAAATCAAATCTTTAATTATTTAAATTCATAGTTGAAATAGCCTTGGCTTGCATTGCTAAACCTACCATTATCATAGTAAAATCTACAACTGGTTCTGCCCACCAAACAGCCCCTGCTCCAAATACTCTTGGAAATATAAGTAAGGCTGGAACAAGTAGTATTAACTGTCTTAGCATTACAATCATTCCAGCTTTTTTTCCATCCCCTATCGCTTGAAAAAAAGTTATTGTCATAATCATAATTCCATAAAGAATAAATACTGAATAGAATATTCTGAAATTATTAACTCCACTTGAAATTATATCCTGACTTACTTTAAATAAACCAAGTAACTGTTTTGAAAATACTTGTGCTGGTAACCAAAAAATTGCTGCAAGTACTGTTCCTCCTATAGAAAATATCTTCATAGTTTCCTTTACTCTATCGTATTGTTTTGCTCCAAAGTTTGTACCAATAATCGGCTGTAACGCCTGACTCATTCCCCAAATTGGTATAAATGAAAATCCATAAAATCTCAAAGTTGCCGACATTAATATTGCATTTGGATCTCCTCCATATCTAAAAGCTTGTCTATAAAGCAATGTTTGTTGAACCATGAAAAATACTTGCATGATCATAGCTGATACTCCTACTCCAAACATTTCCTTTGATATATCTTTTTCTTTTTTTATTTTCTTTATTTTTACATTTTCACTTTTACTTTTAAAATAATAAAGAGTAATAACCGCTTGAATTACTTGTGCTGTTACAGTTGCTATAGCTGCTCCCTCAATGGCATAATCACCCATTAATTTCATTAGTATTGGATCAAGAGCTATATTGATAAAGGCACCAAGTCCCATGATACTCATTGCTCTTTTCATAAGTCCTTCACCACGCATAACCATATTGGCTGACTGGGTAAAGTTTACAAAAATTGAGCCTAGAAATATTATTCTTAAATACCTTATGCCTAATGCCTTTATTTCTCCTGTTGCTCCAATTAAATCTAAAAAATATGGTCCTAGAAGTATTCCTCCTATTGTTATGATCGTTGAAAAAAATATAATCCAATAGATAAGATTTCCCATAAGCTTGTCTATAGTATCTTTATCACTCTTTCCCATGGCTCTTGATAAAATCGATGCCGAACCTATCCCTATAAGCGTTGCAATCCCATTATTAAAAAATGTAAGTGGCATGGCTATTGAACAAGCTGCCATGGCATTTTCCCCTATTATCTGTCCTGCAAATATTCCATCCATAAGTGGATATAGGCCTATAACTACCATCCCAATTACTGCTGGTATAGATAATTGAAACATTAAAGACAATGGCTTCTTGGTCAACAACTGTTCTTTCATGTTTTGTTTCATTTTTAATCCCCTCAATATATAAATTCTTCTGCTAATTTCGTTTTTTCTAATAAATTGTTATACAATTTTGATTCTTCTATCAGTTCTTTGTGATTGCCTTGGCTTTCCACATGTCCATTTTCTATGACTATGATTTTATCTACATTTTCAATAGATTTTAATCTATGGGAAATAATAATAACTGTTTTATCCTTTATTAATTTATTCAAACTTTCTTGAATTTTCTTTTCATTGTCCACATCAAGGCTTGCTGATATTTCATCTAATATAAGAATTGGTGCATCCTTTAAAAAAGCTCTTGCAATAGAAAGCCTTTGTCTTTCACCACCAGAAAGCTCTGACCCATTTTCCCCTATAACTGTATCTAATCCATTAGGAAGTTTATTAATAAAATCCATACAATTTGCAAGGGTAGCTGCCTTGATAACTTCTTCATCGCTGGCATCTTTTTTACCTATACGAATATTTTCTAATATAGATGAGTTAAATAAAGTAACATCTTGAAAAACAATAGATATTTTCTTAAATAAAGAATCTGTGGAAATGTTTTTTATATCCTTTCCATCTATTAAAATTTGACCTTTATCATAATCATATAATCTTGATATTAATCTTAATATACTTGTCTTTCCAGAGCCAGAAGCTCCAACTAGAGCCGTTACCTCTCCCTGTTTCGCAGTAAAGCTAATGTCCTTTAAAACCTGATTATCATCATAAGAAAAAGCTACATTTTTAAAGACTATATCAAACATATTCAGTTCTACATCTTTACCCTCTTGAATTTTTGTTTCCTTAATCTCCCTAATCCTTTCAACACTTGGATCTATAGAGAACACTTCTAATAATCCTTCTTTTGATAAATCGAAAATATCTTTTATCTTTATGGCAGACATTAAATACCCTAAGAGATATAAAATGTCAATCTCCCCAGATAGAATAAGGCTAATACCAACATAACTAACTACTGCTATACTTACGAAAGAAAACATAGTAGATAAACCTAATGTTATAATAGAACTCTCTTCCACTTTTAAATGTATTTTTTCACTTTCATCCATCTGTTTATAAAGTGATGTCTTCACTTCATCAGATAAGTTGAAACTATTTATTTCTTGTTGAAGTTCAATAGTTTCTTGGAATTTTTCTGAGTTTTCTCTAAGTACCTTGTGATATTTCTTGTTTCCTTTTACCTGCGACTTTTTAGCAATAGGTATTAGTATAAAACTTAAAATAGTTGGGATCATTACTGCTAGCCCCATCTTAAAATTGCCTATCATTAACATAATTCCAATTAGTGGGAAAAATAAAACCATTCCTCCTACTTTAGGAATTGAATGACTCATAGCGTGTTCTACTTTTTCCACATCTGCCATAATCGTTTGAGATATATCTGATAAATTATGTTTTGAAAAGTAGGATAGGGGAAGTTTTGATAGAGTTTCAGCAATATCTATTCTTAAATTAGCACTCTCTTCATAAGTTGTAGTATAAAGATCATCATATTCTTTGGATAACAAAACATACATTATTACTAATGTAACAACAGAAACTCCAAAATATAAATAAGGGCTTTTAACATTTTTCAAAAGAAGCTCATCTGTTAACATCATTAAAATAAAGGCAGGAACCATATTAATACAGTAAACCAAGAAACTCGATATAGTAGATTTAGTGAGATCTTTAGCCCCTTTATCAGTCAGACAAAATCGTTTTTTATAAAATTTCCTCATCTTTAACCCTCCATTGATTTGCACTGTCATAAAGCTCTAATAATTCCTTATATTTTCCACCTTTTGAAATAAGTTCTTGATCACTGCCTCTTTCAATTATTTCTCCATTCTCTAAAACTAAAATTTCATCAACAGAACGAATACTACTCATCCTATGGGCAATCATAATAACTGTTTTATCTTTCATAAGGTTTTTAAAGGCCTTTTGAAGCTCATACTCATTGTCTGGATCAATAGAAGCACTAGCTTCATCCATAATTACAATTTTAGATTTCTTGAGCATGGCTCTCGCAATAGCAATTCTCTGTTTTTCTCCTCCTGATAAATAGACTCCTTTTGAGCCGATCATGGTATTCTCCCTTTCAGGAAACTTATTTAAAATAACATTACAACCTGCAAGTTCCATAGCCTTCATAACTTCTTCTCTACTTGCCTTTCTATTAGCAAGAGCAACATTTTCGTAAATAGATGTCTTAAAAAGTTTGCTATCCTGAAAAACAAAAGAAATTGTGTTTATTAGAGTATCCTTACTATAAGATTCTAAGGGTCTCTCTCCAATCTTTATACTGCCACTATCTACTTTGTAAAAACCAGATAATAGCTTTACAATAGTCGATTTACCTGATCCTGAATGACCCACCAAAGCATATTTTTTTCCTTCTTCTAATTTAAAAGATAAATTTTCTAATACTTTATTTCCATTGTAACCAAATGTTACATTATCAAACTCTATATTATAGTTTTTGAAATTAATATTCTCTCCATAAGACAATTTATCTTCATTCATCTTTTTATATAAATCTTCCAAAGTATCTACCGCATACCTAGCGTTAAAGATGTTCATACTAGCCCACATAATTTTCATAAATGAAACCATCATTACTCCACTTAAAAACAAAATCATGAATAGTTCAACAATAAGCAAATTAGCATTATTAACTTTATTTATGGTAAAAACTAAAGGGATAGACAAAATTGCAATAATCCCAAAAAATATCCATTGATATAGTACATAAGGTTTTTTAGAACTAATTGAGTAATCAAGAGCATACTTAGAATAATCCTTAATCGCCTTATAAAGAGTTTTAAAAGACTCTACAGTAGCTCCGAATATTTTAACAACTTGCATGCCTCTGACATATTCAACTGTTTCACCACTTAAAATTTCTAAGGATTTTTGGTAGTATTCCATGAACTCTCCTCCACCCATCATGTTCTTTAAAATAAGAGCCCCTACTATTGTTAGTATAAGAATAACTAATCCCACTCTACTACTAATAGAAAAGGCAAGTATTAAAGATAATACTGGAATTAAAAAAGCTTGTGAATTATCTGGTATCATATGTGCTACTGCCGTATGAGTTTTAGCTGCATTATCATCAATAGTTTTTCTTATAATTCCAGATGAATTTAAGTCATAAAAACGAAAACTTGCTCCTGTAAGTCCATCTATCCCTTTCTTTCTCAAATTAGTTTCTAAACGAAATCCGAGCTTATGGGAAAATAAACCTGATAGTAAATATACCAAAGCTCCCAACGTCAAACTCAAAACAGTTTGAATAGACATTGCTCTAGCAACTAATAAATCCTCCTCAACAATTGAACTTCTTAAAAATTTATACAACAATGAATATCCGTACACCATCAGAAACGCAGATAGTGCTGATAAGAAAACTGCTATATATCCATTATGTTTTCCCTCAGGCACATAGGAAAAAAGCCTTTTGTAAATTTTCATATTTACCCCCTTAATAATATTTTGATAAATTTCAAATAAAAAGTACGACTTACTTGATAACTTTTATCATAAGTATATTGTAAAATATTTTCGTTTGTTTTACAATATATATAGGTTTATATGTCTAAACGTGTTATTGGAGGTTTGTATGGAAAATTTTGAAAGTTTAATAAATGCTTATGTTTCATCGGAATTAAAAGACGAGAATTATTTTCATCCTCTAGGGAGGTATTATATAGCTAATACGAAATTATATAATGGTTATTACTGGTATTACGAAAGTAGCGACTTTATAATAGACATTCATAATCTTTTCATAAAAGAAGATTTTGTAGAAGATGGCGTTGAATCAATGCAAAATTATGTTACATTAATTTCCAATTTTGTAATGTCTGGAAACGGAGAATGGTTTAATCCCTATCAGTCAATTGAACCTTTTTCTATGTTTGTTATGGATCCAAGCGACAAAAAGAATAGATATCTTATACATAAAAATTCTAGATTGTGTCTTGTAGGTGTAAAATTTAAAAAAAGTTTTTTAGAAAAATACTATCCACCATATTCTTACTCAAATAATGTAGATGATTTAAAAGATATGTTTTTTCAATCTAAAAATTCAATTATTAATCCAATAAGTAAGATTGCTAAAGATATTTTGACTTGTAAACTTGAAAATGCTGAAGCTAAACTTTTCTTTGAGGAAAAGGTAAAAGAGTGGTTTTATATAACTGTTGAGGCTAGTGAAGATTCGAAAAATTTTAAGACTCTTTCAACCGAAGATGAAAAACTTATTGAGAATGTAGAAAGATATATTAGCGATCATTATTCTAACAACATACCTCAATCACTTCTAGAAAAAATCGCTTGTATGAGTGGAACAAAGTTAAAGGAAAGTTTTAAGAAAAAAAACAATTTGAGTATTACAGAATTTACCCAAAGAAAAAGAATGAATATAGCAGAACAATTATTAGTAACCACTGATCTTGAAATAAGACATATAGCTAAAACTGTTGGGTATACTTCAGCTAGCCGATTTAGCAAACTTTACAAAAGATATAAGGGAGTTTATCCTAATGAGGTTAAAATTATGATTAATTTAAATAAATAAATCTAAACCATATTCCTAAAAAGAGGACTAAGACGCCTCAATATGTCTAGTCCTCTTTTTAGAATTTTTAATACTATTAATTAACAATATAAATTTATATCTCATTGAAAATCATAGTGTAAAATATCTTGTGTAAACGTAAAGTTGTTCCTTGGATAGAAAAAGAGGATCCAATCTTGTAAGATTAAGTTAACACAACTAAATCACATGAATATTGGAGAACCTCATAACAAATTTTAACAAAGAATTGATTGAAGTGCTAGCCCAAGGAGTAGATGTTACAGAAATATTTCGCTGTCAACCGGAAGATGCGATGAATCTTCTTCTAGAAACAGAAAAAAACGTTTTTTAGGATTTGAGCCCTGTGATACCAGTGAATACAACTCTGGGAATTCTAGAAATAGCTACTACACTAGAACCCTTAAAGGCAAATATGGTATATTACATCTTAAGATGCCTATGGATAGGAAGGGGCTCTTTTCTCAAAAACCCCTATCTTTTTTTAACGAGTCAAATTCTACTCTTGAAGATAACATTAAATTGTTCCACCAAAATGGTCTAACAACCAGAGACCTATTAGAAATGATTGAGAAAATATACGGTCAGCAAACCGTATCAAATAGTTCGAAGTCCACCCTAGAGGAACTATAGCTTTTTAAAAAGAACTCCAGACAGGCCGTTGTCTACTGCTATGTTACCTTTCTCTCCATAAGACGAGATTCGGTTAGCAAAGAAGCTGTTCATGATATTATAGGAATCACAAAAGAAGGCCACAAAGAGGGTCTAAGCTTTGCTATTTATCCCATAGAATCTGCTTCTAACTACAGAGAAATATTCCAAGATCTTAAATCCAGAGGACTAGAAGATATCGTTCTCTTTGTTAGCGATGAATTAACAAAACTAAAGCATACTCTTAACGATGAATGTCCCTTATCAAAACATCGATCCTACTGGATACATATCATAAGAAATATAGCCAATAAAGTAAGAGTCAATAATAAGTCACCCCTACTGGAAGACTTAAACTTCCCTTAGAAAATTTGTTTGATAAATGGGCAGACAAATATCCTAAAGTAAAAGAACAATTTCCCCATGAAACATCTCTGGAAAAGTATGTGTATACCGATGTTTCAAAATACAACACGGCGTTTTCTTCTATGATCCATAAGGAATTTGGGATGGCACTATATGAACTAAGTAAACTGCTAAATAAAACATAAGGAAAGCGCCAAAGCAAAAATTTTTCATCCAATATATGGGATTAAGGTACAAAGCATGTAGCATTATCTAGTTAGGTACAATTTACTTAGTTTCACAAGAGGTTACACAATTTATTTAACACTACCTTGAAAACTCTATGCCTTAATAATTTTAAAGTGTAATACTGAACAATTATTAGTTAACTATAATAAAACAATTAAATTATCTTCTTATTAATGTGAATATTTTTTATAATTTCATTAAGATATCAAGTTAGACATATCTTATTTTTTCTAAATCCAATACACGATTGCAAATTAAACTTGCAAATTCAAAATCATGGGTAGCTATAAAAATAATTTTATCTTTTGAATGTGACTTTAATAATTCTACAGTTTTAATCATATTTTTATAATCAAGCCCACTTGTAGGCTCGTCTAAAATAAAAATTTCTTTGTTACACAATAGTCCACAAACTATGGCAAGTCTTTGCTTTTGTCCCCCAGACAAAGTGTTAGGGTGGCTATTTTTATAATTATATAAGTCAAAATCATTTAGCAGTTCATTAATTAAATCATCTTTTACGTTCTTTATTCCTAATTTACATTCAGCAAAGACACTATCGGCAAATAATTGATAATTTACGTCTTGCATAACCATATAAGATATTTGCTTTCTTGCTTTTTCATCAATTTCTTTAGATTTTAAAATAAACTCACCCTTATAATCAGTATAAAGTCCACAAAGAGTTCTTAAAAAAGTAGTTTTCCCTATGCCGTTAGATCCTAAAACAGCAATAATATCACCCTTGTTTGCAGAAAAACTAAATCTATCTGTAAGGCATTTATCTTTCCTATAAATTGAAACATTATTTACCTGTAAATAAGACTTACCTATAATTGGTGATTTTTCTTTTATATTTAAACTAGGTTTGTTTCTTGTTCTTAAACCCATAGTCTTAATTTCATCTTCAGATAAACTTAAAAAATCTTTATTGGAAAAAATTTTATCAATTTTCCCATTCTTCATATAAATAATTCTATCAACTAAATCCATTATATAATAGATTCTGTGTTCAGATATAATAACTGTTTTACCACTCTCTTTCAACATGGATAAGTGTTTTTTTAATATATCTATTGTCGGTATGTCCAAATTAGAAGAAGGCTCATCAAGTAAATAAATATCTGGATTTGTTGCATAAACTGATGCAAAAGCAATTTTTTGTTTCTCTCCTCCAGATAAATGAAAAATATTTCTATTTTTTAGTTTATTTATTTCTAATTTCTTGCAGGTTTCATCTAATTTCTCTTCTAAAATTTTTGTTTCTACTCCTTGGTTTTCTAGTCCGAATACAATTTCACTATTTGTATCCACATTAAAGAATTGGGTTCTAGGATTTTGAAAAACACTGCCGACATTTTTTGAAAGTTCAAACATTTGATAGTCAGATAATGATTTATCATTTATTTTTACATCACCATTTAAATCTCCTTCATAATAATATGGTATCAACTTATTTATAAGCCTTGTAATAGAGGTTTTTCCAGAGCCAGAAGAACCACATATTAAAATAAACTCTCCTTTTTTTATTTCTATATTTATATTATCTAGGCTAATATCCTTAGAGTTTCTATATTTGAAACAAACTTCATTTAACTTAATCATAAAAATACCTCAAATATATTGTAAATGCAGTAATTACTACTCCAATTATTAGAGATAAATAATCTAAAATTCCAAAATTAATCCTTATAATTGAAGTTCGTTTATTTGGTGATTCAATTCCCCTCGTGATAGAAGCTATAGTTAATTCATCTGCGGCTTTTGACGCCATAATTATCATAGGAGAATAAATGCATTCTACGGTTAAAGAAGGGTTTTTTATAAACCCCAAAAAAGATGGAGAAATTCCTCTAAACCTCATTGAATCTTTTATATATAGCCAATCTTCTTTTATAGTTGGTATATACCTAAGCATTACTGCTAGGGGGATAGAAATTTTTTTAGAAACACCAACATAATCCATAGCAGATAAAAACTCCCCTACTTTCGTTGTGCTAAGTATTATCATAGAGAGCATACATACCGGATAAATTTTATTAACTAAACCCAAAAATGGCATAAATATGCTTCTAAAAGTATTACTTCCATATCTTACAATTAAAATACTAAGAAAATATACTAATAGATATATTAATATCCCAGTAAAAGCAATTTTGATTTTTCTATTTATAAGACTAAAAATAGCAATTAATGCTACAAAAGCTAATTCATATTCTATTGAGGGCAATATACTAGATATAATTATGCACAAAAATAGTAAAACTATTTTTGTGCATGGATTAATATGTGTATTCAATTCTCCTGAAATCATATAATACCCGCCTTTTCAAATTGCTTTTTCAAAAGTTTAGAACCTATAAAAGCACTAAATAAAGCAACTAAAAAAGTTCCAATCACAATAACATAAATCATCCAATCAGCAGCTGCTGCATTCATAGACTCTATATATGTTATATCTGTCCCCTTCTCTATCATTGCATTTGACCAAGACTTAGGATCCATAAAATATACGACAAAAGTCCCTATATCTCCAAGTGCAAATACTCCAAAAGAAAGGATGTTTGTTTTTTTACTTTTATATGACTTGCTTCCTGCTATAAACTCAGCAATTATCCCCATAACTAAAGTTCCAAGACCCATAGCCCAATGCATGCCAGTTGCAAATCTCAAAATACAAATTATTATTGCCAAAATAGCAATAGTTCCTCTTTTAGCCACTTTCGAGATCAGAAACATAAATATTATTCCTGATAAAAGAGCACTACCCATTGGCTGATAAAAGGTTAATACAGGATTCATTCCAAAAGGCATTCCCCCAATCATATTAAATATAAAATAGAGAGCTGTAAAAACCCCTATAGTAATCAAATCCTTTGTTTTTAGACCATTCATATTATTTTTATTCATTTTTTCCTCCTTTTAAATCATTAATTTTAATTGCATTTTTTTTATACGGTTGAATTATTTTACTTTGTCCAAGCTCTCTAGATAATTCACCCCATGTCTCTATCGCTGAAATCAAGTATTGTTGCTCCACTATATTAGCCTTTTTACTATCTATACAATTTATAAATTCTATAATGGACTTTGAAATAGAATTAACCCAACTTAATTTCATCATACTACTATAAGTTTCTTCGTTATCTTCAGCTATTTCAAATGTTTTTAATTTCGAAAACTCATTGCTTTCTTCTAAATTAAATTTTCCATTTTTATCATGTGGCTTATCCAAACAACTCTCCCATATTATAGGTCCATTTGTACCTGATAATGTCAAATTCCCTGAGTTCGTTATAAACATTATTTTATGCATTAATAACATGTAATTATCTGGATTTTTCGCAGTCATTTGATTTTGCACACTTATACATATAGGAATATCGTTTATATACCCTTCTATAATCTCAAAAGGTGATTCTATATTCTGCGTAGATATATTTCTAAATTCATAAGGTTTTAGTCCTCCCAAAGCTCTTCCCAAAATATCTATAAGAGGAAACAATACATGTACACTGCATTGTGCAGAAATAAATCTAATTTTCGACAACTTATTTAGCTTTTTAGATAAACTCAAAAATGTATCTACACTTTTTAAATTTGGATAAAATGTGTTAAGTTTATAAAAACAAGAATTTTCTCTTGATAATTTCAAAAACTCTATATATTCTTTTAAATGAACTGGTTGTTCCTGAATTACATTTACTCCATTCTTTAACAGTTGCTTAACCAAATCACTGCCTGCCCCACCTATCAATGTTGACCCTATAACAACACAAGCCAAATCTATTTCATTAAGATTCACATCATTTAAGGTTGTATATATTGGTATTTTATACTTTTTAGCATAACTTTGAGACAATTCACTACCTTTTGACAAAATGCCTACTATCTGAAATTTTTCATTCATATTTTCGATAGCTTTTATATAAAACTGTCCAAATCCTACACCACAAACCAATACTCTATATTTGTTTTGCATAACTTATATTTCCCCCCTTTCTTGGCTAACACAAATTTCATCTCTTATTGATTTGCCATTTAATTTAATATCTAAAATAGCTTTTCTGTATAGCAACTCTTCTAAAACATCTTTACTATCCAAAATCTCAAACGCCCACATTGTTTTATTTATGTCATCTCTATCCAACAACTCTTTTACACACATTGCTGTTAAATAACCGTTTATAAGATAAGTATCTCCACATATAACTTCTAAAAACTCCTCATATTCCCCAAACCCATAGTCTAGAATTATAGAACATTGATACTTGTATTGAAGTAAATTATCCTTAGCTTTTCTTTTACTTGATATTTGCTCATTAATGTAATCGGCAACTTGATATACTTTCTCCAAGGAATATTCTTTCTGGATTTCTGAAACACCCTGTCTTAGAATCTTATCATGCTCTGGGTTGAGATACACATTATTCCAATAAACTTCATTATTAGGAAATTTTTCAGAAACATTTAATAACTCTTTAGAAATATATTTTATACATACAGAATTCAAAGGTAAAAAATCAACATTATTTTGTTCTTTTAAATCAACTTCTCTGCTTATTTTTTTCTTTTCTCCTTTATAGATAAAACAATTGGTCTCAATATATCCATCTAATGAACTCATTAAAACATCAATTAATGCATTTAATGTCACTTTCTCATTTCCTCCAGCATACATGTAAATACGTTTTAAGTTTTTTGAATATTTTTCATTGAGCCACTTCAAAACAATTCCAGATAATCCTGGGAAATTTCCAGTACCTATTACAGATTTTGTATTTAAAATTATTTCATCATCCAATAAATTAACGCCAAATAAATCAACATATTTTAAATCAAGTTTTTTTATTGCATAAGCAATTTTAGGGCTTGTAACATATGAAGGTCCTGTCGCATTAACTATCAAGTCGCAATCCTTACAAAAAAGGTACAACTCTTTATCATTCAAAACATCAACGGATACGTGCTCAATATATTTATCTACGAGATCTTTTTTTATATATCTATGTCCACATCTTAACCTATACCCACTTTGCTTCAACTCCTCAAATACTATATTCCCGCAAAAGCCACTAGATCCCAATATACCTATCTTTTTTTTCATTGTTTTTTATCTCCAAAAATATTTTTAAATACTTCACTTGCCATTTTCCCATTTAAACATGTTAAGTGATTCCCTTTTATTTTTTGTAGCTTTATATCCCCTAAAGTTGCATTCTTCCAAAATTTTTCATTATCAATATTATCGAGCGGTAAAAAAGTAAATTTTTCATTATCACAATATAAAACTTTTACATCTCCTACATAATTTTCAGGCTCATATAGCATAGCAGCCTCAAAACTTTGAGAGAATATGTTAAATCTTTGCTTAATATTACTTAAAGTATTTATTTCATTAAGCTTTTCGTTTTCAATGCTATTTAACATCCTATTAAAACGCTCATTTTCATCTAATGTACTAAATTCTACATAACATTCTTTCACATTCTTAAATTTATCAATAGACTCTAAAAATAAATCATCCCTTTGCATTAATTTAAGATTATAATTCTTCGATAAGTATAGTAAGCTCTTTCTCACTTCTTCGTCTGAAACTGAATGACCAGCTTTATTAATATTCGCTCCTATGAGTTGTGCAAATGCCCTTTCTAATAGAAAATTATTTAGTATCATCTTTTTGCATATCATAGTATCTATTGTGGTCACCATATTTACCTTCAAACCTTTTTCTAATAGAACTTTACCAGTTTCAATAGCTATCAACCCACCCGTACAAAATCCTATTAATTCGAATTCTTTTTCTCCCGTCTGCTCTAATAGATTTGCATACTCGTATCCTAATGTTGATATCAAGTTATCTGGAGATATTGATAAAAAACTTTTTTCATCAATATTTCCTACTCCGTATAAATTATACTTATCACAATTTTCATTTATTAATGGTATCAAGCTCGAATATGGTCCCAAGCTTCCTAAACCATCATGAAATAAAACACATGCTGAATTCGTAGTCTTTTTCTCACTCAGTAAAATTATTTTTCCTATACTCTCATTATCTTCTTTTAGTTCTTCTTGCGAGTTAAATATAAAATTACTACACATTTCTCTTAAGGAATCTGATTGAATTAAGCCCAACATTATCTGATCCCAAGGAACTTCTTTAAACTCTGCTAAGTTTTGTTTCATTTTAGAGGCAATCTGTGCAGCTATTAAAGAATCACCTCCTAATTCGAAAAAGTTGTCATTAATGCTCAAACTTTCAACTTTCAATGTTTCTTTCCATATTTGAACTAAATTTTTTTCTAAATTAGTTGCAGGTCCAACTTCCTTCTTATTTATTTCTTTTATTTTTACTCTTTTATTAATTCTTTCCTTTAAATCATCTCTTAGTTTTCTTCTATTAATACAAGCTTCCCTTGTAAGAGGGATTGAATTAATAAAATTAAATGTATTAACTCTAATAGGATAAGGCAAGAGTCTTAATATATTATTTAAAATTCTTTTTTTATCTAAATCAATAATACTTTCTCTAAATTTTACAATATATAAACATTGTCCCAAAATATCTCGTTCTCTGCTATTGTCTGGAAAACACTTCACCAAATCACCATTGCAATAATTTATGATTTTATTCATGTCATTCATTGATAAAAACACTTGATCCGTATCTTCTCTAAATCCTTTTATATGGTCTAAGCCTGCATGAAACTCCATTGAAGTTAATAACGCATAACTTCCGGGTAAACCTTCAAGAATTACTAGATGTCCATTTCTAGTAAGCATTCCCTTAAATTGTTCTAATACTTCAGATTCATCATTTGCATTATGAAATACATTATTGCAAATGATTAAATCAAACTCTGAATTATTCATTCCCTGTTCAAAATAATCTTTATTTATATCGTAAATTCCAAAATCTATATTATTATACTTTATAAAATTTTTTTCTGCTTCATTAATAAATGACTGAGAAATATCAGTAAATAAATACTTTATATTATAATTTTTAATTTGCTTCATTAAATCAATAGTGGTTCCTCCAACTCCTCCCCCTACTTCTAAAATCCTGAAATCCTTGTTAGGAAAGCGTTGATTGAAATCATCTATAATATCATTAATATATTTTATCGTTGCTTTATTCATTATGTTACTTATAGGATTGTTTTTATATGCTGCTAAAGCTACATCAAAAGAACCATTTGGGAAAAATAACTCAACTGGATTTATCTTTCCTTGTAGCAATTTAATTAGATTCACTCGTGATTCATAAAAATAATTCATCATTATATCGCTGTATTTAACGTGCAAATCTATCTCTTTCCATTTTTCCCATGCCTTTCCTATATTATCTACTCTACAACTATTTAATTTGTATCCTCTGTTTGCGTTGTATTTAATAATTCCCTCGGAAATAAGTGCATTAAGCCATCTTTTCAATAATCTTTTGTATATATCAACAACCTTTGTTTCATAATATATTTCTTTAATAGAATACCACTTGTTTTTATTAACAAATACTCCTAATTTTAAAAATGTTTGAAAAATATCCTCTATAGCCGTTTCGTTTGATGCCTGCATCCACCTTAAAAAATTATCCAAGTTAAAGTCACCCACATCTTTTATGTTGAACTCCGAAAATTTAATATTTCTGGTATCTTTGGTTGCTTCAGAAAAATTTGGTTGGACAAACACATCTACGCTACAATCATTTTTATTGGGGACAATTGCAGACTTATGAATATCTTTTAAAGAATTAATTTTACTTTCAATTTCATAAACATTAATATCGTTACCCTCTAATTTTACATCACCAGTACTATCATGGGTTACTATTATACTATCTGATGTATACATTCCTCTAAATTTTGTTTTCGCAAGAACATTTTTTTGATCAGTACTGTTATATATGTCACTACTTGACTCATCGTTCGATTTTTTGTTGACGAATATATCACCTACAACCCATTCTGGGCACATAGACAAATGCTGATCCAAAATAGAAACTTCACCGCTCGATAGATTCTTGTTAAATGAAAGCAAATTATCTTCATGATCCATCTTTACATACTCTTTACATAAAATCATATACTGCTCATTATCTTGAATTGTAAAATCATCAATCATAAATATAATTCTAAAACTTTCTAATAACTCTGGAAATTGATTTATTAAGCTCATAGAGTCAATAGCAGTTATAACAATTAAAGTTTTAGAAATTATTGATTTTATTTTTGATTTACGAATATGATTTTTACATAACACTTCAAGTTGATGCATATTGACCTGTATGAATTCTGAGTCCATTATCATTTTATTATATTTTTGTTGTGAAATATTTTTGCACAGGTTTAATGTTGATTGAGATAATAAGCATATTAATAAATTCGTAATTAAAACACGGCTATTGTTATTTTCACAAACTAGTAATTCATCAGCTTTTCTTACTTTCAATAAATCAATTTGTTTTCTGACAAAAGAAAATATGTTTTTAACCTTGATAGGATAAAATCTCATTTCACCTAATTGATCCATCTCCTTTGAAATGAGTGTAGCCTTTGCTATATCAGTTATTTCAAATTTATCTGGTTTTTCATCATCAAAATCTTCTATCTGTTCCAAAGAAATAATTTTTAAATTTTTATAAATCTCTCCATCTAAGCAAAAATCGTTAATATCATTAATTAGAGCAAATTTAATATCATACTTCTTGTTTAGCGACTCTATTTCTTCTAAATCTTCCGTTTCATCAATAGGTAATGCTCCCCCTCCTATTGATAATATTGCTAAGATAGCTCCGACTTTTAAAAAAGCATCCGGTGAATTAATTAAAACAGTATCTCCAGCTTTGCATTTATTTATAATTAATAAATCTCTAATATTTCTTACTAGCAAACCTAATTTTTTATACGTATATTTTTGATCATAATTATTCAATATTATTTTAGAAGCCATTTCTTCTAGATATAGATTTCCAATAAAAGATTCAAAATTCATATTGTCATTAAACTCCGATGACAATATATGACTCTGGCCAAATGTTCTTAACACTTCTTTATCTTTGCTAGAGTTTTCTTTACGTCTATTTAGTATAATATCAGAGAATCTTGTAAAAGCTGATTCAATCATACCTTTAGGGAATATATTATCTCTTACATCCCATGTAATCAATATTCCACCCTTGTCTCTCATTACCTGACAATCAAGTATTACTTGTGGGGTCTGTGTTATTTTATAAACCAATTCCCCAAAATTACTTATACTGTTACTTTTAATGTTCTCTTGAATGCCTAAAGCACTTGTAAAAACATATGGATATATTATATTCTGTTTTCTTGATTTTGATACTTCTCTAAGAACTTCAATACCTGAAAAACTTCTATTATCAATATCCTTCCAAAGTTGAAGCTGGATATTTTGTGCATTTTCCACAAATTCATTTTCGTTTAAATTGCTTATTTCTAGTAAATTGATATCAGTAAAATCCCCTACAATAGAACTAATATTAGGATGAATATCACCTCTCTCCGAAATTGTGACATTTATACAAAATCTTTTTTCGCTAGACCAACGGCTTAATACTTCTGCATATGCTGTTAATATAAACGCTGTTAGGGTTATTTTGTTTCTGCTACAAATATCTTGTATTTCTAATTCTCTCTTTTCAGTTATACGAAGATTAAATTGTTTTATTGATACATTTCCTTCACTTGATTTGGTTGTTAATGTTGGTCCTTCAGGTAAATCTTCAATTTTTTTCAACCAATAATCTTTCGCTTTATTATAGTTGATTCGATATTCACTTGTTTTTTTGAAGTTTTCATCGAATACTATAATATCTCTAAATGTTATTCCTTTGTTTTCTAACTTAATATCTTCAAAATATGAGTCCTCAAGATCTCTAATTATAACTCCAATGCTTGTAAAGTCTGCAATCAACATATCCAAAGACAAATGAATTATACTGTAATCATCAAATGATGTTATTTCTATGTCATATAGTGGCCATTTCCCTAACTCATAAGTCTTTGAAGATAATCTCTTTCTAACATTTTCCAAATGTTCGTCATTAAAATGGTATTTTGAACACCTTTTAGTATATCTTATATCTGGAATATTATAATCCTTTAAGATTTTTTGTTTTCCATCATTGTAAATTACAGCATGTAACATTTCATTTGCTATTATTACATCAGTCCAGGATTTCTTAAATTTAGCTATATCAATTACAGGATATTTTATTTCACAATAAATTTTACAGTTTGTTTGTCCATATTTATATAACTCCCCTTTACCTACTGTATAAGCTAATTGCATATTTGTTAAATCAAATTCTTCATTTAAATTTTCCTTGTCAATTATTACAGGAGAGCAACTTTTTGCAAGAAAATCTATTAACTCATCTCTTATCTTAGAAAGTTCCTCTTGAATTGCTTTATTCATAACACCTTTTGGGGAATTATAGCATAGTTTTCCATTTTCTAAAAATAACCTTATGCCTTGCTTCTGATATTTTAGAATAGTTTTTTCTATCGACATATGCCCTCCTATATAAAACCTATTTCATTATCATTGTTATTGTTTTTATTCCTGTTATTTATTTCCTTAAAGACAGCATTAGAAAAATCTTGGAGCATAGGATTTTCTAATATTACAACCATAGATAAATTAATATTAAATGTTTCGTTTACTAAGTTTGTTAATTGCACAGCATTAAGCGAGTTGCCACCAGATTTGAAAAAATCATCTACCAACTCTAGTTTCTCTACTTTTAATACATTTTCTACAATCCTGACTATCTCATTTTCAAATGTTTGTATACTCTCTTCTGACTCACTATTGAGGTTTTTATCATTCCTGTTGTTTGAAATTGATTTTTTAATAAGGTCTTTTTTCTCAATATGGTTTATTGTCAAATCCATTTCTGTGTCATCATTTGAAATTCTTATTAATTCATCCACTTTTTTGTTGCTTGATTCTAAAAAATCATTTATTAATTCTACATATGCGTTGAAACATATATCTATCTCCTCATTTATGAATAAATTAGTTACATAATCCCATGTCAATATAAGGTCTTCATCTAATTCTATTACTTGATGATCTAACCATACTTGAGGCGTTTGGCTTATAGAGTAATTTAACTCACCGAGAAAATCTACATTTCTATTTCCTTTCATTCCTAAGCCACTTGTAAATATAATTGGAGCAATCATATCTGTATGTTTCTTCTCTCTTAAATCTCTTAAAAACTCTATTGAACTATATGATGAATGCATCATATCAGAAAGGAGTTGTTCCTGAATTTCCTTTGCATTTTCCAAAATAGTTTTGCTTTTATCAAGTTTTATTTCCAATAAACATAACTGAGTAAAGTCTCCCATAACTTTATGAATTTCAGGATGAATATCTTCCTTTATAAATTGTGTCACATTAACTACAAAATTATTGCTGTTACTATATTTGCATAATATTGTAGAAAATAATGATAAAAGTATAGTTGTTGGTGTTACCTCTACTTCAGTCGCTAATCTTTTAATTTCTATCCAATCGTCTCTCTTTATTCTAGCTTCTTTTCTTTTAAATCTTTGTTCAGAGTTATTTCCATCATTTTTCATAATGGATAATCTTGGCATGATAGGAAATGAGTCCAACCTGTTTATCCAATAATCTTTATCTCGTTCATAATGAAATCTGTCTTCTTGTTTTTTATATAAAACATAGTCTCGAAATGTTGGTTCAATAGTTTCCGAACTAAAATCTCCATCATATTTAAGCTTTATTTCTTTTAAAAACTCAAACATGCTCCAACCATCAAGTATTGCATTATCAATTCCTATAAATATTCGAAATAGAGTTTTAGTAATTTTAGTTACTTTAAAATCAAATGTAGGAAAATTACTCAAATCTATAATTCTATGCGAAAGTGATTCTCTCATTTGCAATAAAATATTTTCTTTAGCATCATCATCCAAAGTGCTTAAATCATTTATATTTAATAAATAGTATGGAACTTCTTTCAGAATTACTTGTTCTCCTGAATTTAATATTATTGTTCTTAAAGCAGGATTATATTCAATGATATCATTTAACGCTTTCTGTAGTTTATTGACATTTATATCCATACTATCGAATTCAAAATAACAATGTGTTGATACATTCCCTAAGTTATACGCCCCCTGTCTACCTATCCAATAAGCCATTTGTACATCAGTAAGTGGAAATGGCTCATATATGTTTTCTTTATCTGGCACTAAAGTTCGTATTTTGCTTCTATTGATAAACATTTTGTTTTTATCTATAAAATCCGACAAAGAAGCTACAGAGGCACTCTGAAAAATGTCTTTTATCGAAATTTCTATCCCCATTTTATTTTTGACTTTCCCGATAATGGATGCTGCTGTTAATGAGTCCCCTCCAACGATAAAATAATTATCATTAACTCCAATATTTTCATTGCATAAACATTCTTTCCAGATATTCAATAATATTTTTTCTGTATCTGATATGTCATTTGTTATTTCTTCTGAAATAACTCTAGAATGCTTGACATCCTTCAGTAAATCTTTTTTAAGCTTCTTTCTATCTGCTTTTCCATTCTTATTAAGTGGGATTTCATCCACATGATAAAAATAAGTTGGAATCATATAATTTGGAACTATTCCCAACAAATAGTCTTTTAGATCTTCAAATGAGATTTTATTACTTTTTAGTTTTTCGATAAAAAAAGTATTGAAATTAGCCTTGGATGACTCATTGACATTGCTTTCATAAAGAATTCTACTAATATCTGTTTTTAAATTAATGTCGTTATTAATACCTATGTTTTCTGGATTCAATATATCAGCTGTAATCAGAGAAAGTAAATTTAATTTATTAATTTCATTTCCTACAAGTAACCCATTTGGTTTCAATTTCTTTATTAGCTTCTTTAATGTCTCTCTTGAATCTCCACTCCTGTGAATTGAATTTAATGCTATTACCACATCAAAATAATCCTCTTCCAATCCATCATTTATTTCTTGATTAATAATAGAATATCTAAATTTACTATTTTCATTAATATCAGATAAGTCTTCTTTTAAAAACACAGAATTGTCTGCATAAACATATTCCTCAACATAATCTTTGTATTTATTAAATAATCTATTTGTCATTTGACTGTTTCTAGTTGAATATTCTATGATTCTTAATTTTCTGTCTGTATTCTTATCTATATAATTATTTAGAGAGTTTACTATACTATCTATAGATTCTTTATAATCTTCTATGGCTTCAGCAAGTCTTACTAAATTAAATTTTTTATCTTCTCTGTAGAAAACTTCTAAAGGATCTCTCCCTGTTTTTAAAATATCTATAAGCTCTGGTGTAATTTCTTTTGTGAATCTTTCAATTTCCTGTACTGATTCCACGTCTATTTTTATTTTAGAAATAGAGCTATCTTCTTTAAATCTTCCATCAACCTTTTTTAAAAGCTTAAAGTTTACTAGTGTATCAATCCATTTGTCCACTATTATTCTATTTGAACTTGACAAGTTTATATCTTTATATATTTCATTTAAAGAGTAACTTTTACTAGTAAAGTCAATCTTTAACCCATTAAATACATTTAAAATGGTTTTCAAAACTAGTTTGTCAATTTCTTTGTTTTGGTATATAGTTTCATCATTTGATGAAGGTATTTTAGGTTTTACCAAAAAAGAAGTATTAAAACCTTGATTTTTTGGCATGTTGTTAACTTCATATGAATTAACATCACTTTTAATAAAGGCTACTAACTTCTTGCTTCCTCCTCTTTCCATTAAATCAACAATTACATTTTCTACCCCAGCATACTTTGCTATAGCTTTCTCAATTTCACCAATTTCAATTCGATGTCCCTTAACTTTAACTTGAGTGTCTTTTCTACCAAGAAATTCTATGGTACCATCGTTCCATATTCTTCCGTTATCCCCTGTTCTGTACCACCTTATATCATCTTCTACAATGAATTTATTATCGGTTAATTCAGTATCTCCTCTGTACCCTTCAGCAACACCTACTCCTCCGATTAATAACTCGCCTTTAACATAATTAGGACAAGTTCTGCCAAAGTCATCTACCACCTTATATACTTGATTCTCTAGAGGCTTTCCATACGGTATCGAAACCCAATTGTTCGGAATTTCTTTAGGTACATTTAGATAGTTTGACCATATAGATGCTTCCGTAGCCCCACCCATGGCTACAACAACAGAGTCATTGCTCATATTATAAAATCTTCCGGGTAGATTTAAAGCAATCCAATCTCCTGATAACATAACAACTCTAAAAGGTAATTTTCTCTTTTTTCCTTCAGCCATTGTAACTAACATGTCAAATAATATTGGAACTGAATCCCAAATAGTAACATTATATCTATCAATTAATTCAAGCCATTCATCTGGATTCCTATAATTGTCTTCACTTGTGGTAATAAATGTACCACCAGCATGTAAAAGTCCAAATATATCAAACACAGAAAGGTCAAAATCTATAGAAGACACCATTAAGACAGTATCATTAGTGTTAATGTTATATTTCTTATTCAGGTCTATACAGGTGTTGATAGCACTAGTGTGCATTATTTCAACGCCTTTTGGCACTCCTGTTGTCCCTGATGTCATAATAATGTACGCACTGTCATATGGACTAACTTGAACAGGACTTTCTAATTTCTTATCGCTATTCATACCTTTATCTAAATCAATAATCTTAACTTCTTCGTTATTCAAAGAACAACTAATTATTGTTTCTTCATCACTTATTATGTGATTTATACCAATTTGATCATATATTTTACTTCTTCTTTCATTAGGCTGTGTAATTCCTATAGGTACATATGCTGCGCCGCTAAATAAAATTCCAAAAATAGCAAAAATTTGTCTGCATCCTCTTGGAAGTGTTATTCCTATATAATCACCCTTTTTTATGCCTTCTGATTGTAAATAAAAAGCAATTTTTAAAGCATTATCATAAAGTTCTCCATAACTTATCTCTTCACCTGTAGAAGAGTCTATAATTGCCACTTTACTTGGATTTAATATAACATTTTTAATAAATCCATCATAAATTCTTTCATCTGGATATTTTAGTGGAATAATAGCTTCAATTTCTTGCCTTCTAATTTCCTTTTGCCTTTGAGATAAAACATCTGTTTTCTTTTCCCAATTTTCTTTTTTAGTTAAGGAAATAAGGAGTTCATAAAAAGCATCAAACATATCATTTAATAATTCTTCTGGGTAAAGTTCTTCCACAGCATCCCAACATAAAATTAACTTTTCATCTGTTACATAAGTCTGAAAATCCAACCAAACACCTGGTGTTTGAGAAATCATATATGAAATTCCCCCAAGCGCTTCTCTTGACTTTTCCGTTTCTAAAGGATAATCAATATTACAAGCAAACACAATAGGAGCCACGTTATTATTGTTACCTATTTCTTTATACATGTCTCTTTGAACTTGGACACCAGAATATGAGCTATGCGAAACATTTTCTAAAAATACTTCACTAACCCTCTCTATAGTTTGTATCAATGTTTCCCCTAGTCTTCTCTCATAATCTACCAATAATAAGTTAGTAAAATCTGCAATCATATTACTTAAATTACTGTTTTCAGTATCCCTATTAAATAAAGGCATATTTATTAAAAACTTTTCTTGATTAGTCCATCGTTCTATTACAAGACCATAGCAGGCCAATAAAACCATTGATGGTGTTACTTTATGCAAAGAGGCTAGTCTTTTTATTTCACTCCAACTTTCTTCATCTACCACTTTCTTTCTTCTAATAAACTTAGTTTCTTTAACCATTTCAGGCCTAATTTTTAGTGGTAAATTAGGTGCTTCCATAGGAAAGTCATTTTCAATTTTTGTCTTCCAAAAGTCCTTATCCTCTTCTAATTGTAATTGATTGTCTTTATTATCTCCAATATAATCTTTGAAGGTATAGTCTATAGAATGTTTTTCACCTTCTCCTACATAATTTCTTGTTAATTCTTTAATCATAATGCTTAGACTCATAACATCCGCAACCAACAAATCAATATCTAAAAAGATTTTTGTCTTTCCCTCAGGTAATAAAGCAATTCCAAGACCTGCTACTTCACCTTTTTCGACCTTTAATTTCCTATGAGATATTTTTTCTCTAATTTCATTTAAAGAATCCTTAATTTCTTTATTATCTAGATTCTCTAAGTTGTATACACTGATTTCGTCTGTGTAAGGAGACTCCATGATTTCCTGAGTGCCATCACTGTTAAATTTTGCTCTCAACATTGGATGATCTTTTTGTAATTTTATCCACGCTTCATTTAATTTTTTAACATTTATATCTTTACCATCAATTTCTAGATAGGCATGACACCCTACGCCTCCCAAAACCTGATCATCTTCTCTACCAACCCAGTAAGCATATTGCACATCTGTTAACGGAAATTTAATACCAACATATTCTTTGTTCTTAACTATTTCTGCTTCTTTTGATATAAATTTATCGTTAATTTTTGCACTCTTAATTAACATTTCCCATTCATTAAAAGTTGGTTTTTCCATTAATTTAGAGAATGATATCCTAATACCTGATTTTCTTAACTTATTAGATATTTTCATTATCATAATAGAACTTAATCCTCTTTCTATAAGATTATCGCCCTTCTCAAAATCATCGTTAATTTCCATGCGAATATGTTCTTTAATGGACTGTATCACTTTGTTTTTTATATCATTTATCTCCATTGCTAATTCCTCCTATAAGGCAGATTTTCTAAGTGTTTCTTTACTTATCTTACCAACGCTTGTCAATGGCCAAGCATCAACCTTTTTAACTAAATCTGGTAATTTGAAATGGGCTACTCCATGCTCTTTTAGAAATGTTCTGATTTCATTTAGAGTAATCTCGTTATCTCCTGAAAGGACAAAAACTCCTATTTTTTCTCCTAAAATTTGATCTGGAATTCCTACAACTTGTACTTCTACAATTTTATCGTGAGTTAATAGAATTTCTTCTAGCTCTGTAGGGGTTATTTTTTCTCCAGCTCTATTGATCATTTCTTTTAGCCTTCCTACAATTTGAAAATTACCATCTTTAAGCTTTCTAGCTTTATCACCTGTTTTGAAGTAACAATCTTCAGTTATACAGTTCTTATTAATTTCATCTAAATTATAATAACCATAAATTGTATATGGGCCTCTAACTATAAGTTCTCCATACTCCTCTACAGGTAATTCTTTCCCTTCTTCATCAACAATCAATACCTCATCATATTCACTTATTGGTTTACCTTGTGTATTGTATATAGTTTCACTATTATCATCTAAACTTGTAGTTGATATTAAACCTTCAGCAATTCCAAAAATTTGCTGAAGCTTACAAGAAAAACCTCTCTCGATTTTCTTGGCTGTAATTTGGTCTAAAACAGAACCACCAATCTGAATCAATTTTAAAGAGGATATATCATATTCATCCATTTCTAAAAACTCTATACACATATTAGCCATGGCAGGAACTAATCCAGTAATTGTAACTCTCTCTTCTTCAATTAACGGTATTATCTCATCAGGGCTTGTAGTAGGGCAAATCACTATTTTCCCTCCATAAAACAATGTTCCCATTATTCCAGGGCATCCTAAAGGAAAGTTATGAGACATCGGTAAAGCAGCTAAATATACACTTTCTTCAGTTAACCCACACCTTCGTCCCGAATACTCTGCTACATATAAGTAATCACAGTGTCTCCTTGGGATTAATTTCGGTATTCCTGTTGTTCCTCCAGATAACAATAGTAAACCTATGTCTTTATAATCAACATTCACATTTTCTTCAATAGGCGTATTTGCTTTGATTTCTGTTAGAGATCTGAACTCTTCATTATCTCCCTGAATAAAAACTTTTATATCTGTTCTATTTTCTTTAATAACTTCTCTAATCATTTCCGTATAAGAAAATCCTAAATACCTATCTTGTGCGATATATGCCTTTGCTTCTGATAATTGAATTATTCCACTAATCTCCGTCTTTCTATGAGCTGGTAAAGACATAATTGGAATTACTCCTATTTTAAAAAGAGCAAAAGCCACAAAAATCAATTCAGCACTGTTTGGTAGTTGTAATACAACTTTATCACCCTTTTTAAAGCCTTCTTTTAAAAATCCCTTTGCATATCTATTAGAGATACTTTCAATCTCTTTATAAGAATACTCGTTTCCATTTTCATTGATGGCTATTTTTTCACTATATTTATTGGAAACTTTAGTTAAAAAATCACCTAGAGATAAATGATTCCAAACCTCTTTGTCATAGAAGTCTTCTAATTTTTCTTTAATTTTTATATTCATTTTTCCTCCGTTGTGCAAATTGCCCCTATATACCCTGAATTATCTCTAATCATTCTAAGTTGTTTATTGTAGCCTTTACTATCTCTTAACTCAGCCCAATTCTTGCTAATATTTATAACTTCTATCTCCTTAGTATCTCTGATTAGACCAATACCATCACATTTTAAGTAAGCTTCCTTAATCGTCCATAATTCATAAAATTTGCAGAAATCCTTATCTATATATTCAATTTCTGAATCTGTAAAACAATTATTTACTATATCTTTGTACTCAAATCTCTTATTTATCCATTCTATATCTACGCCTATTTCTTCTTGAGAGAATCCAACTATTACAAGACCATCTGTATGGGAAATGTTGAACTTTATTCCTTTATTGTTTTTAACAAATGGTTTTTTGTGCTTTCCATTTAATACCTCTATTTTTTCAACATCTTTTCTTAATATAAAGGAAAAAACTTTATTTACTACGCTTCGAGATACAATATAATTTATCCTTGCTACCTCTGATTTAAATCCTTGAGCATGTTTAATTTCTTCCTTTTTTAAAAATTTTTCTGTATAATATTTATCCTTAAATTCAGATGTGTTAATTGTTAATAAAGCTACTTCATTATCAAAAAACCTATCAACAATACAGTCGATTTCATCAAATTTAAACACTTGTAAAATTTTTGTATCCATTCTAATCGTTGATATATTTTCTCAATTCTTTAATTACATCTTCTTCAGAAGTGTTTATAAACATATGTTCTCCTTCGATGTACTCATATGTGAAATTCTTTGTCGTATATTCACTCCACTTAGTCATTTCTTCTAAACTCATTTCCTTATCAATTTTTCCCATCAAGCCTAGTATATCACTATCAACTTTTTTATATTCTTCATCTTGATAGTCCTCATCTATGATAAAATCTGCTCTTAAAGTAGGTAAAAAGATACTAATTAAATCCTTGTTATCTAATATTTCATCAGGAGTTCCACCATATCTTCTCAATCCTTCTATAAATCCATCATCATCTAAATGGTAGATAGGATTTGGCTCTTTATAGCATGGCGCCCTCCCCGCTGAAATAATTAAGCCTTCAGGGTTTGGAAGCCCACTCTCTTTTATTTTCAATGCTAATTCATAAACTATCTTAGTCCCCATGCTGTGTCCAAATAAATAATATGGTGATGTAAAGTCAAAAACTGTTTTCATAGCTTTAAATAGTTCTTCAACTAATTCTCTGATATCCTTAATAGCTTTTTCAGAAAACCTATTTTCTCTACCTGGATATTGAGCAAAATACACACCGCTATTTTTAAAATGTCTTCCCCAATTTTTAAAAGAAGAAGCTCCTCCTCCAGCATAGGGAAATATAAAAATGGTATTCCTACTCTCTTGTATTCCTATTTCATTGCCATGTACAAACCACTTACTCAAATTATTACCTCCTGAAAAATATTAAATATTAGCATTTGTTAGTTTAAGCTAACTTAATAATAGCATATATTGATAGCATTTTTCAATATCTATTGATATTTTTTATAAAAATATATTTTACTATTTACAAAATCTAATTATAGTTTTCAAACTAGATATATCTATTGTTTGTTTTCCATCGCTCCAAGCATTTTCTGGATTTAAGTGAGATTCTATTATGATTCCGTCAGCACCTGCTGAAATTGAAGCTTTAGATAAGGGGCCTATTAGTTCCCTCTTTCCTGTTGCATGACTTGGATCTGCGATTATTGGTAAATGTGTAATATTTTTCAAGAAAGATATGGCAGCTATATCCATTGTGTTTCTTGTATAATTTTCGTAAGTCCTAATTCCTCTCTCACATAAAATAACTTTTCCATTGCCACCAAGCATAATATACTCAGCACTTAATAAAAATTCTTTTATCGTTGCACTTAATCCTCTTTTAAGTAAAATAGGCTTATCTAGCTTCCCTAATTCTTTTAATAGAGAGTAATTGTACATATTCCTAGCACCTACTTGTAAAATATCAACCTTATCTATCATATAGTCCAGTTCTCTGATATCCATTATTTCCGTTACTACAGGTATCTCAAGCTCTTTACCAATCTTATTAAGAATGTCTATTCCCTTTCTACCTAAGCCCTGAAATTCATAAGGAGATGTTCTTGGTTTAAACGCTCCTCCTCTTAATATATCTGCTCCTGCTTTTTTTATACCTATTGCTATATTTCTTACAATTTCTTCTGACTCAACAGAACAAGGTCCTGAAATAACAACAGGTTCTTCTCCTCCAATTTCGATCCCTTTTACATCAATTATGGTTTTCTCTTTATATCTTTTTGTTACTAAATATCCATTCTCAATAGAAATATCTTTTGTATTTAGAAAAGCTTCTTCCTCATTTTCTATCTTTGAACATAAAGTATTATCAAAAACATTGATGATATAATAATCTTTAATATCATAATCTTGAAATAGAATATCTTCTTTTTTTAAGTATTCCACACATGCTTTAAAGTCTTTTTTTCCCTTCAGAATGTATTGCATTTTATCACCCCTTTTCTACTTTTTAATTAGGGATTCAATGGCTTGTAAATAACCTTCAAACCCCTTACCGTAGATTGTCATCTCAGCATGTTCTGAAATAAATGACTTTTTCCTATAATCCTCTCTATCCATTATGTCTGTTAAATGAACTTCTACCGTTCTTATTCCTACAGCTTTTAAGGCATCTAAAATAGCTATGCTGGTATGAGTATAGGCGCCTGGATTAATCACTATCCCATAATATCTACCATAAGATTTTTGAATTATGTCTATTATCTCTCCTTCATGATTAGATTGGAAAGTATCCACTTCAATATTTATCTTATTTGCATATTCTTTGATCTCCCTACACAAATCCTCATATGTTTTTACTCCATAGATTTCCGGCTCTCTAATTCCCAACATATTAAGGTTTGGACCATTAATAACTAAAATTTTTTTCATAAACTTTTACTATCTCCTCTACTGTTTCTAGAAGACTTTTATTATTTTTAACCCTATAATCTGAAAGTTTTTTATAAATAGGATTTCTTTTCTCATAGATATTATTCAATCTATCTATTCCTCCTTGCGAAAGAGGACGTCCCTTGGTGTCAAGTTGATCTAAATCTCTCTCTATATAAATAACTTGTGAATTGTATTTTAGATATCTCCAGTTTTCTCTATCCTCAATGACCCCTCCACCAGTAGAAAACACTTTTGAAAAAGATAATAGCTCTTCCCTTACTACTTCCTTTTCAAGTTCTCGAAAAAAACGTATCCCATTTTTTTCAATTATTTTTTGAATAGTCATTTTATGAAGATTTTCAATACAATTGTCAATATCAACGAATTCCCTGTTGATTCTATGTGCTAACTCTCTTCCTATTACAGTTTTTCCACTACCTGGCATGCCAATCAATACGATATTTAATAATCTTTTTCTTATCTTTCTTTCTACCTCATCTATTAAGCTATCATCTATTTTCTTACCCAAGAATATTTCCGCAGCTTTTTTCCCTTGAGCAACTAGCATTGAAAGACCTGAGTTTGCCTTACACCCTAGTTCATTTGCTTCTATCATCAGCCTCGTGTTTAAAGGATTATAATTTAAATCAATGACATGCTTTAATTTAATCAGTTTTTTTATTTCTACAGGAAAGCTTTCATCAACAAGTGGATAAACTCCTATTGGTGTACAATTTATAAGTATCTCTGTGTCTTTAATAAGTTCTTCAATATTATGGTTTTTTATATCTTCTCTAGAAATTATTTTTATTGATTGACATTCTAAATCTTCTAGGACTACCTTACTCATCCTTGCTGTAGCTCCTGATCCAATGATAGAAAACGGACTTTCTTTCTTTATGGATTTTATCTTCTTAATCATGTGTAAAAAACCATAATAATCTGTATTATATCCATACAAACTGCCATTTTTATTTACTATCGTATTTACACAACCTGTCTTTCTTGCACTTTCATCTAGCTTATCACAATATTCTTTTGCCATTATCTTATATGGATTTGTAATGTTTAAGCCTTTAAATTTCTTTCCACTTAAAATTAATCTTATATCTTCTTCACTACATTCTACTAATTCATATTCACAGTCCCCAAAATACTTGTGTATCATTGGAGAAAAACTATAAATTAGTTTTTTCCCTAGTAATCCATATTCCATACTTGCTCCTCTAACTTGCTATCTATAATAAATAGTCTAATACTACTAAAGACACTATCGCCTCAACTACTACAACACCTCTTATTGCTATACAAGGATCATGCCTTCCTTTTATTTTTATCCTAGTATTGCTCATTGTTTGTATATTCACTGTTTCTTGTTCCTTCCCAATAGATGGAGTTGGTTTAAAGGCTACCTTTAAATTTATAGGCATTCCACTGCTTATTCCACCAATTATTCCACCAGCATGGTTAGTCTTGGTCTTTATTTCTTTTCTTTCATCAATATAGAAGTTATCATTGTTCTCTGAACCTAATTTCAAAGCACCCTCAAATCCAGATCCGAATTCTATTCCTTTAACTCCCGGTATGGCAAAAGACATCTTAGCAATATTATTTTCTAAACCATCAAATACAGGGTTTCCTACCCCAGGTGGCAAGCCAAATACAGAACACTCTACTATACCTCCTGTAGAATCCTTTTCTTTTACTAACTCCTGTAGGACCTTATCAATTTTTTCCATATTTTCCTCATTAATTATGGAATATCTATTATTCTCAGACTTCTCTACAGCCTTCTGTATGTTTTCTATATCATTATGTCTTGTGTCTTGAATTTCTCTAATTCTATCTAGGTGAGCAGATACGAGAATATTCTTGCTTTCAAGGATTTGCTTAGCGATACCTCCAAAAGCAGTTAAAATTGCTGTTAGCCTTGCCGAGAAATGCCCACCACCAATTAAATCTATATGCTCTCCAAATTTTTTCTTAGCTGAAAAATCAATATGTGAAGGTCTTGGAGTATAGGCTAAGGTTTTATAATCCTCCGGTCTAATATTATTATTCTCAATAATAACTGCCAGTGGATCTCCCATAATAATAAAATCCTTTATCCCTGATAAAAATTTTATTTCATCTCTTTCTTTTCTTTGAGTTACATATTTCCCAGAACCTGGTTTTCTTCTTGCCATAAATTTGTCTAGTTTTTCCATATCAACTTTTTGTCCATGGGGTAATCCATCTATTACTCCCCCAATAGCCAAACCGTGAGATTCTCCAAAAAGGCTTATTTTTATGTTTTCTCCTATACTAACTGATGACATCAAAGATCCCTCCTACTTTTTTAAAGTCCTCAAAAAAATTAGGATATGATTTATTTACCGCTCCTGCATTTACTATCGAAACAGGTTCTTTACATCTAATAGATGCCATGGTTACTGACATAACAATTCTATGGTCATTAAAAGAATTCACAATTCCACCATCTAAAATTTCCTTCCCTTGAATAATCAGTCCATCCTCTCTTTTTTTTACGTCTGCCCCTAAACTTTTTAACATCTGAAATGTACTTTCTATTCGATTGCTTTCTTTAAGTTTTAGTCTTTCTCCACCTTTTAAAATACTTTGTCCTTTTGATAATGCAGCCACTACTGATAAAATTGGAAATAAATCAGGTGTTTCGGAAAAATCTACTTCAAAGGAGTTTAAATGGCTTCTATTAGAACTTATAAAATCATCAGAACAGGTGAGAATTGCTCCAGCCTTTTTAAGAATTTGAACTATCTTTTTATCCCCTTGACTAGATTCTAAATTTAAACCAGACATCTTTATTGAGTCTCCTAAACAACCTCCTACAAGAAAGAATGCTGCATTAGACCAATCCCCTTCGATTTGATATTCTTTAGGTGGGAGTATCTTGTCTCTCCCCCCATATATTTCAAATACACCCTCTTCTAACTCATTAACTATTATTCCAAAATCTCTTAATACTTTTATTGTTATATTTACATAAGCCCTAGATTCTAATTTAGTAGTAAGATATATTGAACTTCTTTGATCTAGTAGTGAAGAAAGCAAAAGCAAGCCACTGACATATTGAGAACTAATATCACCACTAATTTTAAAAAAATCAGTGGTCACATTTCCTGAGATGTTAATTGGAAATCCCTTTTCCTTGAAATATAACCCTGATTCTTCTAACGTTTCGATTAATTCTCTAAGCGGTCTTTTTCTAAGACCCTCAGAACAATCTACTGTTGCCTCTTTTGAAAATGTACTTACAAGTGGTAAAAGTAATCTAAGTGTTGTTCCACTCTCTTTACAGTGTAATTCAACTTTAGATTTCTTTATGTTTCCAAGGCTTGTAATTCTAATTGAATCTCCTTCCACCTTAGTTTTAGCTCCTAATTTTTCAATACAAGTAAGTGTAGCTTCTATATCTTCTGATATTGTATTTACCTGTTTTAATATGATTTCTCTGTCTTTTGCTATTCCACTTAATATAATTGCTCGATGTAACAGCGACTTTGATGGTATCGACTTCATCTTTCCCTTAATTTCATTCGGCTTAATTTTTACATTCATTCGACAACCACCTTTCATAAGCAATGTTTTAACACTTCTAATAGGTTAGACTTATCTACAATATCAATTCTGCAATCACCTATTAATTTTGGATATATAATATTTATCTTGTCTCCATTGCTTTTCTTGTCTTTTAAAATTTCGCTGTAAAGTTCCTCTGCACTATAACTACAATGTGTTGGTAGATGATATTTTCTAAGTATTTCTTCTACTCTTTTATAGGTTCTCTCATCTGTTTTTCCCATATTGTAATATCCTCTAGTTATCATTGCCATTCCAATTGCAACACCATAGCCATGTGGTAAGGTATAGTCGCTTAGTTTTTCTAAGGCATGACCTATTGTATGACCAAAATTTAAAAGTTGTCTTTCTTTTGTTTCTTTTAAATCCCTCTCGACAATTTCCTTTTTAATTTCAATGCTTCTTTTTACAATCTTCTTTATTATTTCTTCATTGTTTAAATCGCTTTCTATAATTAATTCGAATAGTTTTCTATCTTTTATAATCGAAGCTTTAATTGTTTCAGACAGTCCATTTAGAAATTCTTTTTGAGGAAGGTTTTTTAAGTAAGTAAAATCTATAAACACAGCTCTAGGATTATAAAAACTTCCGATTAAATTTTTCCCGTCTTCTGTATTGATTGCCGTTTTTGATCCAATGGATGAATCAACCATAGCTAAAAGACTAGTAGGTATTTGAATATAATCTATGCCCCTCATATAAGTAGAGGCCACAAATCCAGCTAAATCACCAACTACCCCACCACCTAATGCAATAATTAAATCATGCCTATCCGCTTTTATTGAGGTCAAATATCTTATTATTTTATAGTATGTTTCTATATTTTTGGACTTTTCTCCTGCTTCTATAACATACTTATAAAGCTTATAATTTTTTAAATTAAAACTGTTGCCTATAAAATGGTCCACATTGCTATCTGTTATTACTATAATGTTCTTGTACTGTTTTTTGCTTGAAATAAATTCATTTAAGTTTTTTAAAGCTACGCAATCTAAATATATTTTGTATTTAGATTGCGTAGTGTTAATAAATATATCCATCTCTTAATCTTCTATATAAACTAACTTGTCTAAAATGCTTCCTGCTTTTTCTTTAGTTTCTTCTAATTCTCTTTCTGCTTTTGATAATTTTACAATTCCAGCACCTACTCGAATCCATGTTTCTTTGTCTGTTTGAAATGCAGTTCTTAAAGCTAATGCCACATCCATTGTTCCATTTTGATCATAAGTTAGTACGCCTCCGCTATATAATCCTCTTTCGTCTTTTTCTAACCTATCTATAGCATCTATACACTCTGCTTTGGGTATTCCAGATGCGGTAACTGCCGGGAAAAGAGCAGTAAATGCATGCCATTCATTGAATTCTTCTTTAAGCGTCCCTTTCAACCTTGATGCTAGATGCTGAACTGAACCCCTCTCCAAAACCTCCATGAATTTAACTACCGATATACTATCCTTTATACAAACTTTTTCTAATTCTTCAAAAGCTAACTTAACAGAAACAGCATGTTCAGCAATCTCTTTAGGATCTTTTAATAATTCACACTTTAATTCCTTATTCTTTATAGGATCATCTGTTAATGCTCTGGTTCCAGCTAGAGGAAATGTGTATACTTTTTTTTCTTCATCCACCTCGACAACTGTTTCTGGACTAAAACCTATAACTTCAACATCACCAATTTTCAGACAATATGAACGTGCAGGGGTATTGTATTTTCTCCCTAATAAAAAACTATCTTTTAGTAAGATTTTTTTCTCTAACTTAATTTTTCTGGACAAAATAACCTTATCATACTTATCATTATTAATTTCTTCTATTCCTTTAGAAACAATCTCTTTGTAGTATTCACTATCTATTGATTTTAGCTTTTCTAAATCAACTTGCGAAGTATTTTTTTTCAACTCTTCTTTAGTAGAATTTATTGTACATTTCTCCACTGCTGAAATTATTTCGTCAATATTATCAACAGATTTTACTTCTATCGAACCTTCTAAAATTCTAATGTCGGTTCTTGGAATAAACATCTTTAACAAAACTTCCTTATCACTCACATTTTTCAAAAATGTATGCTTTGCATAATTAAAATCAGCGATTCCATACATTCTCCAGTCAGTAAAGTTTATATTTTCGAAAACCTTCTTCATGTCTTCACTTAGATCGCTTACCTTATGTTCTACAGTATCACCATTTTCAGTTATTAGGATTTTTTCTGTATACACTTCAATTCCAATATATTCTCCTATAGCAACTGATATTTCATTGAAATTTTCATACACCATATAAGGTTGAATTTCATTAGCTACATCTTCTATTATTTTTATCGCTAATACAAATGAATTCAGATTGTCATTATCTGAAATATCTATAGTGGCCTTATCATAAGTTTCTCTGTTTATTTTAGGCATATTATCCTCCTTTATTAAGTTAGTCTTGACTAACTTAATTTTAACATATATATTTATGAAAATCAATATGTCACTTCAAATAATTTTAAAATTTGTAAAAAAGTATAAATTTCTACATAAAAAAAAACAATTCTAATTAAATCAACTTAGGTTCACCTAATAATTTAATTAAAACTGCCTACCTGAAAATATTTGCTTATTTTTTACTGCTTTCTTCTATAAATGCTCTAATCTTTTTAAATGTTTCATTTGATATTACATGTTCAACACTACACGCTTCTTCATTTGCTTGTTTAGGTTCAACGCCTAATTCTAAAAATAGATTATAAAAATAAATATGTTTATTATATAATTCTTTACCTATTTTTTCTCCTTTTTCCGTTAGCTTTATTGACATAGATTCCCTGTACACATACCCCTCATCTATTAAATTATTTATAGCCACACTAACTGATGGTTTGCTTAACTTCGTATAGTTAACAATATCTTTATTATAAACATTCTCTTTTTCTCTCAATAAAACATAAATTACTTCAATATAGTGTTCCTTAGAAAAAACTTTTCTGTGAAGCTTACCTCCCAAAATCATACCCCTTTTCTTTTTTATATTTTAATGTATACCCCATTAAGATAATTATAAAATATATTCTCTAACATTACAAATATATTAAAACCACTTAACACTTGTTCAGCAAGCACAGTAAGTGCATATGCACTTACTAAAAATGGAATAAGAATACTACGATTATATCGCTTATTTTTTTCCATTTTACTTGTTGGGGAATATCCCCAAACCCCTAAATTTATAATAATTAAATTCAGCAACAAACGCTTATAATATCTTCACCGTAAACTTGAATATTATCTCAAAAAATGATAAAATATAAGCAATAAAAAATTAAATCAGGAGATTTCCAGACGAAATATATAGAATAAATTAAACCTGTAAGTCAAGTAATCCTACTTGAATTTACAGGTTTTTCTTTTTATTTCGATTAATAAATTTATTAGGAAGACGAACTTCAAGGAGGTTTACTACGAGCTCTATCTATATAATTATTATCTCATAAGAAAGAGGGATTGAGAACAAAATGTAGTATTTATTACTACAACTATAATATACGAGGAGGTTAAATTATGACAAGTAGATTTAGAAATAACGGAATCTATTTAATGTTATCTGATGAGGAGTTAGAATTGCTAAATGAAAAACATAAAGCATCTAAGTGCAAAACTCTTAGGCAATTTATTATGAAATGTATTTTAGAAAAAGATATTTATGTATTAGATATGGATGTCTTTCGTGAAATGTCAACAAATATAAGTCGTACTTCAAATAATATAAATCAGATTGCTAAAAGAGTAAATACTACATCAATTATATATAAAGATGATATAGAAGATTTAAAAAGCTTATTAGAAAATCAAGCGAAAGATATTTTCTTTATGCGTAAAAAAATATACTCTCTTACTAATTCTAATAGCATAAATACTGAGAAAGAATAATGGCAGTTACTAAAATTCATCCTATAAAATCCACTTTAAAAGTAGCACTTGATTATATTATGAATAGTGATAAAACAGATGAAAAAATTCTAATTTCCTCCCTAAACTGTAACCCTATAACTGCTCATTTAGAATTTGAACAAACAAAAATAGAATGTAATTCTAAAGCAAAAGTTTTAGCAAGACATTTAATTCAATCTTTTTTTCCTGGAGAAACTACTGCTGAAGAGGCTCATCAAATAGGCATAGAACTATGCGATAAAATCTTAAAAGGAAAATATGAATATGTTCTTACTACCCATATAGATAAGGGTCATATTCACAACCATATACTATTTAATAATGTTTCTTTTGAAACTGGTAAAGCATATCAAAGTAACAAAAAAACTTACCACCAAATTAGAAATCATAGTGATGATTTATGTAGAAAATATAAGCTCTCTGTTATAGATGAAGATTATGTAAAATTTAAAGAAAAGTATAAAACCAATGGTAAATCCTACAAAGAATATATTGAATTTAATAAAGGAAAATCTTGGAAACATAAACTTCAAATTTCTATTGATCATGCTATTAATAAAGCAAATAGCTATGAGAATTTCTTAAAGCTTATGGAAGAATATGGCTATGAAATTAAACTTGGAAAATATCTTTCTTTCAGACATAAAAAACAAGGAGAAAAGGGGCGATTCATTCGTGCGAAGGAAACTACTCTTGGAAAAGATTATACAAAAGAGAAAATAAAAGAAAGAATTGAAAATAAGGTAAATGAAAATTACAAAAATAGTGAAGTATATTATGCTAAGAAATCTTATAAGAAATTTGATAATATAATAGACATAGAAAGCAATGAAAAGGTTAAATCTTCTAAAGGTTATGAAATATGGGCTAGAAAACATAATATGAATACTATGGCGAAGACCTTAAATCAGCTTAGAAAATACGGTCTATCATCTAGTATGGATTTGGAAACTAAACTCCAAGAAGAGGCTGTTAATAGGCAAGAAATCTTAAATAAGATTAAAGATGTTGAAAAAGTTATGAGTGAAATTTACACAGTTATTGAAGACATTAACACTATAAAAATAAATAAGGTTATTTATAAAACCTATAAAGAAAACACAAATGATAAAGATTTTTATAGTGAATATAAGCCTCAAATTATCGCATATGAAAAAGCAATAAATACTTTAGAAAAGTGTCAATATAAAAATCTAAGTATAAAAGAGTTGTCAAAATTATATGATGAATACAAAAATAAAAAAGATATTCTTATGGATGACTACGCCAACGAGAATATATTGATAAATGAATTGACCCAATTAAGAAAGAATACTGATAAGTATATTTATAATGAATTGTATAAGTAAGGATCTGGTGTATCAGCTTCTCCAGTAGTTTGAAAAGTTTAGTTTAGGGGAGACTGTGTAAAATTTTGTGTATCAGCCCTCCTGATAGGATGTGGCTGATATTTTTTCAATATAACCCATCATTTTACCTTAAAGACAACCAATAAAAAAAATACAGGAGGCAGACTAAAACCTGCCCCCTATAATCTTTTACCTTTCTATGCTATTATCCTTTTTCTTCTTTTCATCCACTTTCATATCCCCTTTAGCCTTAAATTCCTTTAATTTCCCTAGTGTTGATGCTTTTGCTTTAGTATGCTCTTTAGCTTTTAATAACTTTGCAGAGTATACTTTTAGACTTGTGTATTCCTTATTATCCTTTCCCATACTTTTCTTTTCTTTGCCAAATAGGTGTACAAAATCTCCTTTTTTCAAATTTTTTACTTGATTGATTTTATCATTATAGGCGTAGCAGCTGATGAATTTTGCATCTCCTCCCTTGTCATTTTCAGCAATAGAAAAGGAGGCTACTTTAAAGTCCCTCCCATCTTTTGATTTTAAATCTTTAATTTCTATATCAGTTGCTATATTTCCATCTATATTTAATGTATCCTTCTCTTTATTATCTATATCTTTCATCTCTTTATCTCCTTGTTCTTGATTAACTTCTAAGTTTTCTTTTAACTCTTCTTCGTCTATATATTCAATAAACTTCTCATCAATAAGCCCCATAACTGAATCGTTCATATAATTATCATAGGCATTATTAAGAACATTTTCATTTTCTACTCCTGTTTCAAGAGATATAATACCTTTTACAAATTCTTTATGATTATATTCTGCTAAAAAATCTATTGTATTTTTCATGCTTTCAAAATTTGTATTTTCCATATTTGCTATTGTTTTTATATCACTTGCATATCTAACAGAATCCCATTCATACTTTCCACTTTCTTTATTAAATTCTACTCCTGTGGCTAAAATAAATTGATTTCCATCAAATAAGGTCGCTTGATTATCTTTCACATCCAGTACCATAGTGTCTCCAAATTCAGTTTCAATTACATTTCCCTTTTTTATATTCATTGCTATTCCTCCTTTTATTTTTTTATCCATCTCATCTGTGAAATCTTTTATTTCTTCTTCCTTCTCATCACTAATAATAAATTGTTTGATTTCTTCAACTGTTGGATCATCAATTGTAGTCTGAATAAATTCAACTAATTTATCTTCTGAAGTGGCAAAATTTTTAATTCCATATTCAACTATATTGTTAATTATTCTCTGAGTAGCACCATCAAAAGAAAAATTTTCTCGAATAAATTCATTAAAGCTATATCTATCAAATTCCATATTCTTTTTCCTCTAATAATCTCATTTAAAGCTTTATCTGCCACATGGTTCACTATTATTTATTTCTTTTATATTATTATTTACTGCTAAATTCCCCTTATATTCCTTTAATTTATCCATAATAGATGTTTTTTCTTTCCTTTCAAAATCTCCTATTTCCTGCACTTTACTATCTCTAAAGTCAGCATCATTTCTATCTATTATTCCATCTAAATCCATATCTTTAGATAATGGATCATAGAAGTTTCCATCATCATCTATTTCAAGTCCCATTACTTCTCTCAGTTTTTCTTCATTTACTGATACAAGCTCACTAAAATTCCAAAAGCCAATAGATGTCTTTATCTGTACTAGCTCTTTTAAATCACTTGCATCTAAGGGATCATAGGTGTATTGAAAGCTGTCAATTAGGTTCTTATCTACATAGGTGTTCATCTTGTAATTTATTAAATCTAAACTTACTTGTATTTCATGTTTTTCATCTGGTGTAGTTGTATAAGCTATTCCTATATCTGTTAAGTCAGGAAATATAGTATCAAAGTCCTCTAACCTGTTTTCTTCATCATATTCTCTGTTAAGGAAGTCTATCAATTCTTCCTTTACTTCCTCTAGTAATGGGTTGTCTTGGCTTATATCTTCAGTTTTTCCCATATCTAGTAAATTATTTACTTCTGCAAGTCTTAGTGTCTTATCCTTTAAAAGTTCAGCTTGTGGAAATGTCTTTTGTATTTCAATTTTGGTTGTTTGAAATTGCTCTTCTGTATCTTTTAGTTTTGAAATTGTATTTTCTAATCTTTCTGGTAATTTATCTAATACATTATCCATTCTTGTTATATTACCTATTCCATCTGTTCCAAACTCTCCTCTATATTCTCCCTTACCTTTTAATATAAAGTTATATTTATTGAAAAAAGAATCATATTTTATGGATAAATCAAAATTTCTATATTCACCTATTTTTTCTCCATCTTTATCCATTTCCCTATATATTTTAACTCCCTTAATTTTGTTCAACAAAAACTCTCCAGCTATTTTCTTATCTATATACTTCTTTCCGTCAATAATTAGAGAGGTAAATTTATTATCTTCTTTTAAATTTTTATCTACTTCCCTATAAGGCTCAACATTTTTAATATCTTCCTTTAAGTTCTCTATCCTTTCTTTTAATCTTTCTATTTCCTTTGGATAAAATTTAACTACTTTATCTTCCAGCTTATAAAGATTTGATTTAAAATTGGACTCTAGCATTTTAAGTTTAGAAACTTCAACATCAAGATCCATCTTCTCCTTTATTAATGGATTTCCTGTTGCAAGAGCTTTTATTTCGGCATAGTTTAATGTGGCTTCGTCTACATCTTCTGCAACTCTTACAGGAGTCTTTGACGTCATAATTTGGGAAATATATTTTTGTTTATTCTCTAAGGTTTGGAATAGGTAGGCATCAAAAGTATTTTCTGTTACATATCTAAATATATGGACTTCCTTATTCTCATTTCCCTGCCTCACAATCCTGCCTGCCCTTTGAGAAAGATCAGCAGGTCTCCATGGTATATCAAGATCGTGGATTGCAATTAGTTTGTCTTGGGCATTAGTACCTGCTCCCATTTTCTGTGTTGAACCAAGTAAGACTCTTATTTCTCCCTTTCTTACCTTATCAAAGATAGCGTCTTTTTCCATATTGTTTTTTGCCTTATGAATAAATTCTATTTCATTTTCAGGTACTCCCATATCTATAAGTTTTGTTTTAATATCATCATAGATATTAAAATCACTGCTTGGTGTAGACATATCACAAAATATTAATTGAGCAGATTTTTTATCTTTATATTTATCCCAAATGCTAAACACATTTTTTATACAGGTATTCACCTTACTATTAGGATCATCAGGAAGTAAAGGATTGATTAATCTTTGATCTAATGCCATCTTCTTCCCATCATTTGTTATTAATAGCATATTATCAACACTTGAATCTACCTGCTTATCACGAACCTTATCTGCTCTCTCGGAAAAAGTTTCAAGAATTTCTTTTTGTTCTTCGGTAGGCTTTGTTTTTATAGTTTCATAATGGGCAATTGGTGTAGGAAGATTTAAAACATCAGCTGTTTTAATATCCATAAATCCTTTTACAGTATTCATAAGTTCAGGAAGATTATAAAATTTTGCAAATCTGGTTTTGCTCCTATAACCATTACCCTCAGGATTTAATTCTATTGCCGTTATTGTTTCTCCAAAGGTAGACGCCCAAGAATCGAAATGTTGTAATTTCATCTTTTTTAATTCATCATACTGTAAATATCTCTGCATGGTATAAAGTTCAGCCATACTGTTGCTTACAGGTGTACCTGTGGCAAATACTAATCCTTTATTATTAGTTATTTCATCCATATAGCGGCATTTCATAAGCATATCTGATGATTTTTGTGAATCTGTAGAAGTAATTCCTGCTACATTCCTCATTTTAGAAAATAGATAGAGGTTTTTGTATGCGTGGGCTTCATCTACAAATAACTTATCTACTCCCAGTTCCTCAAAGGTTACAACGTCATCTTTCTTATAATCAGCATTTAATTTTTCTAACTTTGTCTCTAATTTTTTCTTTGTTTTTTCTAATTGCTTTACAGTAAATCTTTGATCCCTTTCTCTTTTATATTCATCTATATAGTCAATGATTTCATCAATTTGACCTTGCAATTCATATTCTTGTCTTTCTTTTGATATAGGAATTTTTTCAAATTGACTGTGCCCTATAATAACAGCATCAAAACTTCCTGTAGCAATACGACTACAAAATCTTTTTCGTCTATCTGGTGTGAAGTCTTTTTCTGTAGCACATAATACATTAGCTCCTGGATAAAGTTCATTAAATTCTCTTCCAAATTGCTCTACAATGTGGTTAGGAACAACAAACATTGACTTATTACTCATACCAAGTCTTTTTGACTCCATGGCTATACCTATCATTTCAAAGGTTTTTCCTGCTCCTACTTCATGGGCAAGTAAAGTATTTCCACCAAACAAACCTCTTGCTATGGCATCTTTTTGATGCGCTCTTAGTTCTATTTCAGGATTCATTCCTTCAAAAGTAAGATTAGATCCATCATATTCTCTTTGTCTTATGGAATTGAATCTCTCGTTATAATCTTCTACTAATCTATTTCTTCTTTCCACATCATCAAATATCCAGCTTTTAAATTCTTCTTTTATCATCTCTTGCTTACTTCTTGCAAGCATTGTTTCTTTTTGATTAAGCACAGATTTTTTCTTTCCATCACCGTCTTCTACTTGGTCAAATACCTTAGTGTCTCTTAAATTTAAAGTATCTTCTATCAATTTATAGGCATTTACCCTATTTGTACCATAGGTAAAAGAAGCAAGGTCATTGTCCCTATCAGAGCTTTTTCCTTCAACTCTATATTCTCCTGTAAAGTCAGAATACTTAATATCTATATTCCACCTTGATGAAACTGGTGTTTTCAACAAGTTAAACATAAATTTTTTGTAATCTTGTTCCGGTATCCATGTTGCATCCATTCTAACTGTAATCTCACTTGCATCTAGTGCTTTAGGCATTACTTCCACTAGCTTTGCTTTTTGAAAATGTAACTCTTCTAATTCTTTTTTTAAGAGTTTACTATCCTCTAGATTTTCTTCCTTTCCTAACTCTTTTTCGATGTTTTTAATATAAGAGTCTACAACTTCAATTTTATCTCTTATATTTCCTGACAAGTATTCATCAGCACTTACGTACGGTCTTGAAAAATCTCCTAAATCTTTAGCAGACTTAAATGGTTTTATATCATTAGGTTCAAAGGAATCTAAATTTAAAAATATTTCTCCTTTTAATTCTTCTATTAATTTATCTCTTGATTTCCCTGTTAACTCTTCCATGTAATCAAAATTAATTTTACCTTTTTGACTAATAGAAAGTACAAGAGCATCTATTGGCTTATCTACATGGTCTATAACAATAGCTTTCTTTATGGTTCTCTTAATAAAAATATCTGATTTACCTATAAAGTTGCCTTCTTTGTCTAATTTTTCCAAAGTTGAAATCAAAGAAAAATTAGCATCTTCTCTAAATAACTTTTTATTGGTTTTTGAATTTAGTCTTCCATGTTTGCTATTGAAATCATCGTAGAATTTATTTAGATTTTCTTGTTCTTTTTTTATCTCTTCATCTGAATAGTCTTCTCTTTGATAGGTTATAACTTTCCTTAGACTTTCATTTAATCTTAAATATTCTTTTACCTTATCTTTATCCTTTTCGTTTAAGGATATTTTTTGCATAATTGAATTTTCTCTAAAATATATTTCATCATCAACTAAAGCAAAAGAATAGTTTTTAACTCTATCATCAGCCGGTATTGTTTCTTCTCCTAAATCATCATTTATTTGAGCTTCTTCATACCTACCTTGAATATTTTTAATGGCTTTTTTTAGTCCTTCTTCTAAAGAAATATCTTTATTTTCAATACATGCAAGGCTTGTCCCAAATCTTGACGGTATTTCTTCCATAGTCCCTATTACCATCTGAGGATTATCTACAAAGTATTTATTATATATTAGTCCTTTTGCATCTTTGTCTAGCTTTATCCAGTCTTCATCTATCTTTAATAGCCTATCTCTCTTTTTTAAAAAGATTATATCTGAAGTTACTTCTGTTCCAGCTACCCCTTTAAATGTAGTATTTGGTAGTCTTATTGCTCCTAAGAACTCTGCTCTTTCCGATATATATCTTCTAACATCTTCACTTTTTTTATCCATTGTTCCTGAAGATGTTATAAAGGCAATGATGCCGCCATCTCTAACCTTATCTAAAGTTTTAGCAAAAAAATAATCGTGAATTAGAAAGTTATTTCTTTCATACTCACGATCTGCTACTTTAAATTCTCCAAAAGGAATATTTCCTATAGCCACATCAAATAGGTTATTAGAAAAATTGGTTTCTTCAAATCCTTTTATTTGTATATTGGCATTAGGGTAAAGTTCTTTAGCAATTTGTCCACTAATCCTATCTAATTCAACTCCATAAAAGTTTGACTCTTTCATTTCTTCAGGTAGATTTCCTATAAATCTACCTGTCCCAGCACTTGGTTCTAATATATTTCCTTTTTCAAAGCCAAGATTAGAAAGACTTTCATAGATAGCGTCTATAACTACTTTCGGCGTATAAAAAGCTGTTAGGGTTGATTCTCTTGCCCTATTATATTCTTCCCCAGTTAGATTTTCTTTTAAAAAGTTTCTTGCATCAAGCCATTGACCTTCCTTTTCTTCATCAAATACATCAGAAAGTCCTCCCCAGCCGATATACTTTGCCAAAATTTCCTGTTCATCTTTTCTTGCACTTCTATTTTCTTTTTCTAAAGCCTTTAAGACATTTATAGCTTCAATGTTGTTTTTTAATCTCTGTGAAGGTGGTAGGTTTTCTTCTTCATTAATAATTTTATAGTTTTCTAAAGAAACTTCAGAAATCCCTTCTATATTTTCTCTATCATTCCTTATTAAATTATTATTTTCTTTCCATTCCTTATATTCTTCTAACTTCTTATCAATAGTTTCTTTTCTATGAGTGGTTAATTTTAATGAATTACCATCTCCGTCAATTTTGTCGATTCCTTTGAGGTATGAAAAAGGTAGAGTAAATTCCCTATAATTTTTTGGATTAGACGAACTATATACTAAAAATTCTTCCTTTTCATTATCAACTTTTACTATAAATTGATCAGCAACAAGAGAAGATTTATTATTTATTACATCAAGGCTTTTATGTAAAAGCCCTGAATTGTCTTTTTTAACTTTTTCTTCGTTATTATTGTAAATATCTTCAAATCTAATTTGTTCTACTAATTCCTCTTTATCGATAGATTGTTTTTTACTTAATTTATCTTTTTCACTAGATTTATATTCTTCTAAATCTTCCTTTCTTACAAAAATATTAGAAACAGGTCTTTCTCTACTATATATTACTTCAGTAATAACACTCTTATCTATTGTACTTAAAGCTAATCTACCCATTCCAGCTTCATTAAATTCATTTTCTTTAATTAAATATTCCTTATTTCTAAATTGAACTGGTAATCCTAAAAGACTATAATCTTCTATTTCTAACGGAATTAATTCCTCTTTTTTTATAACTTCCAAATCAAGATCTTTGTAGTCATTAAAAAGAATTATTTCACTTCCGGTAATAAAACCATTCATTAGTCCTGTGCTATCTTCTAGTTCTATAGTTTTAGGACTTGTAGCATCGTTAATGGCGGTTATAGTGTATTCTTTTCCTTTGTATCTAACATTCATACCTTCTTTAAATGGATTTTCTTCTTGCCTTGTTCTATCATTTTCAATTTGCTGATTTAAATATCCATTTAAAAGCACTTCTCTATGTTTATCATCAAGTAAATAAGGTAAGTTACTTAATATGTCCTTATAACTTTTATATTTTATAGCTTGATTAGAATTTAAAATATACCCATTGTATCGTAAATTTTGTTTAAGAGATTTTCCCTTAACATCTAAGATTAGCTCTACCTTATACCCTTCTTTTCCATCTATAATATTTTCTGGTTTTTTTAATAATCCATCTTCTATTTTCTTTGACAGTAGTAAGTATTCTTCATCTTGAGGATCAAAATAGTATTCTCTTTTTTCTTTGATATCCTTATCTATTAACATGGAAAGAACTTGTTTCTTATCTCTTATTTCTTCAATTTTGGATTTTTCTTCTTGCGATAAATTTATATTAAAAGTGATTTTATTTTCTTCATTTATATGTGCTAAATTTTGATATGCTCCATTGATTTCAAGATTTTTATTAAAAACATATATATCATTATAATAATCTGGAAATTGCTGATTAAAGCTTTGAACATCTATATCATAGCCTTCCTCAAATTTTGTAACTTTATCATCAGTAATTTCAAATAAACCTTCCCTTTCCAATTCTAATACATCATTTAAATTTGTAAGATTTGCTTCTTTCATTTTGGCAGTAATTTCATCAAACAAACTGTCTATTTTTTTGCTATCTTCAAAAGATTTCCCTTTATATAAAGTATAGATCTTTCCTTGTGAGTTTTCCTTTCTTGGATAAACTCTAATTCCTGTTTCTTCTAATTCTATATCCTTTGTTTTATATTTATCTACTAAAGCATAATAAAATCCTACTTTTACTGCTATTTTATCTTCTACAATCTCTTTTGTTAATTTTTCTTCTACTTCATTTCTTAATACTTCTAAAGCTTTTAAATCGCTTTCTTTAAAGGAATGTGAGAATAGTTTTAAGTCCTTATCAAAATAGGCATCATATGAATAATATATTATTTGATTATGGTTATTATCATATCCACTGGAAATATCTTTTATTTTTAAATATTTATTATCCTCTGTTCTAACTATATCTCCCACTTTTATAGAGAGTATCTCCTTATCATCTTCTATATTGTTTTCATGTGAATTATTTAAATATTCTCTATATCTATTTTCTATTCTAATAGCTAATTCTTTAACCTTATCTATTGCCTTCATATCATCCGGAAGATTTCCCTGTTTATCGGCAACTTCTCTCATGATTTTTACATATTCTCTTTGGAATACAGAGTTAAAACTTGCTAAGGTATTATTTCCTAAGTTTTCTCTTGCCTTTATAATTTCATTTTCTAAAACTTTATCCTTAACTAATACATCAAAAATTCTATCTTCAATTTGATTTATTGAAATTATTTTTTCATCTATCTTATTTCCTTCTATAGTTTGATTAAGTTCTATCTGACTTTTTCCTATTTGTTCATAAAGAAATTCAAAGTCTCTTTGGTTGATCTCATTTCCATCACCTATGTCTATCTTATAGTGATCAACTATTTTCCCATCTACTATATGGTTAAAATAGAATTTGGAATACCCCTCCCACTTATCAGTCATCTGCCCATATTCATCTTCTCCTAAGGTCTTATTATGAAGTCTTATCTTTTCATCTATTTCCCTTATTTCATCTAATAGTTCTTTAGTCAGCCTTTGTCCTGCATAATCTTTTTCTATTAGACTTGAACCCTCATTAAACTCAATTATCCAATAATCATCTTTTCTATGGCTATCTAAATCAAAACCTATATTCTCTTTATTTTTATTAGGATAAAATTCCTTAAATTCTTCAAAACCATTTACTATATCATCATCTATAACTTCTTTGTTAGAATTAACTACAATATTTGGAATATCATCATATCGACTTTGACTTTCTAAAAGGTAATATTCTCTTCCTTCTATTTCTTCCTTTTCTTTAATATAAAAAGTGTCATGTATTCCCTCAAGAATAATTCCATCGTCTAACTGGTCTAATGGTATATCTAATTGTTTTTCAAAGGCTATGGAATATATTTCTTCTTTTAAAAAGTTTGGCATAAATTCATCATAAATGATAAGTTTTCCATCATCACCTATACTTGCTACAGACTGTCCTTGATAATAATATATAGAACTATTATTTGTTCTTTCTATATATACATCATTATCAGTTGGAGGCAAATCATCTTGATAATTTATATACTCCTGGCTTTCTTTTTCTGTTTTATTTATTTCCTGATCTGTTTTTTTCTTCCTATTTTCTTCAAAACTTTCTTCATCTATATATCTATTCTTTTTAATAAGGTCATTAATTCTTCTTGCAACATTAGACCAAGATAGTAGTATTTCTTTTGCATTACCTTTATTATATTTTATTCCCTTCGCATCGTGCCACTCACCACTTTCTCTTGCAGCAGATAGTGCATGAGAACTTCCACCTACGCCATATTCATTTTTCAAGAAATCTGCTTGTTCTTTTAAATCATGCTTTTCAGTAAAAAATTCATATATTCTTTTCTTTCCATCAGAAAACCCGCTTCCTCTTTTTAGGCTTTCATCTATTTCATCTTGTGTTATAAAACTCTGAATAGGTGCAATATCCTTTAAATTTGACCTATATAATTTTCTTTCTATTTCTAAATCATTGATATCATTATAGATTTTAGATAATTTATAATGATGAAATCTTAAAATATCAGGATTAATCTTATATTCTTCTAAAAATACCTCGTATTCTTTTCTGAGTTTATTTATAAAATTTTTATCTTCAAGTTTTTTCCCGAGATTTTCTTTTTCATCTGGGAAGCCTCTTCCTTTTATATCATTAAGAATCGCTAAATATCTATCCTTAGTTTCATCAGTAAGATCTCTCTTTAAATACAATAATTTTTCTGCTATTTTTTCTCTTTCATATGTCGCACTTTCTACAATCTCAACATTGCTAGCAAATTCTCCTCTATCTAATAAATTATTAATATTATTAGCTAAATCTTTCCAAGAAACTATTTGCCCTTCTCTATACCTTGCCTCATCTCCATCTTTAAAAATTGCTCCTTCCTTTCCAAACCATGCAGATATCTTTCTTCCTTCAATTTCAAGACCATTGGCTCCCCTATATATTTCTTTCAAAAAGTTTGCCTGTTCTTCTAAAGATTTACCCTTAGAAAATTCTGCTATTACTGCTAATCTTCCATCTTCATGATTTCCTCCATGTATTAAAAATGTATCTATTTCTCTTTGACTTATTGGATTTGAGAAGGATATTTGCTCTCCATGATTTTTAGCAGAAAAAAAGGAAGTAGACTCTACTTCCTCATTTTTTAGATTAGGATTATCTCCCTTTCCCCTATTTCTTGTAGGGTCATATCCATGTTCTTCTTCAATCTCAGATATTTCAGATAGTCCTCTTCTTTCAGTTCTTCTGTCAGACCCCAAGTTTCCATCATTTTGACTTCTTCCCTCGTGATAAAGTCCTCTATCTCTTTTTCCTTTGATAGAAGATGATCCATCAATGTCCCTTGCAAATACATTATCTGATAATCCTCTTCTTTGTTCTCCTTGAGAAAGTTCAATCTCATCCTTCCCCATCTGTTGAGTTTCTTTAAATCTATTTCCTTGGGAATTGCCATATTGGGTATTAGGACTTCCATGCCTTCCTCCAATTCTTCCATCTTGTATGTCCCTCCCTGTCTCTCGAAGGAATTCTCCTTGACGATTGGTGTGTAAATCCCCTCCTCCATGAGGTATTCCTTGCCTGCCAATGTTAATTTCTCTTTCATCTTCCAAGCCTCCTTTAAAATTTATTTCACCGTTTATATCAGAACTTAATTTATTATAACGCTCCTTAAGCTCTTTTGTCTGCTCCAAATCTTTTCTTTCTTGAATTTTCTCTAAAATTTCTAATCTTTTTATTTCACTTCCCAAATCAAGTAAGATATTTTTACTTATATTAGCACTTATACTTAATACTTTGTCTATGTCCGAACTTGATATTTTAGACAGTAAAGATAAGTTTTCTTCTTTTAGCTGATATGAGACCTCCATTCTCTCGCTTATAGAAATTTTTACGGATTCTTTTAACAAATTAAAAAGGTCTACCTTTTGAATGCTTTTTAAACTTTCATCAGATAGACTTTCTAAAATTTTATTGAATTTTCCTCTAACATTACTTTCTACTAAGGCAGCAATTTTATCTTCTTGGCTTAATAGAAGCTTACTATCTTTTTCTTTAAACTTATCTATCATTTCATCTAGTAAGTTTAAATGCTTTTTGCTATCATATTTCCATAACTTTACCTCAGAAATATTATGATTAATACTTACTGTTTGCCTTATGTCGAAGATATATTTTATCCTTCCACTATCTATATCTAAAAGTGGTATTCCTTTTTCGCCTCTTTTAACGCTTCTACCTATACTTTTCCAATAATCAAATTCTGCACAGGCTGTTGCTTTTGGATCCATATTGTATATAGATATTTGATGTATATATGGATACTTATAGTTATTGCCTGATACCTTTAAATATTCCTCATATTTTTTTATATCTTTCTTAAATTCTTCTTTTGCAAGATAGATTGTTCTACTTAAATCTACTATATCATATCTTGGCATTTTATCCCTCCTCATTATAGTGATAAAAATGAACTAAATTTTTATATATTTATTTATTAAACTTTATTTCTTTCTATTTTTTAAATTTCTGTAAGCAAAAGATAACTTTAAAATGTCATTTACTCTATCTTTTTATTACAATAAAAAAAGTGATTAGATTTTTTACTTTTTTAATCACTTTAACTGCCTTTATCCTATTACTTCCAACACAACATTGCTTTTTCTAACTTTGAAAAATTGCAATTTGCTCTTCTTATAATTCCTGTTTTCTTTTGATTTTGGTATATCTTTTCTACCTTTATCAAGATCTTTGTTTTTATTTTTAAACAAAAAGCATATTCTTTTTGAAATAAGTCTTTATATCTGATATCTTCAAGTTCGTTAAAATCAATTCTTTCATAACACTCAGTCGGTACAGGAATCATTTTCTTAATATCCAATATAGATAATATGTGCATTTTTTCTTTATCAGAATAATATTTGTAAATATCTCCATCTATAGTAATACTATTATCGATCACTTCATAAATTAAAAAATGCTCATCAGAAACATTCTTCCATTTTTTGTGTTTTTCCTTTGCAGAAGAAATTGGAATAAAATAATTATAATTATCTATACCAAAAATAATTCCAACAAATGGTTTTATACTGTTTCTATACGATGGGTTGTAATAAACTTCTGAATCTACTTTATTTAGATATTCAAGGTAATCGGAGTTTACAGTATAAAATCCATATTTTATAACTTCTACCATTGTTTTCTCCTAAAAAAACAGAGAGGTTTTATCCTCTCTGTTTGCTTTAATGTTTCACCTTTGGGATATAGGTAGTGAGACACCTTCTTTAATGCTCCACCTTTAACGGTAGCGGGACACCATCTTTATCTGATAAGAGTATAACGTATATTTATAGTAATGTCAAATAAGTAAATTTCCTAATTGCTACTCTTTTATCATTTACATTATACCCTTTTTCTTTCAAAATTCACTCCTTTCTGCATTCCTATAATTTTATTCAATTTTTTATAATCAATTTACTTATAGTATTTACCTACGGTATTTTTTATTTCTTCTTCAATTTCCTTTAAAAAATTCTCTTTATCTTCCTTACCCTTTGCTATATCACTTAATCTCATTTCCCATTTTGCTGTTGTCTTTGGAGATTTAAACTCATCTATAACTATAGTCACTAGGTTTAATCCCTTTCTAGTTGATATTAGGTTTTTCTTTTCTCTTTTTATATAACCTTTGTATATCAAATTTTCTATTATTCCCGCTCTTGTAGCAGGAGTACCAAGTCCTTTTCTTTCAACTTCGACATCCTTAACTAATTCATCATTTCCAGCTATTTCCATAGCTTTTAAGAGTGTGTCTTCAGTGAAGTGTTTAGGTGGTTTTGTATATTTCTCTTTTATATCTTTATTTTCAATATATAAAAAATCTCCTATTTTTACATCGGGAAGTTGTATATCTTCTTTCTTCTTTGATTTATATTCTTCTAAATATTTTGTAAACCCTTCTTCTGCAATTATTTTATAAGTGTTTATAAATTCAAACCCGTCAAATTCAGTCACTATCTTTGTTGTATTTTCTACAAGTGGATATCCAAAACTTGCATAGAGTTTATTTGTTATAAGTCTATATACTTTGGCTTCACTTTCCGGAAGATTTGAAATATCCTTATTTAATGAACTTATCGTTGGAATTATTGCATGATGATCTGTTACTTTTTCAGAATTAAAAACTACCTTAATTCTTTCTGTGTCAAAATCATTTTTCCCTATAATATTATTTACAGTGCTTTCTATCATGTCTACTGTCAAATATCTTGAATCTGTTCGTGGATAGGTAATATACTTCTTTTCATACAGGCTTTGGGCATAATCTAGGGTTTGTTTTGCACTGTATCCAAAATACTTATTACATTCTCTTTGAAGTGTTGTTAGATCAAAGGGCAGATTAGGATTTGTAATCTTTTCTTTTTTAATTACATCGGTTATTTCAATTTTTTCTCCGATTAAATTTTTAAGCTGCTCTGCCACTATCTTGTCATCAATTCTATCTGTCGACAGTGTAAATCCATTCATAGAAATCTCCACTGTATAATATTTTTCTTTTTTAAAACTATTTATCTCATCATCTCTATTCACAATCATTGATAAAGTTGGTGTTTGTACTCTGCCTACACTATAATTTTCATTATATAGACAGGAGTAAAGTCTACTTATGTTCATTCCAACAAGCCAATCAGCTATGGCACGAGCCTTAGCTGAATCAAAAAGATTATCATAATTACTTCCATCTTTTAAGTTGCTAAATCCTTCTTTTATGGAAGAGTCTTCCATTGAGGAAATCCAAAGACGTTTCATTTTCTTCTTACAATTTGCCATCATATATACAAGTCTAAAGATAGCTTCTCCTTCTCTACCAGCATCACAAGCATTAATAATGGTGTCAACTTCATTACTATTCATTAGTCTTTTAAGAATATTAAACTGTTTTTTAGTTGTCTTCGTTACCTCATACTTGTATTCTTTTGGGATAATAGGTAAATCTTCAATTCTCCACTTCTTATATCTTTCATCATACACATCAGGATTTGCCATTTGTACTAAATGCCCAACACACCATGAAACAATGTATCCATTCCCCTCATAATATCCATTATTTCTATTTTTTGCTCCTATAACTTTTGCTATTGATGCTGCAACACTTGGTTTTTCTGCGATTACTAATTTCATTTTTCCTCCTTTAATTTTTTAATAAAAAAATGAGAGATTAAATTTTCAATCCCTCATCTTTTTATAGCTCTACTGATTTTTTATTTTTTCTATAATATTTATTCCATTATCTATTACATCTTCAAACTTTATGTCTCTAGCATAAAGATTTTTCTTCGAATAAGAATTCCATCTGTCTAAAAAAGCTTGATCTGTTTTTAACATTCTCATTAAACTAATGATTTTATCTATATCAAATTCCGTTTTTCTATAATCAAAAGTTCTAATACATGCTTCTTTTAATACCTTGGTATCAACCTCTTTATCTTTTAATTTATAAATTATATAAAGATCATAGTAATCCTTACTTCTGCTATTTAAAAACCCCCTAGAGTATATTGTTTGAATTTTTTCTGCCACAATTGTTTCAATAGGATAGGCTTTTATTAAAATATCTTCTTGCCCAAAAGCACTTATATATTTATAATCTATGGGGTGTGGTGTGATAACATCACCTGTTGCAATATCAAGAGGTACAATTTGTTTTATATTCTCCATCCTACAAAGTATACTTACACGAAACCCTCCATACTGGTCATCTTCCTTGATTGTACTTATTCCATGTACTTTATAGGATATATCATCTGAATGACTTGCTTCTAGTAATTCTTGTATTGTTTTTAATACATTTTCTTCTGATAAATGCATATTTCTTAAAAGAAGATCTATATCTACTGTGCTTCTTGAATCTATGCCTACTACATTAGATAAAAGAAAACCTCCTTTAAAAATAAATTTTTCATGATACTTACTCTGTGCTAATTTTTTTAATATGCTTTCCAAAAAATAATATAACATTACTGAATTAAATGGGAGTCCTGATTCTTTACTTATATTATGACAAATGGCGGTTAACTTTGCTTTATTCATATACCACCTCCATAACTTCCTTTACTTTATCTTCTATTCCCATTTTTCTTGCTATTTCATATAGAGAATGTATATCCTTATCCTTATATTTAGAATAAGAACGAATAAGTTTTACATAAACTTCAGTATCCATTTTTTCTTTGTTAGAAATAAAATCACAAAGTATTCTTTCGTAGGAGTAAACATTCACAATGTTTCCAAACATTGTCTTTTTCTGCATAATTCCTAGATTATAAATAGATTTTTTTACATAATTGATATTAAGTGTATCTTGCTTCTCATTAAATTTATATCCATTGTATACTGTAACATCTATTCTCCATGGAATTTTGTCCGTTACCCCAAGTAGAAACAAAGCTGTCTCATATGAGAATATCGCCTTTCCATACTGATATTGGAAAAAATAATACTCATCATAATCACCATCTTCAATAATATATATTCCTTTTTGAACTCTAAACAATTTTCCCTCTTTTGCTAATCTACTTAAATATACTGTAGGTATGTTATTTTCTCTGCAATAAGCAGATGTTATAATGCCACCTGATTTTTTTAGATGTATTTCAATTTGCTTTCTATAATTCATTATATTCATCCCCTTGTTGTGTTTACACTTATATTATATATTTTTATAAGTGTATTTGCAACAAAGATTTGAATTTCTATCCCAATTTGTTTCAAAAATTATCAAGAAATTTCATATCATCAAATTCTTAATTATACAATCAATCATTTCTACTTAGCTTTCCTTTTATATTAAGTTTGGGCTGTCGTTTTGTTCGTCCTTTTTTTATTAAAGTTTCAGAATTCTAATTGTACTTTTCTATCGTATGTTTATAAATTTACACGATAATTAAGTTTATTGTTGTCCTTAATCTACTGCTTAAATCATTGAGAAGATTAAAATTCATCTTCATCTGGAATAATTTCTGTATCTTCCTTATCTTCAAGATCATAATCCTCCCCTTCAGATTCATAATCATCTTCTAATTCATTATAATCTTGCTCCTCTTCAAAACTTTCCTCTTCATTTTTTTTATAGATTTTGAAGTAATATCCTGCACCCATTACACCAACAATAATTAAACCCATAAATAAATAAAGTCCTACCCCTGATTTCTTTTCTTCTTTCTCCTCTTTCTTCGGTTTTTCCTCCACCGGTTCTTCTTTTTTCACTACTTCTTCTTTTGGCTTTACTTCACTTTCTCCTTCAATCATATTTAGTAGATCTTGTTCTCCAACTTCTGTTAGTAATTGTACATTTTCTTGATTTTCCGAATGATCTACAATGAGGTGCATAGTTTTTCCACTCTTTGTTTGAAAGGTTAAAAATTGTCTAACATCTATTGGATTTTCCTTTTTTTCATCTCTTGATGTTTGATCTTCTACTTTCGGTGTAATATCCTGTCCATTTTTATCTACATTTTCTATAACTGTTCCTCTTGCCTTATTTTCTTTTGTAGCTAATGGATTAATTGCTTTAGTATTGCCACCTTTAACAAGTTTAGATGGCTTTTCTTTTTTATCTACTTGCTCATTTTTTATGTTATTTTCTTGTATTTTCGGCACTTCCTGATAAGGAATTTTTTGACTCTCATTAGATGGTTCATATATATCTTCATCAAATAAGCTTTCTAATTCTTTACTTTTTTCTGGCAAATAAATATCATTTGACTGATTTTTTATTTCATTATCATTGCTCTTAGCTATGGATATGCTTGGCATACTTAATAGTAAAAGGAGTAGCACCAAGGCTACCCCTAATCTTTTTTTCTTCATAGTTATCTCCTTTTCTTACTTTATATTCTTAAAGACATAAACTGCCTTTCTGCTATTATCCCATTCTATGCTTTGATCTTTTCCATCTCTTATATCCCCACAGCTTGCATTAAAAGCTTTAGCTATATTGGAAATAGATGCGTGAATTCTTCCTTTTATAATTACAGGTTTAGTGTCAGAATGATAAATGTTTCCTTGACTATCTTTCATAACACCAGTATCTATATTTAATCTTAGAGTTTTTTTAGGTAAGGCTGTATTTTCTTTATTTGAAAAGATAGCCTCTCTCTTACTATCATCATATTCTACATTAAACCCAAGAGTATAGGCTGCATATCTAACAGGTAGCATAATGCGATTATCCTTAATATATGCTTTTACATCCATATACACAGTAGTTTTCTTTCCATCTTTTATAATGTTATAGAAGTTTTTGTCTACTTGGAAAACTGCAAATTCTTTTTCATCTTTAACTTGTTTTTTGCCTTGTTGTTCCTCTTGCTTTTTCATCTTGTTAAGATCAAATTGATTTAGAATATTCTTGTTATCAGCTTTTAAAAGTTCGTCCCACTTTTTGTCTTGAGATTTCTCATCTTCTTTCTTCTCTTTGTTTTCTTTTTGGAGTTTTAGAAGTTCATCTAATTTCTTAGATAAGTCTTGGTTTAGACTTTTGTCTTTTTCATCTTTAGATTGTTTTTCAAGTTCTTCTTTCGATTTTTTATTTGCTTCCTCGATTAACTTCTTTGCTTCTTCAATTTTCTTATCTAATTCTTCTTTTAGCTTTTTAATTTCTTCTTCAGAAGCTTTTTGTTTTTCTTCTAGTCCTTTAATCTTATCTCCT